>JBBSCC010000064.1:0-14313 GCA_038250735.1 Sphingomonadales bacterium | reverse complement strand
GCTGGTGTCCATCGTCTAAACTCCCCTCCCGCCTGCGGGAGGGGCCGGGGGTGGGCCTCTCCAAAATGCGGCGGTATCTGTGGCTTTCCCACCCCCAACCCCTCCCGCAAGCGAGAGGGAGAATTCTATCCCCCGCGCTTGATCGTCTCACGCGCGATGATGATCTGCTGGATTTGGCTGGTGCCCTCATAAATGCGGAACAGCCGGACGTCGCGGTATAGCCGCTCGATCCCGTAATCGGCGATGTACCCAGCGCCGCCGAAAATCTGGACGGCGCGGTCGGCCACGCGGCCAACCATTTCGCTGGCATAATATTTCGACGCGGCCGATTCCATCACCACGTCCTTGCCGGCATCTTTCGCCGCTGCGGTTTCCAGCATCAGCGCACGCGCGGCCAGCGCCTCGGTCTTTGAATCGGCGATCATCGCCTGGATCAGCTGGTGTTCGGATATCGCCTTGCCGAACTGTTTGCGCTCCGTTGCATAAGCCACGCAATCGGCGATCAGCCGCTCCGCCACGCCGATGCAGACAGCCGAGATATGCAGCCGCCCACGATCCAGCACGCGCATGGCGATTTTAAAGCCTTCGCCTTCTGCGCCAAGCCGGTTTTCGGCGGGCACGGCGACATCATCCATGATGACATCGGCAACCTTGGCACCCTTTTGCCCCATTTTCTTTTCGGGCTCGCCGATGGAGACGCCGGGCAAATTGCGGGGCACGAGGAAGGCAGAAACGCCGCGCGCGCCGGGTTCATCGCCGGTGCGCGCCATCACGGTGAACAGATCGGCCTTGTCGGCATTGGTGATGTAGCGTTTCGTGCCGCTCAACCGATAGACATTGCCGTCTTTTACAGCGCGGGTTTTCACCGCACCCGAATCGCTGCCAACATCAGGCTCGGTCAACGCAAAGCTGGTGACGATTTCACCGCTGGCGATGCGCGGCAGCCAGTGCGATTTTTGTTCTGCCGTGCCCGCCATCACCAGCCCCTGGCTGCCGATGCCGACATTAGTGCCGAATGTGGATCGGAATGCAGGCGTGGTGCGGCCAAGCTCAATCGCGACGCGGCATTCTTCGCTCATCGTCAGGCCTAGGCCGCCATATTCCTCTGCGATCGACAAGCCGTATAGCCCCATCCCACGCATCTCAGCGATCACGTCGGCGGGAATCGCGTCATCGGCCTCAACCTGGCCCTCCAGCGGGCGCAGCCGCTCGCTGACAAAGCGGCGCACCATATCGATCAGCGCGTCAAAAGTTTCTGGGTCGAGCGCCACGGGAACCATCCTCTTGATAGTGTTGGCTTGCGCTATCCCAGCCAGCGCATTGCTGCAAGTTGTACAAACCCGAAATTCCAAAAGCGAGTGACGGGGCGATCTGTCACAGCTAGGATGATTGGCAAAACAAGCATGAGAGGATCGTTGGCAATGCGTTTTTCGGGCAAGCGGGCCGTCGTCACCGGCGCTGCATCGGGCATTGGCCGCGCCACCGTGCTACGATTGGTGGATGAGGGCGCCGAGGTTTGGGCAGGCGATATCGATGAAGCCGGCGGGCTTGATCTGGCGCAGACGTCCAATGGCCGCGTCCATTTCCAGCGTACCGATGTTACGAAAGCCGAAGATATTGAGGCGCTGATCCTGGCGGCAGATGCAGCGGGCGGCATCGATGTGCTGTTCAACAATGCAGGGGCAGGCGGCGCGCGCGCCAAGATTGATGCGATCACGCCCGATGAATGGGATTACACCCAGAACCTGTTGCTGCGCTCGGTTGCGCTGGGCATTCGCTATGCTGCCCCCTTAATGGCGGCGCGGGGCGGCGGTGCCATCGTCAACACTGCCTCCATCGCCGCGCTGCAAACCGGCGCTGCGCCCACCGCTTATTCCGTCGCCAAAGCGGGCGTGCTGCACCTGACCAAAATGGCGGCGGCTGATCTGGCGCAGCACCACATCCGCGTGAATGCGGTGTGCCCGGGGTTCATCACCACCAACATCTTCACCAGCGCGATGGAAATTGCAGGCGACAACCGCGACCGCGCCAATGCCGTGATCGGGAGCCTCGCTGGCGGCGCACAGCCCTTGCAGCGCGCGGGCGTTGCGGCAGATATTGCCGCCGCCGTCGCGTATCTGGCCAGTGACGATGCCAGCTTCGTTACCGGCACCCACATCGTGGTCGATGGCGGGATGACGATTGGCCCACGCCATAGCTGGGACCCGAATACGCCGTCGCTGTTCGCCATGCTAGAGGCGTTCAAGTGAGCATCACCGTAGCGGTGCCTGCTGCCCGAATCCTGCCGATGCGCAGCCGCCTGGCTTTCGGGATGGGGTCGATTGCATACGGCGTGAAGGACAATGGCTTCGCCACCTTCCTGCTGCTGTTTTACAATCAGGTCGTCGGCCTGTCCGCAGCCAGCGTGGGCATCGCGATCATGATGGCGATGATGGTGGAGGCGTTTGTCGACCCCGCCGTCGGTTTCCTGTCTGATCATACCCGCAGCAAATGGGGGCGGCGGCACCCATGGATGTATGCGTCCGCCATCCCGGTTGCGATTGGCTGGCTGTTGTTGTGGAATCCGCCGACCGGGTGGAGCGAGATGGGGCTGCTGTTTTACCTGTTCGGCAGCGCGCTGCTGGTGCGGGTTGCGCTGTCGGCGTTCGAAATCCCCGCCTCTGCGCTCGCGCCTGAACTCAGCTCTGATTATGATGAGCGGACCAAGCTGTTTTCCTACCGCTATCTGTTTGGCTGGATTGGTGGGCTTGGCATGTTGTCGCTGGCCTATGGCGTGTTTCTGGTGCCCGATGCTACGCATGCGGTGGGGCTGCAGAACGGCCCCGGCTATTCGAGCATGGCGACGATGGCGGCAATCGTGATGGCGGTGGCGATTCTGGTGTCGTCATGGGGGTTGCACGGCGAGATTAAATATCTGCCGAAACTGGCCGAAAGCACCGAAACGCTGGCCGATCACTTCCGTGCGTTTCGCCAGACGGTATCGAACAAGGCGTTTGTCATCCTGATGCTGGCCGGGCTGTGCGCCTATACCGCGCAGGGCATTTCGTTCGCGCTGTCCAACTACATGTACCAATATGTCTGGCTGTTCAGCGGTGGCGATTATCAATGGCTGTCGCTGGCGTTGCTGGCAGGCGCGATTGCCGCCTTCATCATGGCCCCGCGATTAACCCGCGGCGGTGACAAGGCGCGGATGGGCACGATCCTGTCAATCCTGAGCGTGCTGCTGCTGATCAGCCCTTACATCCTGCGGTTCATGGGCGCGTTCCCGCTGCCGGGTTCGCCCGCGTTGTTGCCGATTTTGCTGACGATCTTTGCGTTCAACACTGCCTGTGGGGTCAGCGCATTCATCATCGGCGCATCGATGCTGTCGGATGTGGTGGAGGAATCCGAAATGCGCACCGGCAGGCGATCAGAAGGGGTGTTCTTCTCCGGCAGCTTTTTCGTCCAGAAAATGGTCGGCGGACTGGGGATTTTTATGGCCGGTGCCATCTTGTCCATCGCGCAATTCCCGGCCGCTGCAAAGCCGGGCCACGTGCCGATTGCAACGGTTGACCGGCTGACGCTGATCTTCATCGTGCTGCTGTTCGTGTTTTACGGGATGGCGGCATTCATCTATTCGCGCTTTCCGTTCGGGCGCGCGGAGCATCTGGCGCGGCTGGAGCGGATGGGGGCAAAGACGGCGGGGTGATTAGAGGGCCAGTTGGGTCCCGCCACGCCTACCGCGTGCAATCAGGCTGGTTCCAGCCCCTGATCAGTCAGCACCCCGCGTCGGTGCAAAAAGCGGAACACTGGGTTGATGAACGGGTTTGACCAGCCGCAATTGGTCGCGAAATCCCGTTGCAGGCTGTCGTGGTGAATCTGGTGCGCGGCGGGCGTCATCAACAGACCCACCCGGCGCATCACACGGACGATGGCGGGAATATCATCGCGGTGCAGCGTGCCGTGGAAATATTGCGCCAGCACGCCGCCCACCAACAGGGTCGTGGTGCCTGCCATGAACCAGCCCGGCACTGGCCACACAAACGACGCGGCGTTCAGCAACAGCGATACCGGCAGGCCAACCGCGAATATCGTTGATCCGACCAAGGTCAGGAATGAACGGCGGCCCAGCGCATCGGGGCGCGGGTGATGGTTTTTGAAATCGAACACCAGCCGCTGAAACGGGCCAATCTTGGCCAAAGTCTCTCGCCGCAGTGCCAGATACGCATCCGATTCGCGTGACCCTGAATAATGAAACATCGTGCCCAGTCCGATCCCCGGCGGGCAGGGCAAATAATCCAGCGCCATGTGGATCACCCCCGATGCCAGATCGGCCAGGAACCAGCCGATCAACAGCGCAGGCAGCACCATCCAGTCGATTGGCCCCAGCACCCAGCGGCTGTTCACCGCCAGCGAGACGATAAATAACAGGATGGCGGCGCGCTTCAGCATGCGGCGGCTATAGCCAGCGAAGCCTGATTTGGCGAGTGTGAACACACTGATCGCCGCGTTCGGGCTGCAATCTGCGGGCAAGAAAGACGGGTCACCGCCCCCCAAACACGGTTCGTCGGAAAAGGTTCCGTTCATCGCCGCGTAAGGGTTTCCCAATTCGGCACGGTCTGCTTTGAGAGGCTCAACGAGCGGCTAGACACCGTTCAAACACCGACAAGACACCTTTGGGGGGTCCATGACATTCAAGGCTTTGGCAGCGCGTTTTGCGCTGGTGGTATCGTGCGCCCTGATGGCAACCACCCCGGCATTCGCCCGGACGCTCCAGTGCGTGCCATTTGCCCGTGAAGTGTCCGGTATCGAAATTCAGGGCAATGCGTTGACATGGTGGGGCCAGGCCGCAGGGCGTTATGCCCGTGGTCAGGCACCGCAGGTTGGCGCCGTGCTTGCTTTTTCCGCCACCGCCAAAATGCGCTACGGCCATGTCGCCATGGTCAGCCAGATCGTCAGCGACCGTGAAGTGCTGCTCACCCACGCCAACTGGTCACGCCCCGGCGGCATTGAGCGCGACGTGCGCGCGATCGATGTGTCGGCAGCCGGTGACTGGAGCGCGGTCCGTGTGTGGTTTGGCCCGATGGGCGGGCTGGGGCTGACAGTCTATCCCACCAAGGGCTTCATCTATGGCAACGGCGCGCCGCAAGACGCGCTGGAAGTGCCAACGACCCCGCAGATCGCGCATAGTGTAACGGGTGAGCGCGGCATCCTGACATTGGTGCAAGACGCCGGGTTTTAACGGCGACGACAGCAGCATTTGGATCATCGCGCCATAATCCTGGATCACTTCCGTCATTGCGATCCAGTTTTTACGCAGGCCGCTCTAACACCTCGCCCTAGGCGCAGCGCTTGTTGATAGGCCGGATTGCAATCACACCAACGTATCCGTCACCCCGGGCTTGACCCGAGGTCCCGCGCCTATCTTGGCGGGCAAAGCGCGGGCCCCGGGGTCACGCCGGGGGTGACGCGATTTTATTGGATCGGTTCGTTCACAAACGGCCCTAAAACACTCAAAGCGAATGGCGGGGCTGGGGGATCACCCAATCTTGCCGGGGTGGAATGTCATCGCCACGCCGTTCATACAGTAACGCTTGCCGGTGGGCGCGGGGCCGTCATCGAACACATGGCCCAAATGCCCGCCACAGCGGCGGCAATGGACTTCGGTGCGTTCGAACAACAGGCTGCCATCAACGCGGGTGCGCACGGCATTGGGCAGCGGCTGCCAAAAGCTGGGCCAGCCCGTGCCGCTGTCGAACTTGGTCGTCGATGAAAACAGCGGCAGTGCGCAACCGGCGCACCAGAAACTGCCTGCGCGCTTTTCGTGGTTCAGCGGGCTGGTGCCGGGATATTCGGTCGCCTCATGCCGCAGCGTGCGATAGGCGGCGGGGGACAGCTTGGCCTTCCACTGCACATCGCTCAGCGTCAGTTCAAATTTTTCGGCAGCGGTTGCAGGCGTGGTGCGCCAGCCGAACAGCGCGGCGGCGGCTGATCCCACAGCGGCAATTGACAAGAACTGGCGGCGATCGGTCATGCTAGTCAAACTCCCTTGAGCGTCCGGTACAACACTATTCGTACCAGCGTTAGCCAAGGTTACGCGGCACCGCTGCCCATCAATATTTGCTGATCGTCACCGGCAGTTTGCGATAGCCGTGGACGAAGCAAGCCGCGACGTGTTCGGGCGCGCCCACCACGTTCACGCGCATCCGGCGCTTGGCCATTTCTTCCAACAGGATGCTGATCTGCATTTCGGCTAGTCGCGCGCCCACGCAGCGGTGGATGCCGTGGCCAAATGCCAGGTGGCGGCGAGCATTGGCGCGGTTGACGACGATCTTGTCGGCATCGTCCCCAAACACGCCTTCGTCGCGATTGGCGGAAAGATACCACAGGATCAGCTTGTCACCCGCCTTGATCTGTTGGCCCTCCAGCACCGTGTCCTGCGTTGCGGTGCGCCGCATATGGGCAAGCGGCGTTTGCCAGCGGATGATTTCCTGCGTCGTGTTGGCGATCAGCGTTGGATCAGCTTCCAGCTTGGCGCGCTCGTCGGGAAACAGGCTCAGGCCATAGGCGGCCGCCGTCATCGAATTGCGCGTTGTATCATTGCCGCCAACGATCAGCAGGATCAGGTTGCCCAGAAATTCCATCTGGTCCATTTCGGCCATAGCATCTGAATGGATCATCATGGAAATCAGGTCGGGGGTTTTTTCCTTCCCGAGCTTTTGGTTCCACAACCCGGTGAAATAGGTGGCGCAGTCGTGCAAATGCTGCAGGCGGATCATCCGCTGATCCTGGTCCTTGAACAGCTCGATATCGCCCGCCCAATCCGACCATAATGTCAGCTTGCGGCGATCCTCCCACGGAAAATCGAACAATATCGCCAGCATCTGCGTGGTCAGTTCAATCGATACCGTATCAACCCAGTCGAATTCTTCGCCCCAGGGCAGCGCATCAAGCAATTCGGCGGTGCGCGCGCGGATGTTATCGCTCATCCGCACCATCTCGCTGGGGGTGAAGGCGGGCGCAACGGTGCGGCGCTGGCCGGTGTGCTTGGGCCGGTCCATCGCGATGAACATCGGCATTTTGACCGCACCGGGGATGTTTTCATCAAAGTCAGCCAGCGTGATTCCGCCAACTTCCGACGAATAAACATCAGGCAGCGATTCAACCTCCACAATCGGTTTGTAGGTGGAAACCGACCAATAGGGGCCAAAATCGCTGTGCGGCACATAATGCACCGGCGATTGCGCGCGCAGCTGGCGGAACGGGGCCTGCCACACATCGTCGCGGTACAATTCTGCCCGGCTAACGTCGAACGGGTCCACAGCGCGCGTGATTGCCGGGTCTGCTGCCAAAGTTGCCATATCTGCTCTCCTGCTTTGGCAGCAGCAGACTACTAACTTACATTTGTGTCAATAGCGTCCGGGCGCGTCGCCAGCGTGGTCCGCCGCATCAGGGCGGCAAATGGCTTTCGCCCGCTACCCGATTTGAGCACACCGCGCCGAAACGCACCTGCCCCTACCCAGATGGTGATGGTTACCCACAAAAGCTGCCAGGCGAGTGCGGCGGCGTGCGGCCACAACTCGGGCGAATTGCCGGCATGCGCGGCCATCGCATAGGGCGAACTGAGCGGGAAAACCTCCGCCAGCAACGCCAGTGGCGTGCCCGGCTGCGACGCGGCGGTGGAGGCCAGGCCAAACATCACCATCTGCACAATCGTAATCGGCAGCGACAGCATCTGGATTTCGCGCATCGTGGATGCCTGTGCCCCCACCCCCAGGAACACCGCGCCCAACAACATATAGGCCATGGTGAAATAGGCGCAGAACAACAGGATGAAAACGGGCATCCCCACGGCTGGCGAAAAGGCAGAGAGCGAGCCCGCAGCGCCGGCGGGCAGCAACGCCCCGATCTGGCTGATCAGCGTGCCCCAAAAGGTAACGAACAGCACCGCCACGCCAAACATGCCGATCAGCTTGCCTAGAAACACCGATTCAAGCGGCACGGCAGCGGCCAGAATCTCGATCACCTTGTTGCTGCGCTCTTCCGCCATCGTGCCGACGGCCTGGCCCGACAGGAACAGGGTGAGAAAAAAGATGCCCGTCACCCCGACAAGCGATGCCGCATTATTGCTCGCCGTGGAATTTTTGCCGGGCGTCGACAGCGTCTTGGTCGCCACGCTCAACGCGGCAGTCCCGCCGCTCGCCCGATCGCGCAGCGCAGTTTCGGCAAGCTGCGCCAGATAATCCGCCGCCCGCGATCCGCGCGGCGCATAGATGATCTGGGGCTTGTCGAGCGGGCCGTACAGCACCGCAGTGGCGTCCACCTTGCTATTCTCAAACGCGGCGCGCGCCTGCCGGGCCGGGTTGGGGCCTGCGAGATTGGCCTGGAAGGGCGGCGGCGCATCGGCCGACCGGAACACCCGCCGCAACCGTTCATCGGCGGCGGCCAGCGCCTTGCCATCCTCGGCGGGTACATAGGCGATGATGCGCACCTTGTCGGCGGGGCCGCGCGCCAGCGATGATCCGCCCAGCGCGCCGACGGCAGCAAAGCCGACCATGAACAGCGGCGACAACAGGAACAGCAAAAACAGCGGCGTGAATACCGTCGCGGTGAAATCACGCCGTGCGATCGTCAACGTCTGGCGGAGCAGACGGGCGCGGTTGGACGCTTGGCGCTTCATCGTCCACCCTCCAGCGCATCGGGGCCGACAATTTTGACGAAGGCATCATGCAGCCCTGGCCGCTCGATCGACAGGCCGGATATGCCGTGGCCGGCGGCGATCAGCGTGCTCAGCAGGGTTTCGATACCCGTTGGCGGCATCATGAA
The DNA here is from genome assembly GCA_038250735.1 of Sphingomonadales bacterium. Lineage (GTDB taxonomy): Bacteria > Pseudomonadota > Alphaproteobacteria > Sphingomonadales > Sphingomonadaceae > Sphingomonas. The sequence goes on along the minus strand of JBBSCC010000064.1, from coordinate 5,508 downwards.
CTTCCAACCCTCATTTTCGCGCAAAGCGTCGCCAGGCAGCAGCGATTCCGCGCCAAATGCGTCATTTTTCGGCACATAATGCACCGTTTGCGGCAAAATGCCGCGCGCTTGCGCCACTGTGCCCTCAAAACGGCGCTTTCCGCCCGCAATAATTGCCAAACCATCGCACAAACGCTCGGCATGGCTCATGATATGCGTTGAGAACAATATGGTCGCCCCGCGGTCCCGTTCAGCGATGATCAGCGCCTCCAGCCGTTCCTGATTCACCGGGTCCAGCCCCGAAAACGGCTCGTCCAGCACCAGCAGATCGGGTTGATGCACCACGGATCCCAGCAACTGGACCAGCTGTGCCATCCCCTTGGAAAGTTTGCGAATTTTGTCGTCAACAGCATGGCCCAGGCCAGCGGCTTCCATCATTGTTGCGGCACGTTTGCGCCCTTCGCGCCAGTCCAGCCCGCGCAGCGCGCCCATAAACGCGATGGCATCACGCGCCTTCATTGCCGGATAAAGTCCACGTTCTTCAGGTAGATAGCCGATCTGGTCACTCGCCTCGCGCGGGCGCGCATGGCCCAGCAGGCTGCGTTTCCCCTCGTCAGGCTCAATAATGCCCAGCAACATCCGCAGGGTGGTCGTCTTGCCCGCGCCATTGGGGCCAAGCACGCCGTAAATCGCCCCCATCGGCACCGCAATATCAACCCCGTCGACCACGCGCCTGTCGCCAAAACGCTTGACCAGGCCGGTGGCGCTGATCGCCAGTTCGCTTTTCAAGGAAATCCCCTATCGATGGACAGTATCAAGGACGACGCAGCTTGGAACATCTTCGGCAAAACCGTAGCGGGCAAGGATGAACGAAAACAAGTCTTTCGCTGAACAAATCCGCGATAAAGCAGCGGAACTTGGCTTTGCGGCCTGCGGAATCGCGTCTGCTGATGTTGCACCGGCAGCAGGCGAGCGGCTGCGCGCATGGTTGGCGGACGGTGCGCATGGTGACATGATCTGGATGGAAAGCCGCGCCGATCAACGCGCTTCCCCACGCGGATTATGGCCACAGGTGAACAGCGTCATCGCATTGGGGATGAGCTACGCCCCCGCCACTGATCCCCTCGCGCTGGCGACCACGGGCGATCGCGCGCGGATATCGGTGTATGCGCAGGGCGGCGATTATCATGATGTCGTCAAGCGCGCTTTAAAGGTGCTGGCCCGCTGGATCGTCCAGACCGGCGGCGGCGATTTGAAGGTGTTTGTCGATACAGCACCGGTGATGGAAAAGCCGCTGGCGGAGGCGGCGGGGCTGGGCTGGCAGGGTAAGCACACCAATTTGGTCAGCCGCAGCGATGGCAGTTGGCTGTTTCTGGGGGCTATCTACACCACGTTTGATTTGCCGCCTGATGCACCGGGGCGCGATCTTTGTGGGAGCTGTAATGCTTGCCAGCAGGCCTGCCCCACAGATGCGTTCCCGGCGCCCTATAGGCTCGATGCGCGACGCTGTATTTCCTATCTGACGATCGAGCATGCCGGGCCAATTCCGCTGGAGTTCCGCTCCGGGATCGGCAACCGCATCTATGGCTGCGATGATTGCCTGGCGGTGTGCCCGTGGAACAAATTTGCCGCCGCCGCGCGCGCCAATCTGGCCTTTGCACCGCGCGCAGAGCTTGCCGCGCCTGCGCTGGCCGATTTGCTCGCGCTGGATGATGCGGGGTTTCGCAGCGTATTCGCCGGATCGCCGATCAAGCGGATCGGACGCAACCGCATGATCCGCAACTGCCTGATTGCTGCGGGAAACAGCGGCACGCCTGCGTTGCTGCCGCTGGTGATTGGCTTGCTTGATGATGAATCGCCAGTAGTGCGCGGCGCGGCGATCTGGGCGCTAGGGCAGCTTGATCCAGCACGCTGGCAGGCTGAACGCGACGCGCGCCAGCCAAGCGAAGCCGACCCGCTGGTCGGCGCTGAATGGCTATTTCCCGCCGTCGCGGCGGGTGAGGGCGGCGATGCATGATGCCCGGTCAATGGGGCTGCCATCGGGTTGGCGCGAATCGATATGCGTCACGACGGGGGCGGCAGTGCCGCGCGGGTAAAGATACGCGTCGAGAACGCACGCCGCGCTGGTGAATTGCAGCTTGCGGGCAGCGCCCTCCCGAATATCGGCATCGGGCTGGCCGAACAGCGCGACCAGCGCATTCGCCTCCCGCCCCATCACCCGGTCTAGCCCTGCCGGAGATCGGATAGTGGTGGGCACCGGGGTGGTATCGGGCCGTGTCGAAATCGCGCTGCCGCTGGTCGTGCAACCCGCCAGCATCGCCGTCGCCAGAACGAGCATCACCGCCATCTTTGTCCGCGCACTGCCTGCCATCATCACCCCAGCCCCTTGATTTGACACCATCCTGCCGAACCATGATCACGGGCCGACGGCAAGCCCCGCGGGCTCCGCTTGGCGCGCAGTAGTTGCGCATCGCCGCGCTGGCTTCTACCGAGCGCCGATATTCATTCGTTCGGAGAGCTGTGTGACCAACCCCCGTTATGACGTCGTCGCCATTGGCAACGCAATCGTTGATGTCCTTGCCCATACAGATGACGCCTTCATCACGGCAGAGGGGATGGCCAAGGGTTCAATGCAGCTGATGTTCTCGCCCCAAGAGGCCGATGCGCTTTATTCCAAGATGGCATCGGGCATTGAGGCAAGCGGTGGCTCAGCGGCCAACACCGTTGCCGGTATCGCGGCGCTGGGCGGGAAATGCGGCTTTATCGGCCAGTTGGCGGATGATCAGCTCGGTCAGGTATTCGCGCATGATATTCGCGCGATGGGCGTTGCTTTTGACACGGCCGTGCGCAGTGGTGAGCCAACCACTGCACGTTGCCTGATTTTCGTGACGCCTGATGGCCAGCGGACAATGAACACATTCCTGGGCGCGTCACAGTTCCTGCCCGCTGCCGCGCTGGACCGTGATCTGATCGCCGACAGTGCGATCTTGTATCTCGAAGGCTATCTTTGGGATCCCGAAGAGCCACGCGCAGCGATGCGCGTGGCGATTGATATCGCACGCGGGGCGGGGCGGCGCGTTGCCTTCACCCTTTCGGACGTGTTCTGTATCTCACGCCACCGCGCCGATTTCCTCGCGCTGATGGCTGATGGGCTGATCGACATCTTGTTCGCCAACGAAGCCGAAATCCTGTCGCTCATGGAAACCGAGGATTTTGATGCCGCTGTCGCGCGCGCCGCAGCGCAAGTGCCGCTGCTGGTGGTAACGCGCAGCGAAAAGGGCGCGATGGCGATTGCCGGCACCTCCCGTGCCGAAGTGCCTGCCGAGCCAATCGACGCGATTGTCGATACGACCGGGGCTGGCGATTTGTTCGCCGCTGGTTTCTTGCACGGTCAGGCGCAGGGGCTGGGGCTGGAGGCATCGCTGCGGATGGGCGCGATTTGCGCGGCAGAGATTATCAGCCATTTCGGTGCGCGACCCATGGTCGATCTAAAGGCATTGATGGCGACAAAATTGGGCTGAGCCCGACGCATCACCGCCGCCACAAAAAAGGGGCCGGGGAGATGATCCCCGGCCCCTTTTTGTTGGGGTATTCCCCTTCGTTCAGGCCAACGGAAGGTCAGCCGGGACTTCAACGATGCCCCGCCCGACATGGCTCGCGCGGTAACCATAGGCGAAATAGATCAACAGCCCCAGCGCACCCCAGGCCGGCAGCACCAGCATGGCTTCAAACGGAAGGTTGAAGAACAGGAAAACGCAGCCGGCAATCGTTGCCGGTCCAACCAGCCACAAGGCGGGCGTCTTGAAGCTGCGCTGGCGGTTTGGCTCCGATTTCCGCAGCATCATCACCGCAATCGCCACCATCATGAACGCGTATAGCGTGCCTGCATTGGCGATATCAGCCAACTTGCCGACCGGCAGGAAAGCCGCCGCAAAAGCCACTGCCGCACCGGTAAGCGCAGTAACGACATAGGGTGTCTTCCACTTTGGATGGATTTTCGACAGACCTTCAGGCAGCAGGCCATCACGCGACATCACAAAGAAGATGCGCGTTTGGCCGAACAACAGGATCAGGATCACTGATGGTAGCGCGATAAAGGCCGCGATGCCCAGCAAGTTGCCCACGGTGCCGAAACCAATCTGACGCAGCACATGCGCCAGCGCCTCGTTTGAGCAGACCAGCGCCTGGGTATATTGCGGCAGCGCGCATTGGCGCGCGAGCTCTTCTGATCCGGCGGGGAAGGGAATGCCGCCTGGGCCCATAATCGGCTGGCCACCAATGGTGCCGACAGCGCCGGCAGCGACCAGAATGTAGAACACGGTGCAGAACAACAGGCTGCCGATCAACCCGATCGGTACGTTGCGCTGGGGGTTCTTGGTTTCCTCTGCCGCTGTCGAAACCGCATCGAAACCGACATAAGCGAAAAAGATCGTGGCAGCCGCGCCCACTGCGCCGACGCCGCTGCCAAAGCCGCCAAAGATACCGGCAGGCAAAAAGGGATTAAAGTTGGCGGCGGAGAACTGGTCGCTCGGCAACGTCAGGAAGATGAACGCGGTCAGCGCGGTGACCTTGATAAGAACGAGCACCGCATTAACCCGTGCCGATTCGGTGGTGCCGATCATCAGCAGCCAGGTTGCAAGCAGGGCGATGACAACGGCGGGCAGGTTTATAAATCCGCCCGGAGCGCCGCCTAGCGCCAGTGGCGCAGAGGCGAGATAGGCGGGTAGCTCTATCCCGAAAAACTGATTCAGAATGGTGCCTGTGAAGTAGCCAGACCAACCGACAGAAACGGCGCTTGCCGCAACCGCATATTCCAGGATCAACGCCCAGCCGACCGTCCAGGCAAGCAGCTCGCCCATCACCGTATAGGTATAGGTATAGGCAGACCCGGCGACCGGCAGCATCGAAGCAATTTCAGCATAGCAGAGCGCCGCGACGATGCAGATCGCACCGGCAATCGCAAACGCCAGCATCAGGCCAGGCCCGGCCTTTTGCGCGCCAGCGGCGGTCAGCACAAAGATGCCCGTACCGATAACGCAGCCGATACCGAACAGCGTCAACTGGAAGGCTCCAAGCGTGCGATGCAGGGCCTTTTTCTCAGCCGTAGCGAGAATGGCGTCGATCGATTTGGTTCTAGCGAATTTCATCTGTGTCGGAACCCCCCGGGGGATGGCGGACCATGATTGGCCCTGCTGGTTATGGGACAGAACCTAGAGGGTAAATCCACCCTTGCAATCCCCTAAAGACTCAAACGGTGTGTGCCAGCATCGGCCCCAGCGGGCGTCCGGCAAGGATATGAACGTGCAGATGCGGCACTTCCTGATGCGCATCCAGCCCGGTATTCGCCAGCAGGCGGTATCCCGGCGCCACCAGCCCTGCCGCCCGCGCCACCGTGCCGACCGCGCGAACGAAGCCGGCAATCTCTGCGTCACTGCCCCGCGCGCTGAAATCATCCCATGAAACAAACGCCCCGCGCGGGATGACAAGGATGTGGGTGGGGGCCTGCGGGTTGATGTCGTGAAAGGCGAT
>JBBSCC010000063.1:0-14379 GCA_038250735.1 Sphingomonadales bacterium | reverse complement strand
GCCCTTGATCGGCCGGGCAGCGAGTGCACCCGCAATCGCTGGCAGGAATTTGTTCTTCGATGCGTCAATCTTGTCCTGCGCAATCCCGCAGGCAGCGCCAATCGCGTCGAGCCAGGCGGCGATGCCATCGCGACCAACGGGGGCCGAGCCAACAACCTTGCGACCGGCGGCTTCAAATTCACGCACGCTGGCGGTGTAGAAAGGATGGATCGCGGCAACCACGGCGCAATCGAGCGCCGAATACAGCTCCCGCCATTCGCGCGTCGGCACAACCGGGCCGGCGGCCAGACCCAATGGCTCCAGCATGATGCCAATGCCCGGCGGGTCAGCGGGGAACATTTCCCCCAACAGCGTTACGGTCGGGCGGTCAGGGCGGATTTGCGGCGCGGCAACCGGGCCAAGTTCGGCTTCTTTGCGCGCATAGGACAGCATTGCGCCTGCCAGCACGTCCTTCGCCTCGGCATGCGTTGGCACGCCGAAACCGGGAACGTCGATGCCGATCACGCGGACGCCGTTGATCTGATCAGGCAGCAACTGCAGCGGCACGCCCGAAGCGGTTGGCACACACAGGTTGGTGACGATGATCGTGTCGTACAGCGCCGGATCAGCAAGATCATGAACCGCGTCGCGAATGTCTTCGAACAGCTTGCCGGTAACCAGCGTTTCCGAACTGAACGGCACATAGCCGACAGTGCGACGCGCGCCATAGAAGTGCGACGTGAAGGTCAGCCCATAAACGCAGCACGCCGAACCCGACAGCACCGTCGCGGTGCGCCGCATCCGCAGCCCCACGCGCAGCGATCCGAACGCCGGGCACATTGATTGTGGCTGATCATGCGGGCCCTTGGGATAATCAGTCGCATAACGATCAAGAATTTCGGACTTGCCGGCCTTGGACGCGGCTTCATGCATCGTCTCTGCACCGGCATGGCAGCCAGCACCCTGCGCTTCGGGAGCGCTAAGATCGATGCGATCAGTTTCGCGGGAAGGGGTGTCCGAATCCACGATCAGACCGTGTCGTAAACGATTTCGAGGGTTGGCTTCACAACGAAGTCCATGCCGCGCATGTCCGCCTGACTGGCGGGCCGCAGTGTGAAATCGGCACCCGTCACATCGGCGCTGAACAGGTTCAGCAAACCGTCCTGATCCAGCGGCGCGGGGCGCAGCGGCGGTGCTTCGGCCACGTTGATCGCCAGTTCCTCGAACAGGCTCGCCCATTGGCCACCGGGCTTGCCGATGATCTGGTAATTGGCGGATTTCTTGCGGATATCCTCGTTCGCCGGGATCGCGCACAGCACCGGAATGCCAACCGCTTCGGCAAAAGCATTGGCTTCGCCGGTGCCGTCATCCTTGTTCAGGATCATGCCGGCCACGCCGACATTGCCGCCCATCTTGCGGAAATATTCAACCGCCTTGCAGACGTTGTTGGCGACATAGAGCGATTGCAGATCGTTCGATGCGACGACGATCACCTTTTGGCACATGTCACGCGCGATCGGCAGGCCAAAGCCGCCACAGACCACGTCGCCCAGGAAATCGAGCAGGACGTAATCAAAGCCCCATTCGTGGAAGCCCAATTTTTCCAGCGTTTCAAAGCCGTGGATAATCCCGCGACCGCCGCAACCGCGACCAACCTCTGGTCCGCCCAGCTCCATTGCAAACACGCCGTCGCGCTGGAAGCAGACATCCTCGATGCCGATTTCCTCGCCGGCCAGCTTCTTCTTGCTCGACGTTTCGATAATCGTCGGCGTCGATTTTCCGCCGAACAACAGGCTGGTCGTATCGCTCTTGGGATCGCAACCGATCAGCAGCACGCGCTTGCCCTGCTGCGCCATCATGTAGCTGAGATTGGCGAGCGCGAATGATTTGCCCGATCCACCCTTGCCATAAATGGCGATAATCTGCGTTTGCTTGGTTACTTCCCCGGTGTGAACCGGATCGGGCTCCTGCGCCGCTTCGTCGCGCAGAGCATCGACATCGAGCATCGTCATTCACTTCTCCAGTCGAGAACCATCTTCAGGCATTCCGGGTCACCAAAGGCGGCGGGATAGGCCTCAACAGCCTCGCCCGCCGGGCGCACATGGCTAACCAGACCGCTAAGGCTGAGCGCACCGCCATCGACCAGCGCCGCTGTGGCGCGCAGGTCTTCGATGACGAATTCGGTCGAAATCCGCAGCCGCGCCTCACGCATGAAGGCGGGCGGGAACGAGAAAGTCAGCTTGTCGTAAAAGCCCGCGAGCACCACTTCGCCGCCCTTGGCGAGCCGGCCGATCAGCGTGTCGAGGATGCTGCCCGCACCGCTGGCGTCACAGATCGTCTTGTAATCCTTGCGATCATCTTCCGATGGATCAATCACGCGGTAGCCAAAGTCACCAACCCGGCGCGCTGCAGCGGTTTCCCACACCGTCGGCGCAGGGGCACCAACCGCAATCACAATCCGCGCGATCAACCGGCCAAGAATGCCGTGCCCTACAATCAGGTCAGGCGCCTGACCACCTACAATGGCGTGATAGGCAGTGGCGGCGAGCGCAATCAAAATGCCCGCTTCGCCCAGCGATTCGTCAACCGGCATTGCGCGGGCGGCGGGCAAAATCACGCGCCGTGCCGTGCCGCCGAACAGGCCGCGAGCGTGGGTGTAGCAATTGGCCCCGGGGACAAAAACCCACTCGCCGATTCGCGAGCGGGCATCGACGCCCGCATCAACCACCCGGCCAACCGATTCATATCCCGGCACCAGCGGATAACCCATGCCCGGAAATGCAGGCATGCGGCCTGACCAAAGGAGCTTTTCGGTGCCTGCGCTGATGCCGCTCCAGGCCACCTCAACCAGCAAATCGCCTTCCGCCATCGGATTCAACCCCATCGTACGCAGCGATAGCGTCTCCGGTGCTTCCAAAATGACGGCCAAGGTTTCCAATTCCACTCCCCTGGCAAACATATCCTCAATTAGGATCGATTGCCCTTGGTGTCACCTTACTTGGACACTTTTCATTGTCAACTCATCTGGACGCTTTTGCGTCAAACCTCTGCCACAATTGCGCTGACGGTCAGGGGCAGCGGGGTGGGCACGCGTTTGCTCGTGCGAAACCCGGCGGCGCGCAGCATTGCAGCAATTTCCGCCATGCTGCGGGGGCGGCCCGATCCCATCGCCCATAGGTACATGCCGAAATACCCGTCCCCGGCAGGCTCTGCGCCCGGCGTTTCGGCCATGGGTTCGGCGATCAGCAACCGACCGCCCGGCGGCAGCGCCGCGCGAATGTTGCGCAGCAATTGCATCGCGGGCGAATCATCATGGTCGTGCAAAACGCGAATCAGGGTGATCAGATCATGCCCCTGCGGCAGCGCATCCGACAGGAAATTGCCGCCGTGAATCGTCACGCGCGGGCCATGCCCCGCCGCATCCAGCGCAGCACGCGCGCGCACCCCCACCGCAGGCAGATCAAACAGGCCAAGCATTATCGAAGGCGTGCGCGCAGCCACCGCCGCGATAAACGCTCCCTGCCCCCCGCCGACATCGAGCATCCGGCGGTGGCGCGTGAAATCATAACTGTCGATAACATGCGTGGCGATCAGCGGTTGCGATGCCGCCATCAGGCCGGAATAGGCCGCCACCTCATGCCCCTCGCCCTGCCCGACCGATTCGGCATAGGTCCAGTAATGCGACAGCTGACCACCGCCCGCCCCGCGCCGCAACAGTGCGACAGGATCAGCCAGATCGGCATAGAGCAGCCGGTGATGCGCCACCATTTCGGCGATGCCGTGGTTGCCGCGCAACGCCGCCCCGTCCCCGCCCAACGCCCAGCGTTCCGGCCCCAGCCGCTCGACAAGGCCAATCGACGCAGCGGCGCGGAGCAGCCGATCCGCCCCGTCGCGCGGGATATCAACCTGCGCGGCGATATCGTCCAGATCGCGCGCACCACCGGCCAGCAGGTCGAGCAGCTTCACCTCAATGCACGCCGCAATCACCTGGGAATAAGTGAACCCGGCGACCATGTTGAACATTGTCCGCGCTTTGCTGCGCACAATCGGGCGGGTGAGCACAAAGCGTGCGGCAAATCGCTGAAAGCCCGGATCACCCAGCACCCGGTTGCGCGCGGCGACCCATCGTTCGCGCCAGGGCAGCGATGCGCTATTGTCTTTGGTTGTGGACGGTTTCATATGTCCAATAAGTTGGACGGTTGATCAAGGGACGTCAATGATTCCGGGGTGCCAATCGACATCAGCTCGCTAAACCGCGGAAAGGCCGGAATGCAGCGCGAGAAGGTTATTGTTATCGGGGCCGGGGTCGGCGGGTTGACCAGCGCAGCGCTGCTCGCCGCGCGCGGGCTGGACGTAACGGTAATCGAGGCGGCAAGCGCACCCGGCGGCAAAATGCGCCAGGTCGATTCGGGCGGCGCGCTGATCGATGGCGGCCCCACCGTGTTCACGATGCGCGACGTGTTCGACGAAATTTTCGAAAGCTGCGGCGCATCGCTGGACGATCATATCACGCTCACGCCCTCCACAACGCTGGCGCGCCACGCCTGGGGCGATGATCGGCTTGATCTGTTCGCGGATCGTGCGGCGAGCGAGGCAGCCATCGGCAGTTTTGCCGGGGCAGATGCCGCCAGGGGATATCAGCGCTTTTGTGCTGAGGCAGAGCAGATTTTCACATCATTGCGACAGCCCTTTTTGCGCAGCCAGCGCGCCGGGCCGATGCGGCTCGCCTGGGAAATGGGCAAGGCAAACCCGGCGGATCTGCTCACCACCCGGCCATTCCAGACCTTATGGGGGGCATTGGGGGAGTATTTCCCTGATCCGCGCCTGCGCCAATTGTTCGGGCGCTATTCCACCTATTGCGGTTCGTCGCCCTTCAAATGCCCCGCCACGCTGATGCTGATCGCGCATGTCGAGGCACGCGGCGTGTGGTTGATCGACGGCGGCATGCACGCCCTGGCGCGCGCGCTGGAGACAATCGGCAAGGCCAATGGCGCGCAGTATCGCTACGGTGAGCCGGTGCGCGAAATCCTGGTTGAACAGGGCCGCGCATCGGGCGTGGTGCTGGCCAGCGGTGAGCGGTTGTCGGCATCGACAATCGTGTGCAACGCTGATCCTGCGGCGATTGCCGATGGCCGGTTTGGCGCGGCGGTCAGCGGCGCGGTGCCCGGCATGGTCCCGGCGGCGCGATCCCTTGGCGCGATGGTGTGGACCGCCCACGCCACCACCAGCGGCTTTCCGCTGGCCCATCACAATGTGTTTTTCTCAACCGATTACGAAGCTGAGTTCGTTGATCTTGCCGCCGGGCACCTGCCGGGCGCGCCCACCGTTTATATCTGTGCGCAGGACCGCGACGATCACGGCGCGGCGCCACTGGGCCGCGAACGGCTGCAAATTCTTGTCAATGCCCCCGCCAATGGCGACGGGCCTGGTTTTACCGAAGCGGAGATCGACCAATGCCAATCGCGGATGCTGCAGATTACGGAGCGGGCGGGCCTGTCGCTGGAGCTGCCGACATCGGCAACGGTGCTGTCGACCCCGGCAACCTTCGAGAGGCTGTTTCCCTCGACGGGTGGAGCCCTTTATGGACTGGCCTCGCACGGATGGGCGGCGTCCTTCCGCCGGCAAGGCGCCCGGACAGCGATCCCTGGTATTTACTGCGCGGGCGGGAGCACACACCCGGGCGCCGGCGTGCCGATGGCAGCCCTCAGCGGCGGATTAGCCGTCGATATCCTGCTCAAGGACCTCGCTTCGACGTCGAGGTCGACGCGCAGGGCTATGCGTGGTGGTACATCGACGCCTGCAGCGACCCAGAAGGACCAAAGGGGAGCCGCTTCGGCCTGACGATCATCGCCTTTATCGGCAGCGTCTTTTCCCCCTATTACAAGCTCAGCGGCCGCAACAGCCCGACTAATCACTGCGCCATCAACGTGTCGATGAATGGCCCGCGCGGCAATGCCTGGGCGATGACCGAACGGCCCTGGCACCGCGTGCGGCGCGATGCCGATAATTTCATGGTCGGCCCCAGCGGGCTGCACTGGGACGGCGATTCGCTGCTGATCGATATCAACGAAACCTCTGCCCCCCTGCCCTATCCGGTGCGCGGGCAGGTGCGCGTCTATCCCGAATTGATCGGCACCACGGGATTTCACCTCGACAATGCGGGCAAGCATCGCTGGCACCCCGTGGCACCGCGCGCGCGCGTGGAAGTGACGATGGACCATCCCGATATCAGCTGGAACGGCAGCGGCTATTTCGATTCGAACTTTGGCGAAGAAGCGCTGGAGGAAGGCTTTAACGACTGGCACTGGTCGCGGGCGCACCTGAAAAACGACGTTGCCGTGCTGTATGAAGGCACACGGCGCGACGGGACGCCGTTCGATCTGGCGCTGAAGATGGACCGGCAGGGCCGTTGGCATGATGTGATCCAACCACCATCGGCGCGTCTGCCACGATCCGGCTGGATGATCGACCGGTTGACGCGCGCTGACGCTGATTCGCGACCAAAGGTGACCAAGACATGGGTCGACGCGCCGTTTTATGCCCGGTCAGCCCTGTCCACCCGGCTGTTTGGCGAAGATGTACACGCCGTGCATGAAAGCCTGTCGCTGGGGCGCTTCCGCTCCCCCATCGTCCAGGCGATGCTGCCCTTCAGAATGCCAAGGGCGCTATATTAGGCTGTACATTTATAAAAACCGGCCTGTCGGTTTTCGCCCATTTGCGGACATCGCGCGACGCATTAGAACGAATGCCTATCGAACGAGGGCGAGCATGGTCTGGCAGAGCATTGTGAAGGATTGCGCGAAGGTCGCGAGCTATCGATGCCCCTGCTGTAGTCGTCTGACTTTGAAGGGCCGGGGCATGTTTGAGATTTGCCCTGTCTGCTTCTGGGAGGACGATGGGCAGGACGATCACGACGCGGAGGTGGTGCGGGGTGGTCCCAATCGGACACTCTCGCTGACCGACGCTCGCCGGAACTACTCGGCAGTCGGAGCGGCTGATCCAGTCGATCTACCTCACGTGCGAAAAGCGACGAGCGCAGAACAATGAGCGCCGTTAAGGGCTGCGAACCACCTTCAGCCGTTTGCCAGTGGCAGGGGCTTGAACCCGCACCCCGTTGCCGGAGATCGCTGTAGCGATACGTCTACCAATTCCGTCACGCTGGCATGACCTGCTTAGCACGCCGGGACGCGGAAACGGAACGTCCGGTTCCCACCAGTTTCAGTCGTCTAGAGCATCGTGCTTGAAACATGAATCGTCATTGCGAGCGCAGCGAAGCAATCCAGCGGCGCGCGCGCGGAAAGGCGGGATTGCTTCGCTGCGCTCGCAATGACGGGTGTTCCTGAATTACGGCACGATGCATTAAGCGAAATCGACTTTCGGCCCGCGCGGCGGATTATTCCGGGTTCGCCTGATCGCCCGGCTCCGCCCGATCGCGCGCTTGTCTGTCGCGGGTCAGGGACCGGTTGGTCGCCCAATATTGATAGGCGATCACGGCAACCGCCAGGCCCAACGTAACGCCCATTTCGATCAAGCCGATATTATCGCCAATCATGCCGCGCTCCTGCCCATTGCCCCACCAGTTACGAAGCGATCAGCCCCTGCTCGCGGGCGAAACCTACCATCAAATCGGCGATCACCGCTGGCTGTTCTTCATGCGCCAGATGGCCCAGCCCCGGCAAGGACGTGATCTGCGCAGCGGCCACCTGTGCCGCCGCCGCGCGTGCGCTGGCGACCGGGATCGCCGCGTCGCCGTCCCCGTGGATAAGCAACATCGGCACGGCCAGGCGCGGCAGGTCGCGCGCCAGCGAATCGAGATCCCAATCGGCCATCATCGTGATGGCGCCTGCGCAGTGGGCGGGGGTGGCAAATAACCGGCCATAAAAATCGGCACCCGCCGTATCGATGGTCGAGCCCGTGCTGCTCGCCAGAAACCGCCCGGCCTCTCCGCGTTGGCGTGCAATGCCGGCAAAGATGTGCGGCGCAAGCGGGTTGACGAACAACATGCGGGCAAGCGTGGGGAAAATCTTTGCCGCCAGCCCCGGAAAAGGTTGAAGTGCTGCGTTCAGCCCGATCACGGCCTTGGGCGCGGCGAACCCTTCCAGCACCATCCGCACGGCAATCGCCGATCCCGCCGAATGGCCTGCAATCAGGCTCGGCTGAAGGTCCAGCTTTTCCATCAACGCCCCGGCAGCGCGCGCCATCGCCACCATCGATAATCCGCCCACCGGCCTGCCAACCGTAAAGCCATGCCCCGGCATATCGGGCGCAACCACCGTAAAATGCTGCGTCAGCAACGGCATCAGATCGCGCCAGCTATGCGTTGCAGCCCCCGTGCCATGGATTAGCAGCAGCACCGGGCCACTACCCGCCACCTGAACATGCCATTTCACCCGATCAGTCTCGACGAACTGGCTGTACGCGCGATTCGGCCAGTCGCGCCCTTCGGCTTCCCAGCGTGGGCGATCACTCAGCATGTTGCGCTCCCTTGACGGCGGCGTGCATCGTTCGGGCATCGGCACGCGGCAGCGGCAGATAGCGCGCGCCCATGACAGCGGCGAGCTTTGCCCCCTCTGGTCGCGGGCGCGGCGAGATATCGACAAAGGCACTGGCAATGCCCGACAGGCCGATTGCCTTTGCAGCCGCATCGGCATCATCCTCTGCGGCCTGGCGCACCATCGTGCCCTTCGCGCAGATATTGGCGCGGCCATCGGTTAGGATCACCAGGAACGGCGTGCGCCCGCGTTTGCGCGCAGCCTCTGCCAGTTCGCGCGCGGCATTCAGCCCGGATGCAAGCGGTGTGCCGCCCCCGCCGGGCAACGCGCTCAATGATTTGCGCGCGCGCGCCAGCGACCGTGTTGGCGGCAGGATCAGCTCGGCCACCGTGCCCCGAAACGCCACCAGCGCGACCTGCGCGCGCTTGACGTAAGCCTCTGCCAGTAACAGCTCGACCGCGCCCTTTGCCTCTGCCAGCCGCGCCATCGCCGACGATCCGGACGCATCGACCGCAAAAATCGTCGTCGCCTCCATCTTCTTTTCGAAACGCCGGATGCGCAGATCGTCGCGCCTTATCGCCACCCGGCCAGCCTCTGCCCCGCGTACCCGCTGCCACGGTGCGGCAGCGCGCAATGTGTCGATCAGGCTCAACCGCAGTCCACCGCGCGGGATACCGGCACGCACCCCCACCGGGCGGCCGCGTGTGGCCGATTTCTGTTTGGCACCCTTGCCCTGCCCGCGCCCCTGCGGCCCACGCCGTTGCCCGCCCGCTGCAATCTGCGCCAGCACATCCTTGGGCAGCGACGCCAGCACGGCTTCCAGCACCACATCCTCAAGCGGTTGCGGATCGCCGCTTTCCTGCTCGCTCGTCTCTGATTCAGGCGGGGGCGGGGGTGGCGGCTCGGGGGCTTCGCCCTCGGGTTCAGCCTGGGGCGGCGCTGGCATGCGCGTGGCGCGCGGGCCGAGCACCAGCCGGGCGGCCACCATCACATCATCCTCGGTGATCACCGACCTGCCCGCCAATATCGCCGCCGCGCGTGCGGCGCGCAGCGCGAAATTCGGCGCGCGGCCTGAATCAATCCCTAGCGCGAGCGTGGTCGCGGCGATGGCCTCAAGGATATCGGTGGGAGGTGGGGCCACCTTCAAGTCAGCGTTGGTGTTGAGCGTGTCGGGGTGAGCTAAAGCGGGCGGGCGCGCATTCGCCAGATCAACCCAGAACGCCAGCCGCTCGGCCAGCGCAACGGGTGGCCGCTCATCGGGCTCGACCCCGTCGTCCAACAAGACCACCGCAAAACGCGCTGGCGATCGCAGCGCCATCCCCTCCCGTTCAGCAATCACTTCGCCGGTATCAAGCGCTGCGGCGATGGGGGCCGCTGTGTTGCTCGCCATGCGTTCGGCCATCGGCACAATCACCAGCCCGCCATCGGCCTCTGCCAGCAAGCCCGTGCGCGATACGGCGCGCCCGGTGGACAGCGTCGCCCCCAGGTCCAGCCCGCCCAACAGCCGCTCATCATCAATATGCGAAGGCACCCGCCGCACTGGGGCCTGGCCGCCAAGTCCAGCCACGAGAGCCGCGATGACGGCATCACGCGCCTCGCCCCCGCCGCGCAGCGCCACGCCCCCCAGCAACGGATCGACGGCACACAGCCGGGCGGCCAGCAGCGCATCCGCCCAAACATCCGGCGCGCCTGATTCAGGGGGCGGCGCGTCCGTCGGCGTCATGCCGCAAACATGGTTTCCATCGCCCGCTCGATGCGCGCGGTCGATCCGGTATCGTCGAGCACGCTGCGCCGCAGCCGGTGCCGCAGTGCGAGCGGGGCGACGCGCTTCAGGTGGATCTGTGTCACCTCCACATCGCCCTCCAATGCGGCCAGCGCGCGCGCCGAACGCATCAGTGTCAATTCGCCGCGCAGCCCATCGGCACCCACCGCCATGCATAATTCGGACGCGCGCGTCAGCACCGCATCCGGCACGACCACCATGGCCAGCAATTCCTTGCCTTTTGCGATCTTTTTCAGCGTTTTTCGCTCCGTTTTTGCCCATTCCGCGGCAAATTCGTCCGGTTTGCGTTCAAAAGCGTCGCATCTCTTCAGAATTTCGACGCGTTGTTTCAAATCCTGCGGGGTCCGCACCTCCACCGACAGGCCAAACCGGTCGAGCAACTGTGGGCGAAGCTCGCCCTCTTCGGGGTTGCCACTGCCCACCAGCACGAACCGCGCGGCATGGCGCACGCTAAGCCCCTCGCGTTCCACCACATTCTCGCCCGATGCTGCCACGTCAAGCAGCAGATCAACGATATGATCCTCCAGCAGGTTGATCTCATCGATATATAAAAACCCACGATGCGCACGAGCTAACAGCCCAGGTTCAAAGGCTTTTTCGCCCTGGCCAAGCGCTTTCTCCAGATCCAGCGCCCCCACCACCCGGTCCTCCGTCGCGCCCAGCGGCAAGTCGACAAACGGCACCGGCGCGGTGGCACGGCCGGGGCGGTGCGTTTCGGGGGTGGGGCACACCGACTGGCCCGGCGCGCAGCCATAACGACAGCCCGGCACGACCTGCATCGGCGGCAGCAACGCGGCCAGCGCACGCACCGCGGTCGATTTACCGGTGCCGCGATCACCAAACACCATCACCCCGCCGATCCGCGCATCCACCGCGGCGATCAACAGGGCCAGTTTCATCTCGTCTTGGCCGACGATGGCGGAGAAGGGGAAGGACGCACGCATCCTTTGCGTGTACCAGTTGTTTGACACTCTTCAAGGCGGGCAGGACCGAACAATATGGAAATACCCGTTATCATCGGCGTTGGCGGCGCAATATTCCTGGGGGGCGCAGGCGGACTGATGACGCCCATCGGCCCCTGGTATGACAATCTGAAAAAGCCCAGCCTGCAGCCGCCAAACTGGCTGTTCGGCCCCGCCTGGACAATCATATTGGGGCTGGCGGCATGGTCGGCGATTACCGCCTGGTATGCCGCCGATCAGGATTGGGAGCGCAGCCGCGTGATCTGCCTGTTTTCCACCAATGCCGTCTGCCACTTTTTGTGGAGCCCGCTATTCTTTCGGGCGCAGCGGCCCGATTGGGCGCTGGTGGAGGTGGTATTCCTGTGGATATCGCTGCTGCTGCTGGTGGTGCTGATCGCGCCCATCTCCAGCTTTGCGAGCCTGTTGATCGTGCCCTATCTGCTATGGGTAAGCTTTGCGGCTTGGCTTAACTGGGCAATCGTTCGGCTGAACCGCCCATTTGCCTAACGCCTATTGGGGCGGCAACCCGGTGCCTTGGCCGTCTTGCTGCGTCGATAGAATGAACTGATCGAGCAGCATCAGTCGCTCCTGAATGGCCGTGCGATAGCTTGCGCCCGGTGGCGACAGATCGAGCGAGCGCTGCCACCAGATGCGGGCATTCTGCAACTGGCCTGACTGCGCATAGCCAAGCCCCAGAAAGAACGGCGGGCCGGGATGGCGCGGCGAAATGAACATCGCGCGCCGAAACGCGAACAGCGCGGCGGGTGACAGGTTGCCACCATCATGCGTGACCAGCACAGTGCCGAGCTGCGTCCACAGCGCGACGCTTCTTGGAATTTTGTCGATGCCGCCCAGGGTCACCTTCACCGCGCTGCCCGGATCATTGCTGCGGATCATCGCGTCGGCGGCGGTTTGATAAGCGGCATCCAGCGTGTAGCGGCCAAAAAACGCGCCGCGCAATTCGACAATGTCGGCTGCGACATCAAGCTTCGAAATCTCACCTTTTGCCGGGCTCGCGGGCAGATTGGGCGACCCTTGCAAAGCATATCCTGCTGCGCCGAACACCAGCGCTGCCGCGGTTGAGGTCCACAATATCTTGGGCACGCCCAGCCGCCACAGCAATGCCGCTGCAACCAGCCCGATACCGATCAGCATCACCCAGCCCATCAGGCGCGCTTCCGCCGTTTGAAACTGGCGCGCGCCAGCCACAGCCCGATTACGATAAACGCAATCGGCGCGATCCATAGCGGCACTGTTGCGGCCGAAAGTGGCGGATCATAGGTCACATAATCTCCATAGCGCACGATCAACCAATCGCGCACCTGTTCCGGCGTTGATCCTTCAGAAATCTGGCGGCGCACCAATGCGCGCATATCGCCCGCCATTTCGGCATTGCTGTCGCCAATCGACTGGCCCTGGCACACCAGACAGCGCAGCGTGAGCATCAGCTTTTGCGCCTCTGCCTCCTGCTTGGGATCGGGCAATTGCGTGTCCGACAGCCGTGCAGGCGGGCGTGCCGAGTCAGCGAGCGCCGGGCCAGCCGCCATCAGCAACAGCAGCGCGATTACCCAGCGCATCATAATGACTTGCCCATCGCTTCAAGGATTTTCGGCACATCCTCATCGCGAATCTCGCCGACATGCTGCAGGATGATCTTGCCCTGCCCGTCAATCACGAAGGTTTCAGGCACGCCAGCAGAGCCAAACGCCAGTTGCACGGCGCTTTCGGGATCATCGCCGATTGTTTCATACGGATCGCCGTATCGCGCCAGAAACCGGCGAATATCCTCTGGCCGATCCCGAATGGCGACCGCGTCAATCGGCACGCCCATCCCGCGCAGGCGCTCCAACTGGGCCGCTTCTGCAGCGCACGGGATGCACCAGCTTGCAAAGACGTTTAGCAGGCGGGGCTTGCCCTGGCGGAACATCGCGGTTGCAAGGCCGGGCTTTCCCGGCAACATGGGCGGCAGCGCAAATTCTGGAACAGGTCGGCCAATCATCGCTGATCGCACAGTGCGATCGGCAGGCTTGATCAGCGCATAGCCCGCCACCACGAACAGCCCCGCAAACACCGCAAGCGGTACCCAGAGCAGCCCGCGCTTCACGCCGCAGCCTCGCGCAGCGCGGTTTTGCGATCACGGCTGACGCGCCCGATCAGCGACAGCAAGCCGCCCAGTGCAATCATCGCGCCGCCTGCCCAGATCAGCGTCACAAATGGCTTCCACCACAGGCGCAGCTGCCACCGTCCTGCCTCATCAGGTTGGCCGAGCACGGTGTAAAGCTGGCCGTCGAACACCGTGGCAATCGCCGATTCACTGGTGACCGTGACGGGGCTGGAGAAAAAGCGCGACTGCGGCGTCAGCGTAAAGGGCGTACCGCCATCGCGCTGCACCTTCAGCCGGGCCTGCAATGCAGACCAGTTTTCGCCCGCAACCGGGGTAATCCCCTGCAACGTTATCGTGTACGGCCCCACCCGCTGCGGCTCACCGATGGTCGCGGCGACCAGCGTCTGCTGCGTAAACGCAGTCTCCGATGCCATCCCAGCCAAGCTAACCGCGATGCCCAGATGCGCGAGCACCATGCCATACGTAAACATCGGCGTGCGCCGCAGATTGCGCTTCCACAGCGGCGCAAGGCTGGCAACCGCCAGGCCCGCTGCCAGGCACAGGCCAAGGATCGGCAAGATACCGGCATTGGCCGCGAACACGACAAGGGCGAGCAACACCACCACGGTGATCGCAATCGGCACGATAATGCGTTTGGCAACAGCGCCAGCCTCATCACGACGCCATCGCACCAACGGCCCTGCCGCCATGATCGCGACCAGCGCGAGTGCGACCGGCCCGGCGGCTTTGTTGAAAAATGGCGGGCCGATGGAAAGCTGCAGCCCGAACAACCCGGCGGCGACGATGGGGTACAATGTGCCGATCAGCACGATGCCCAGGATCACCGATAGTAGCAGGTTGTTGGCGACGAGCGCGCCTTCCCGGCTGACGAGTTCAAACGTGTTGCCCGCGCGAATGGTGCCCACCCGCAGCGCGAACAGCGCCAGCGCGCCGCCAATATACAGCGCGAGCAGCGCCAAGATGAAGCTGCCGCGCTCAGGATCGACGGCAAAGGCATGCACGCTCGTCAAAATGCCCGATCGCACCAAAAACGTGCCG
>JBBSCC010000062.1:0-14653 GCA_038250735.1 Sphingomonadales bacterium | reverse complement strand
TTTGCGTGACGAAGTGGAGATCAAATTTCCCACCGCGAGCCTGGCCGAACTGCAGTTCGATTGTGCCGCCTGGGCCGACATGGGCAGCACCCCCGCCACGCTGACGCGCTTCGTTCGCCCGCGCGACCTTGATCCAACCCTCGGCCCGGACGACACGGATTAGGCGGCTGGCCGGGTTAGGGCGGCCTGCGTAAAGATTGAATCGTCATTGCGAGCGCAGCGAAGCGATCCAGCCTCACGACGCGCGGCACGCTGGATTGCTTCGCTGCGCTCGCAATGACGGAAGTGATGCAGAATTAAGGCGCGATGCTCTAGCGGCCTGGTTAGTCGGGCGTGCCCCCTAGTTTGGCCTTTAGCGCCGCAAGCCCGCTGAACGGCCCCACCTCGCCCTCCCGCAACACACCCGCCTCGCGCAGGACCGATTCGGCATTTGGGCTGCGCGGAAACGGATCAAGCGCCAGCGCCATGGTTTCAGCCGCCGCCTCACCCAGATCGATGACGCCATCTGAATAGGGGATGATGTCGAGCGCATCGGCGGTCAGCTCTATCTCGTCGCCCAGCTCGCTTTCGTCGGCAACGAAGCGCAGCGCGACGGGTTCGTCAATGTGTGTGGAGATGGGTTCTGCCGTCACCACGCAGCGTTGCACCACCCGCGCAATCACGCGGCCACGCGCCACGATGCCGCCCTGATCCCGGTTTACGGTGAATTCGGCGTGCAAATCAGCCACCTCTATCAGCCCGAACCGGGCAGCGAGCGCGGCCCGTTCTGCCGGTTCAGCGGCGATGGCGATGGTGCGCGCGCCCTCGCCGATCATGTCGATGCGTTCGGGCCGTGCGAATTCAGGCGCGGTCATGCCAGTCGCCCGGCCAATATGTCCGGCGTGCCGACAGCCGCCAGCTGATCGCGCAGCGCCAGCAATTGCGCGATGCTGTGCGCCATTGCCGCCGCCCCCGGATCATCGCCGCGATACAGGTTGCGTTTGACCGCCGGCCCCAGATCGCCTGCCGCCAGACCGTCGCGATACGCCCCCAGCCTGCCGCCCAGCATGCTCATCATCTGGCCGACATATTTTCCAATGCCGACATCGCCGACGCCGTTCTGGCGCAACTGGCCGTCCATATCGGTGATGAATTGTTCGGTCAGCCGTGCGCTGGCCTCAGCGGCTTGTGGATCGCTTTCCAGTCGCAACAGGACAAAGGCCAGGATCGCCGCGATCATATCGAACCGGCCATCCATCGTATCCGGCACGGCCCCGTCCAGGTACCAGTGCGGCGCACGCCCCTGCGCGATGATCGCGTCATATAGCGGGGCGATGGCCGAAGCGGGCTTTGGCCCGAACAGTTTGTCGATCAATCCCATATCCGTCCCATCATCATCGGCCCCATACTCAAAACCGCGCCTTGTTTGCTGGCGTCCCCCGGCATATTGAGGCTGAACCGGCGCGATGCAATGCGTTGCTGATCGCCGCCATAGTACCAATTGTGTATTAGCGTAGCCCGTCTGGGAGAGTGAAATGAAGCCAATGTCCGCCCGAATGGGAATATTGCTGCTGATCGCGGTTGGTAGCACCGCGCTGGCGGGGTGCACGCGGCTTAATGGCCACCAGGGCTATGTGGTCGATGTCGACTTGGTGGATTCGGTTCAGCCGGGGGTGGATACCCGGTCATCGGTGGCGCAGGTGCTCGGCAAGCCCAGCTTCACCAGCACATTCGATGAACGCGAATGGTATTATATCTCCCGGGAAACGCGGTTTTACGCGTATAATAACCCCAAGCCGCGCGCCCAGATGGTGTTGCGCGTTCGGTTTGATGCCAAGGGCGTGGTGACCGCGGTTGATCGCACCGGGATTGAACAGGTCGCGTCAATCAACCCCTATGGCAAGACCACGCCGACGCTGGGCCGCACCCGTACGTTCTTCCAGGATCTGTTCGGCAATATCGGATCGGTTGGTTCTGGGCAGGCACCAGGGGGCCAAAACCAGGGCGGCGGCACGCGCGACCAGCCGTAAATCGCTCAACACCCTTTCATTTTCCTGCCTTTCATTTTCCTGACAGTCGCGTTCGACCTTCATTCAGCGCGACTCGGGCAAACCCATTTTCAGACGGCACCCAAATCTTCTTTGGGCGTTATCGTCTGGCACTAAAGATGGAGTTGCACGATGCGTAAATTGATCATCATGGGTTTGATGGCAGCAACCACGTTGCTGCCAGTCGCGGCCAGCGCACAATCGCAGGCAGAAGTTCGTCAGTCTCGGCAGGACTTGCGTGAGGAACAGCGGGATTTGAACCGGGCATATCGCCAGGGCGACCCCCGCGATATCCAGCGTGAACAGCGCGACGTGCGCGAAGCACGCCAGGAACTGCGCGAAGATCGCAATGATCGCAATCGCGCCTATGGACGCAATGACTGGCGCGGCTATCGCAACAACAATCGCGGGCTTTATGCCCGTGGTAACTGGCGGGCACCATTCCGCTATAACAACTTCCGCGTCGGTGGCCGGATTGCGCCAGCCTATTACGGATCGCGTTATTTCATCGCCGATCCTTGGCGTTATCGTCTGCCGGCAACACGGGGCTATTCGCGCTGGGTTCGCCATTATAACGATGTGCTGCTCATCGACACGCGCCGTGGCATCGTTCTCGACGTGAATCGCGGCTTCTTTTACTAAATCCCGCGATTAACCGCCAAAAGGGCCAGTCCGGATATCCGGGCTGGTCTTTTTGGTATCTATCGCACCGTGAAAATCACCTGATCAACCACCTTGCCGCCCAGATCGATCAGCCGCAGCCGGTGCCGACCGGGTGCTGCCAGCACCAGCGGTTTGGCATCGGCAGCGCCCAGATCACGCGCATCAAGCGCTATCCGATGGCCGGCGGCAGCACCCGATACGCCAATCGCCAGTCGCTGGCGATCAATCGGGATATCGGGATCAAGCGCATAAACGCTGCCCGATACCGGGTTGGTGATGCGCGGGCGGCGGGCGGTATCGGGCGCACCGGCGATTTGCGTCTGCGCGGTGCCCGCCAGAAAATATTCGCGGCGCGGTTGCTCAATCGCGCCGCCGAAGCTGATCTGCCGTGCTTCAATGCCGCGCGGTTGCGCAATCGGCCTGGCGGTTCCGCGTGCATTGATTGCCAGCATGATATCGCGCCAAACGGGTGCGGCCCCGCTGGTGCCCGATACGGCGCGCATCGGATCCCCCTCCAGATTGCCCACCCACACGCCGACGGTGAACCGGTCCGAATAGCCGATGCACCAATTGTCGCGCAGGCCCTTTGACGTACCGGTTTTCACCGCCGCCCAGAAGGGCAAACGCAGCGCGCTATCCAACCCGAATGTGCCCGCCCGCGCATTGGGATCGGCCAGCATGTCGCTGACGATCCAGGCGGCAGCGGGGGTGGTGATTGCACGCGAAGCCGCGCTCTTGTCGGCTGCCGTCAGCCGCAGCGGTGACCAGCGCCCACCCTGCGCAAGCGATCGAAACGCCGCCACTTGTTCCAGCAACGTCACCTCGGCAGAGCCAAGCGCCAGCGAAAAGCCGTAATATTGCCCGTCCTCGCTCAACCCGCGATAGCCGGTATCCCATAGCCGGTCGCGAAACGGCTCAACCCCCACCAGCAGCAAGGTACGCACGGCGGGCACATTGAGCGACCCTGCCAGCGCGCTGCGGGCAGAGACCAGCCCTTTGAAATCGCGATCATAATTTTGCGGCACATACAGCCCGGATGCGGTGTCGAGCTGGACGGGCGAATCGTCGAGAATCGACGCGGCGGTCAGATAGCCCCGCTCGATTGCCTGTGCGTAGAGAAACGGTTTCAGCGTCGATCCCGCTTGCCGGTAACTCGCCGCGCCATCGACGGCTGCCGCTGTCGATGCGCCGCCAACCCCGCCGACATAGGCAAGCACATCGCCGCTGGCATTGTCGACCACCACCACCGCACCGTCACGTGCGCGCGCACCGCCCAGCCCGCGCAACTGACGCACCAGCGCTGCAATCGCGATTCGCTGCGTCTGCGCGTCGATGGTCGTGGTGATTTTGATGCCAGGTTTGGTGAGCAACCGCCCGGCGAGATGGGGAGCCAGTCCGGGATCAAGCGCCAGGCTGCGCGCGGGACCGAGCATCGAAAACGCGGCCCCCATAAACCGCGCACAGTCCCGCTGCTTGGCAAGCGCGCACGCGCGGCGTGAAACTTGATCGGGGCGAGCCTGCGGATCGGGCAGCAGCGCGGCCAGCAACAAGGAATCATCACGAGACAGCGCATCGGGCGTTTTGCCGAACAGCCCCAGCGCCGCCGCGCCAATCCCCTGTGCTTCGCCGCGAAACCCGGCGAGGTTCAGATAGGCTTCGAAAATCTGGTTCTTACTCCAGGCCCGTTCCAGCCCCCAGGCCGCGCGCATCTGGCGTAGTTTTTCGCGCCAGCCGCGCGCGCCGGGTGCGGCCAGTTCGCTGCTGAGAAAACCGGCCACCTGCATCGACAGCGTGCTCGCCCCGCGCCCGCGTTCGCCGCGCAGACGATCGCGCATGGCGCTGCCCAGCGCCAGAAAATCGACGCCGCCATGGCTGTAAAAGCGCTTATCTTCGGCGCTCAACATCGTCTCGCGAGTGGCGGGCGATATTTTGTCGATGGGCGTCCAGGCCAGCCGCCGCGCGGCAAAGTTTATGCGGGCGCTGTCGATCAGCACGCCGTTCCTGTCATACAGCCACGCCTCGGATGGCTGCCACTGCCTGCGCACCTGTCCATAGCTCGGCAGCGGCGGCGGCTGGGTCGCATAATCGAGCCCGGCCCCCGCCAGCACCAGCAGGATCAGGCCGCCAATGCCGTACTGCGCAGGGCCGAGTTGTTTCGCCCAAGCGATCACCGCCGCAACCGCGCGATCGGGCTGGTTGGCGAGTAGCGCACGCAGCCGGTGATAGGCGTTCATATCACCCTGCCACTAAGCTCACTTGGGCAGCACGGTCACCGGCGCGTTGGGCAATGCGGCGCGGATGGCGGGCGAATACATTGCCTCCACCCGGCTTGGCGGCAGATTGAACCGTCCCGCGCCGTTCAGTCGCACGGTATAGCTGACGGTAAAGCTGCCGCGCGGCACCCAAGCGAAATAGCCGCGCCACGTCGCCCCGCCCCGCTCGACATAGCTTGGCGTCACGCCCGCATCGCCCGTCACCTGCGCCAGCAGCGATGATTGCCCGCCCTGATCGCCGATAATCGTCGCGCCTGCGGGCACCGGATCGCTCACCACCACCCAGTTGCGTTCCGCCGATGCATCCACCGTGATCGACACTTTCAGCACATCGCCGCGCGTCAGCACACCGGCCTTGCGGGCCTGCACCACCGACACCGTCTTGGTCATTTTATACCCGGCATTGAGCGGTTTGCTGAGCGGCACCGCCGCTGACACCGATACCATCGCCCATGGGCCCGCGCCGCCGCTTTGCGTGAGCGCCAGCGATGACCGCGCGGCAGGCAATGGCAAGCTGACGAAGCGTGATGGCTCGGCGAGCGGCCAGCTGCGCGTCAGCGTGGTGGTGCCCAGCGTTGCTGTTGTCACCCCGGCGACCGCTTCTGCCGGATAGATGCCGGCGAATTTGCGCGCAGCCACTGCGCCCCAGGCATTGGCGGTGGTGGTATCCCAGTGGCCGCGCGATTGGCGCAGTGCTGCCCCCACCATCATCCGGGGCGCATCATCCTGCCAGCCCGGCCGCCCGAGCACCGCGATCAACGCCTTGATCGCTGCCTCGTCACCCGACGACATCAGCCACCAGGCCGCGTTGGATTGATCGCTCAGGTCCAGCCGCGTGCCTTCATACACCAGCCGCTTGCGCAGTTCGGCCTGTGCCGCGCCCTTCAGCGCGGTGGCGTTGGCAAGCCCCGCCACCTTGTCGAGCGCGACCAGATAATCGGCGAGCTGCGCCGTCTGCATCTCGCCAATCGGCAACCCGATCTGGCCGAGCATGGCAGGCGTGGCGGCCCCGGCGCGGGCGAGTGCGGCAAAGGCGGCGACCCGTTGCAGCCGGACATCGCCGTAATCTTCATGCCGCACCCGGCCGTCGACGACAGCCTTCAGCCCCTCGATCATCTTGGCGCGCGACCCTTCAGGAATCGGCAGCCCGGCTTCGGATGTGATCGACAGCACATAGGCGGTCAGCACCTCCGATCCGTTTAGCGTTTCGGATGGCCAGTATCGCAGCAAGCCATCGGGTGCTTGATAGGTCGGGATTTCGCCCGCCAGCGTGCTCCAGCCCGCCACATCGCCCAGCGCCACGATCCGCGACAGCCGCTGTTCGAAGCAATTATAGGGATAGGCGGTCATATACGCCCGCACCCCGGCAAGCGGCGGCGCGAGTGTGTCCGTCAGCCGCAAGTCCACGCTGCCACGGCCGGGCAACGCGCCTGCCGGTGCCTCAATCGGGATCATGCCGCCCGCACCAACCCGCGCCAGCGTTGCCGCCCATACCTCAACCGGCACGGCGGGCACGATTTGCTGGTCGACGGTGATCTTGTCGATTGCCTTGCCGTCGGCGCTTTTGGCGGAAACCTGCCAGCGTAGGGACGACAGGCCTTCGCGCGCGGTGAGGTTCCACACCACCGGCGCGGCACCCCCGGCGGGGATCGTTACCGTCAGCGGCTTGCCGGTGGCGACACGGGGCATCAAATCAACGCTCGCCGTCACCGTCATCGGCTTGTCCGAACCGTTGCGCAGGGTGAATACCGCCCCGAAATTATCCCCGGTGCGCACCAGCGGCGGGATGCCGGCAAAGATGCTCAGATCCTGCGCGGCGCGAATATCGGTTTCGCCGGTGCCGAATAGTTGCGCGCCGTCTGTCGCGATGGCGACGAGCTTGAACGATGTCAGCGCATCATTCAGCGTCACCGGCACGCGGGCATGGCCATTGGCGTCGAGCGCGACACGGCCTTTCCACAGCAGCACGGGCTGGAAATTCTCGCGGTTCAGCCCCGACAAGTCACCGCCGCCACCGCCGCCTGCCTCAACGGCTTTCTTGCCGTAATGGCGCTTGCCCACCACCTGGGTTTGCGCGGTTGAGGTGAGCACGGAAAGCGATCGCTCGCCCATCATCGCGCTCAACACGTCCCAGCTTTCATTGGGGGCGAGTTGCAGCAATGCTTGGTCGACCGCCACAAATGCCACGTCGGCGCTGGCCGCGGGCTTTCCGTCCGGCGTTTTCACATCGACATCGACCTGCGCCACGTCACGCGCGGCATAGCGTTCGCGGTCGGCCTTCACGGTTACGCCCAGCCGGTACGCGTCCCAGCCGACCTTCACCTTGGCGATGCCCAGCCGGTAGGCAGGTTTGCTCAAATCGACCAAGGCAGTTGCCTCTGGCGCGGGTTCGTTCTTCGCGACAATGCCCAGCATCGCGCCAAAATCGGTCAGCCAATCCCAGAATCCGCCCTGCACGCGCCCACGCACGGCCATGACGGAGACGAACACATCAGGTGCATAGCTGCCGGGCATCTTCACCTCGACAACCGGATTTCTGCCCTCAAGATGCGTGACGAAGCTCGACAGCACGCCTTCGCGCTCAACCGTGACGAGCGCGGTTGCCTCGCGGAAGGGCATGCGGACCTGGAAGCGCGCGGTTTCGCCGACCTTATATTCGGGCTTTTCGGGGATCAAATCCATCCGGTCGCCATTGTCGCCGCCAAACCACCAGTCATCATCGCCGACCAGCCAGGTCGAAACCGTGCTGCGCGCCAAATTGCCGGCCGCATCCGTCGTGGTGGCAACGGCATAGACCTCACCCGACACACCGGGGTTGATCGCGCAGATTGCCAGCCCCTGCGCGTCCGTCGTCGCGGTGCATGTCGCGGACAATTTGGTGGTCTTCATCTGGTTGTCATAGGCATAAAAGCCGCCGATCAACCGCCGCCGCGCGGTCAGGATTTCGCGATTATACAGCGCGACGGTGATCTTCTGGTTGGCAATCGGCTTGCCCTGCGTATCCACCGCCACCAGCCGCAGCCGCAGATCATCCTGTTTCATCAACCAGCCATCGGTCTTGATGCCAATCCGCACCGCCGATGGGTAAATCGGGATGCTGCGTGATGCCGTCAGCACTTCGCCATTGGCGTCGGGATAATCCATTTCGACCAGCATGTTCGCCGCACCATCCAGCGATTGCGGGATGTCGATGGCGGTGCGCGCGGTGCCGTCTGCACCCAGCGTAACTGGCAGGGTTTGGGTGGGTGGCAGCGGGGTCTGTTCCTCCTCGCCGTCGCCGTTCATTGCCTTGACGCCCTCGGTCAGCGGCTTGCCGCCAAAGCTATAGGCTTCATAGCCGCTGGGCGAGCCGACCGTGCCGAACCAGCCGATCCGCACATCGACCGGCAGCTTGGCCGCGCCCCCGCCCGACAGATAGCCAACGAACAAGTCAATCGGCAGCGTCTTTGACCGGATCGCGGCTTCCTTTGGCCCGGATACGGTGGCGCGCATCGTGGGCAGGCGGTATTCGTCAACCTTGAAGGACTGGCTGGTGAAGATCGTCGTGTCGCCATTAATGACCTGCAGGTCATAATCGCCCATCGGCGCGCCTTGCGGGGCGGTCCAAGTGGTTTCGCCGATGCCATTTGCGTCGATGCGCAGCGGCAAATCAAACTGCGTTTCCGATCCGCGATGCGACAGCCGCAGCGTGCCGGTAAAGGCGGGAGATGTCGCAAATCCACCGGCAATCGGCTTGCGCGCAATATGCTTCATGTTGATCGTCTCGCCCTGGCGAACCAGCGCACGATCAAACACGGTGTGGACAATATCGTCCTGCGCCGAATAGCCATAGGGAAGATCGAAATCATAGGGGCGGATGCCTTCGCCCCAATCGGTCAGCGTAAAGCTGAAATCATCGCCCTTGCGGGCCGACACCATCAGCGCATGGGCAGAACCCTCTCCGTCGCACGATGCATAGGTTTCGGGCGTGGGCAGGCCCGCCGGGATCAGCAGCCCGCCGCTTTTGTCGCTGACGCCGCGTGCCAGCACCTTGCCGGTGCAACTGTCGGTAACGGTAACGGCGGCGTTGCCCACCGGCTTGCCGCTGTCGAGCGCGGTCACCCAGGCAAGGCTGCGATCACGGCCCCATTTGAAATGCACCGCCATGTTGGTGACGAGCGCGGCGCTGGCCACGTAACGCGGCGCATTACGACCGAGCAGCGCATTGCCAAGCTTTGGACTGGCCAGTTCAACCACATAGAATCCGGGCTTGGTCAGCGGAATGCCGACCACTTCGAAATCCTTGCCCTTGCCCGGCAGGCCCACCGACAAATCGGTCCCCTGATTCGCGGCCAATATGGGCTTTGAACCGGTGTCGTTAATCGTCACCTTTTCCTTGCCGCGTTGTTCTTCGTGGCTGGCATAATCATCGGCATCGTCAACGGTGCGCAGCCAGGCAGCAATCTGGCCGTCGGTGCCGTCAATCTTCAGCGTCTGCCCGGCAATCGGCAGATTGCGCCCGCGCAACGCCGGTTCGACATTGCGCACGGTGACCGGCAGCACGCCGCCTTCGCGGGCCTCCAATATGCCAAAGGGGGCGGCAAATTTCACCAGCGGTGGTGCCTCGTCAAAGCGGATGTCGAGCGGAAAGCGTTCGGCATTGGACAGCGGACGACCGCTTTCGTCCTTGATGTCCGCAGGCAGGATCAGCTTGGCGGTGCTGGCCGATGGCAAGGGCGTGGCAAAGCTGATGTCGCTGACGGTCGATTGCTTCTTGGTATCATCATCGAATTTCGGCGCGATCGATTTGCCATCGGCGGTCTGGATGCGGATTTGCTCGGCCAGCCCCTTGGCGATGGGGGATGAAAACCGCACCCACGCCTTTTCCACCGGGCTGCACCCGGCCTGCGGGTTGACGCGCCCGCATTCGAAGCGCGCGGTAAACGGCTTGCGCACGGTATAATCGAACCGCTGGTCCGCCCCCGCGAGCTTGCCACCAGCACCCGCGATTTTGCCCGACCAGACAATCGCCATGTCGCGCCCCGGCGGCAACGGGCGGCGGCATTTCAGCGCGGTAATACCGGCGGTCATCGCGGCGCGATCCGCCTCGGCAGCGGGAATCGTGGCGGGCAGGCCAGCGCTTTCCAGGAAACTGGTGACCTCATACCGATCAGTGCCCAGTTCACCGAGCAGTTTTGGCGCAACATCTGGCCCCAGCACATCTACCGGAATCTTCTCGCCAATGCCGTCAACCGCGCAATAGGCGTTGGCGGCCACTGATGCAGGCGTGGCGGGCATGTTGGCGGCGATCAGGAACACCTGATCCTCTTCAATCTCGCCGCCATATTGCCCCGGCAGCACCGCGCGCGCGACCGGGCCACCTGCATCCACCTTGAAACTGCGCTGCCCGCCCACGGCATAGCCCGACACGGTTTTCAGCCCATCGACCAGATCAAAGCTGCACGCGGTGCCGCCGGGCAGCGGCGTCTTGAATTCATGGACATAGGTTTGCTGATCGACCCAGCGACCCTCACCCGCAATCGCGCACGTCACCTTGAAAGGGGCCGCCGCGCGCGGATCGCCCAGCGCAACGATTGGTTGGTTGAATCGTGCCGTAAAGCGCTCAATCGCGCCGCCGCCGATGCCGGGTGTCGCGACAATGACCTGTGGAGAATTATCCCCCGAGGCACTGATCGGGGCGACCACAAGGGCCAGGAATGCCAGACGGGAGACCAGCTTCATCTTCGCCCCTTTCGGAAAGGATGGCATTAACTACCGGGCCGGGGGACTGCGGTCCAGCGGCGAATCACCCCCGACCAGGCGACTTGCGGTCAGCATGTTGCTGGGGAACAACAGTCGGCGGGCGAATCGGGGGGGCGTCACGGTTGATCGACTGGGTGGATGGCATTGCGGTAATTGATTTTATCGCGCGCGAGGCTTTGTTGTTCGCAGGCATCGGCATCGCCCTTGGCGGGATTGATGATCTTGCGGTCGATCTGGTGTTTTTTGTGCGCAGCGGCTGGCAAAGGCTGGTGCGGCAGCGCGCAGCAGGACCAGTGCTGGCCGATTTTGCAGCGCCACAGCCGCAGGGACGAATCGCCATCTTCGTTGCTGCGTGGGATGAAGCGGGCGTGATTGGTGCCATGCTGGAGACCGCGCTGGCACGGCTCGATCACCCCGATTACCGCATCTATGTTGGCACCTATCCCAATGATCCAGCGACGATTGATGCCGTGGCGGCGGTCGCTGCGCGTGACGACCGAATCCGGCTGGTGATCGGCACGGATCCGGGCCCTTCGACCAAGGCGGCCAATCTCAACGTGCTATGGCGCGCGCTGGCCCGCGACGAGAGGTTAGATGGTGTTCGCGCGCGGGCCATCGTGCTGCATGATGCAGAAGATGTCGTCCACGCCCACGAACTGCGCATCTTTGATCGGCTGATCGGGCCGTATAGCGCGGTGCAGCTGCCCGTTCTGCCGCTGGTGCAGCGCGGTTCGCGGCTGGTGTCGGGGCATTATTGCGATGAATTTGCCGAAGCGCATGCCAAGCAGCTGGTGGTGCGCCAGGTGCTGGGGGCCGGCTTGCCGCTGGCCGGCGTGGGTTGCGCGATTGCGCGCGAGGCGCTGGAGGCGATTGCACGCGGGCGCGACGGTGATCCGTTCGATGCCCATAGCCTGACCGAGGATTATGAGCTTGGCCTTCATGTGTCGGCGCTGGGTGGCCGATCAGTTCTGGCGCGGGTGCGTGACTATCCCGGCGGTCCGATGGTGGCGGTGCGCGCCTATTTCCCGGCCAAACTGGACGCCGCCGTTCGGCAAAAGGCGCGGTGGATGGTCGGGATTGCGCTGGCGGGGTGGGATCGCACCGGCTGGGGCGCGCGGTTTGCGCTGGGCGATCATTGGATGCGTATGCGTGACCGGCGCGGCCCGGTTGCGGTGCTGGTGCTGGCGGTGGCGTATGTCGCGGTGGTTGCCACCGGCCTGTCATCGCTGGGCCACGCCGCGGTGGGCATGCCGCTGGATGCCGTGGCGCTGCCGCCTGCAGTGTTGATCGCGAATGGCGTTTTGCTGGTGTGGCGGCTGGTGATGCGTTTTGGCTTTA
The DNA here is from genome assembly GCA_038250735.1 of Sphingomonadales bacterium. Taxonomy (GTDB): domain Bacteria; phylum Pseudomonadota; class Alphaproteobacteria; order Sphingomonadales; family Sphingomonadaceae; genus Sphingomonas. The sequence continues at coordinate 2,610 of JBBSCC010000062.1, read as the reverse complement.
CCAGCGCGGCCTATGGCTGGCGCGAAGGCTGCTGGTCTATCCCGCGTGCCTTTGTTGGCAACATCATTGCGCTGCTCGCCGCGCGACGGGCGATCATCCGCTATGTCGCGATGCTGCGCGGCGCACCGATCCGCTGGGACAAGACCGCCCACGCCTTTCCGCCGCTTGATCTGGCCCAGAATGCAGGCCGCGCGGCATGAATCGCCAGGGGAGCCCGCTTCGTTTCCTCGCGTTGGTGATTGGCGGTTGGGTATCGATCCGCGTGATCATGCTCTGGCCGGGTGGTGCCGCGCTGACCGTGCCGCTTGATCCGCCAGAATCGCGGGCGCTGATGGCCAAGTTACCGGCGTTTGCGCCGCCCGAAGTGGGAGGCGGTGTTTATCGTGCGCCGCGAGCCGATGCGCTGTCATTTTCGTCAAAAAATCTGCCCGCGCCCCCCGCGACTCCACCTCCGGCTAGACCCGCGTCAGACCCGCAGCGGATTGCGCTGGCGTTGCTGGGGATGATCCGGTTCGGCGCGGCGGAACCGGTGGGCGCTGCCGTGCGATCAATGCCACCGGGGCCAAGCCTGGCTTTATGGCCCTGGCCCGCTGCCGATTATGGCCCTGATCGGTCGCCCTCATCCTCAGCCTCGCGCTGGTCGGGCAGCTTCTGGCTGGTCGCGCGCGACGGGCGCGGGGTGGGGGCCAGCCTGTCGGGCAGCCAGTTGGGCGGCAGCCAGGCGGGCGCGCGGCTGGCCTATGCGCTTGGATCGGCGCGCCGGGTGTCAATCGTCGGTCGGCTGGCCAGCCCGCTCGCCGGTTCGGGGCAGGAAGGGGCGGTGGGCGTGGAATGGCGGCCAACCCGCTTGCCAGTGCGGCTGGTTGCTGAACAGCGCATCGGCATCAATGGCGCGGCGGGCGGGCCATCGCTGGCGCTGGTCGGGGGCATCGGGCCAGTGCCGATTGGCCGGGGGTTTCGGCTGGAAAGCTATGGCCAGGCCGGGATTATCGGGCGTGACATCGGGCGTGGTGGGGTGATCGGCTATGCAGACGGTGCGCTGCGTGTAAACCGGCACGTCGCGGTGATTGGCGGCAGCTCGATTGATCTTGGCGCGGGCGGCTGGGGCGCGGTGCAGCCCGGCGCGGCGCGGCTTGACCTCGGCCCGTCGATTGGCGCGCGCTTGCCGGTGGGCACAAGGCGCGTCCGTATTTCGCTCGACTGGCGGCAGCGCGTGGCGGGCGATGCGCGGCCGGGATCGGGGCCGGCGCTGTCGATTGGCGCTGATTTGTAACGCGTCATTTGCACCGCGCTTGATAACCCTTGCGCGTTGGGCTTCCGCCTGCCCCCCGAAAGGGATATCGCGGGGTCTGCTCATGGACATTTACCTGCCCATCGCCAACCTAAGCGTGAACGCGCTTGTCATCATCCTGCTGGGGGGCGGGGTGGGTTTGCTGTCGGGCATGTTCGGCGTTGGCGGCGGGTTTCTGACGACGCCGTTGCTGATCGTCTACGGAATCCCACCCACCGTTGCGGCCGCTTCTGCCGCCAGCCAGGTAACGGGGGCAAGCGTTTCTGGCGTGTTCGCGCATTTTCGGCGGGGCGGGGTCGACATGAAAATGGGTGGCGTGCTGGTGGCGGGCGGCGTGGTTGGGTCGTTTGCGGGGGCATGGGTTTTCCAGCTGCTCCAGGCGAGCGGGCAAATCGATACCGTGATTGCTATCATCTATGTGCTGTTGCTCGGATCAATCGGCACCATGATGGCGCGGGAATCAGTGCAGAGCATCAACGCCATCAAAACCGGGGTCACGCTGCGTGCGCGCAAGCGGCGGCACCATCCACTGGTCGCCGCCCTGCCGCTGCGGACCCGCTTTTATCGATCCGGGCTGTATATCTCCCCCATTGCACCGCTGCTGTTGGGGTTTTTTGTTGGGATATTGACCATCCTGCTGGGGATTGGCGGCGGGTTTATCTTGGTGCCAGCGATGCTCTATCTGCTGGGCATGACGACGCAGGTGGTGGTGGGCACTTCGCTGTTCCAGACGCTGTTCGTCACCGCCACCGCGACGATGGTGCATGCCACCACCACCAAGGCGGTTGATATCGTGCTCGCCGCGCTATTGCTGCTCGGTTCTGTTGTCGGTGCGCAAGTCGGCGCGCGGCTGGCGAGCCGGGTGAAGCCCGAATATCTGCGGCTCGCGCTTGCCGTCATTGTGCTGCTTGTGGCGTTTCGGGTGGCCATCGGGCTGGGGTTCCGCCCGGATGAGCTGTATTCGGTTGAGCTGTCATGAAAGGCATGCGCCGTGCCCTGGTGCTGCTGTCACCCTTGTTGATGGGCCAGGCAAAGCCGGTGCTCGTGCCCGATGTGTCGCAGCGCGATATTGAGATTGCCTATAGTTTCACCGGGGCTGAATTGCTGCTGTTCGGCGCAATCCTCTATCCCGGCGGGCGGGTGCCGACCGAGCGGGATGCGGATATCGTGGTGGTGGTAAAGGGGCCGGCCCAATCGATTCTGGTGCGCGAAAAGCAAAAAATCGCTGGTATCTGGGTCAACGCCGCGCAGACGCGCTATCTGTCGGCACCTTCTTTTTATGCCATCGCGTCGTCCAAGCCCATCGATACGCTGGTCGA
>JBBSCC010000061.1:0-14700 GCA_038250735.1 Sphingomonadales bacterium | reverse complement strand
GCTGCACGCCTATACCCGCGCCAAACTGAACGAGAAATATGGCGATGCGGTGCAGCCCAAAACCGGCCCGATCCGTTCAGATCTGCTCGGCAATATGTGGGCACAGGAATGGGGCAATATCTATGACTTGGTCGCGCCCAAGGGGGCGGGTGATTTGGGGTTTGATACCGGCGACCTGCTGAAGGAAAAGGGGTTCGACCCCGTCAAGATGGTGCGCGCGGGGGAGGGGTTTTATTCCTCGCTGGGCATGGCACCGTTGCCCGATACATTCTGGGCGCGATCACAGATTACCAAGCCGGCGGACCGTGAGGTTATTTGCCACGCCTCCGCCTGGGATCTCGATAACCTTGACGATATCCGCATCAAAATGTGCACCAAGGTGAATGGCGATGATTTCGTCACCATCCATCACGAGCTGGGGCATAATTATTACCAGCGCGCGTACAAGGCGCAGCCCTTCCTGTACAAAAACGGCGCGAATGACGGGTTTCATGAAGCGATCGGCGATTTCGTCGCGCTGTCGATCACGCCGCAATATCTCGTCGATATTGGCCTGCTCGCCAAGGAAAAGGTGCCCAGCGAAGACAAGGATATTGGCCTGTTGCTGAAACAGGCGATGGACAAGGTGGCGTTCCTGCCATTCGGGTTGTTGATCGATCGCTGGCGCTGGGGCGTATATTCGGGCGCGATCAAGCCTGCTGGCTATGAAGCGGCTTGGAATGCGATGCGGCTGCAATATCAGGGCATTGTGCCGCCGGTTGAACGTGATGACACACGCTTTGATCCGGGGGCCAAGTATCACGTTCCAGCGGCGGTGCCCTATACCCGCTATTTCCTGGCGCGGTTGCTGCAGTTTCAGTTTTATCAGGCGGCCTGCAAACAGGCCGGGTGGAAGGGGCCGCTGCACCGCTGTTCCTTTTATGGCAACAAGGATGTCGGCACACGGCTGAACGCGATGCTTGAACTCGGCCAGTCCAAGCCCTGGCCAGAGGCGTTGCAGGCCTTTACCGGCAGCAAGGTCATGTCTGCGCAGCCAATGGTCGATTATTTCGCGCCGTTAAAGGCGTGGCTCGACAAACAGAACAAGGGCAAGCCGACGGGGTGGTAATCTCAGAACCCGAAGCAACGGCGGCGATGGCGACCGGATCGACGCGCGATCGGTTGGTGGGTGCCGCGTTCCGGGTGGTCGCCCGTGACGGGCTGGAAGCCGCCAGCGTGAAGGTCATCGCGGCAGAGGCCGGGGTAACGCCCGGCCTGGTCCATTATCATTTTGCAACCAAGGAAGCCGTGCTGGCAGCAGCGCTGGAGCAGGGTCTAGCTGATTACCTCGCGCGCAATCAGGCCCGGCGCGCGGCAACACCGCCGCACCGCCAGATTGAGGCGCTTTTTGCCGCCTCGCGTGCTGCCATTCAGCCTGATCGCGATTTTTTCAAGGTTCGGCTGGCGTTGGCGGCAAAGGCGATGACGGATGCGGCATTGGCCGCGCAAATGGCCGCGATCAACCAGGCAGCGATTGAAGAAGTGGCCCGGGTGTTTGCTGCTGCGCGGGGCCAGGATGATCCGTCGCCGCACGATTTGGCGCTTGCCGCCACGCTGAAGGCGGCTTTTGACGGGGTGATGCTGGCGTGGATCAACGATCCATCATTTCCCATTGCAACGGCTGGCGACGTGCTGGAACAGGCGGTCAGCGGATGGGCGCAGGAACCGCGCCTGCTTTGAACTTGCGTTAGATCAGTCGCTTGCCCTTGCTCATCGCCCGCAACATGTTTATTGGTCGGTTAACCAACCAAGGAAGCGGCGATGCGGATCGTGATGACGGGGGCCACCAGCGGTATCGGGCTGGCAGCGGCACAGGCAATGATCGTGCACCCGGATGCATCGCTGGTGGTTGGCACGCGGCACCCCGATGAACTGCCAGCGCAGCTGCAAGGACGGGTGACCGCATTCCCCCTCGATCTTGACGATCTGGCCAGCGTGGGCCGCTTTGCCGATGTTGTGCGTGCCGATGGTCCCATCAATGCGTTGGTCGGCAATGCCGGGCTGCAGCTGAACCACCCGCAAACCAGCGCACAGGGGTTTGAACGCAGCTTTGCCGTCAATCATCTGGCGCATTATCTGCTGGTCCGGCGGCTGCTGGGCGATATCGCGCCCGGTGGCCGGATTGTCCTGACGTCCAGCGGCACGCACGATCCCGCGCAGAACACGGGTATTCCAGCCCCCCGCCATGCCAATGCCCAGCGCCTGGCGTTTCCTGAAAATGATCCGGAAATCGACGGCAACGCTGGCACGGCCGGGCGGCGTGCCTATTCCACGTCAAAGCTTTGCAATTTGATGACAGTGCGCGAACTTGCCCGCCGCGCCACCGATCGCCCCGATCTGACCATATTGGCTTTCGATCCCGGCTTTGTCCCAGGAACGGGGCTGGCCCGCAGCTATGGCCCGGCGATCAATTGGGCGTTTCGTCACATCCTGCCGCTGGTGATCCGTGGGCCGCATGTCAGCACCGCCGCGCAATCAGGTCGCGCGCTCGCCGCTTTGGTGACTGACGCGGCGTTTGCAGGCGGGCGGGGCCTTTATTGGTCGATGGAGCGTGGCCAGGCTATCGTGCGAACACCGTCGACGCTGGCGCGTGACGATGCAGCCTGCGCGGCGCTGTGGGACGATAGTGCTGCGCTAACCGGCTTGGCAGTTTAGCCCGCCCCATCTTAGCCCGCCGCGTCATACCGGATTGCAGCGCGCTTCGGTCCATGCTAGGCGCGCGCCTTCGCAACGTCCGGCTGGTCGGTAACCAGCCATAGACAAAGGCCTAAGTCGTGAAAAAAGATACCCATCCCCAGTACCATTTCATCACCGTTCAGATGACGGATGGTTCCAAATACCAGACGCGTTCGACCTGGGGCAAGGAAGGCGATCTGATGACGCTGGAAATCGATCCGCTCGCGCATCCTGCCTGGACCGGCGGCAATTCGCGCATGCTCGACGCAGGCGGCCAGGTCGCACGCTTCAACAAGCGCTTTGGCGGTTTGTCGCTGGGTAAGAAATAAGCATTTTCCCGCGCAAATGGCGCGTCGTTAACGGCGCGTTAGCTTCAAACAGATAGGCTTTCCTCATCTCATCCATGAGGATCGCTGATGTTTGCTGCTGAGTTTGAGCCTGCCGAGACGAATGGACGGCGCCGCAGCCCGCGTGCGCCGGTGTCGCTTGACGCCCGGATCGGGCGCGGCGGGCTGGATCGAACATTGTGCCGCGTCGTCGATCTGTCGCCGCTTGGCGCGAAACTGCAGACCTATTCCTCGCTTCGAGTTGGATCGATGATCTGGCTCACGCTGCCGCAAATCGGCCCGGTTGCCGCCAGCATCATCTGGTCAGACGATTTCGCGGCAGGTTGCCAGTTTCAGACAGAGCTTGATCAGGCCGCGTTCGACGCGCTGATCGAATTCGACCAAGCCGGCCGCAAAGCTGACTGATCGGTGGTGCGCCGATGAAACCATGCCCCAAATGCAAGGTCTCGTGCATCGATGATGCAACCTCATGCCCGCAATGCGGGCAGATGCTGACGATGTTCAGCTTCAAATCGCTGCTCATGATTGTCGGCGCGGGTGTGCTGCTGGCGGCATCGGTAAGCTCCTTGATCGCCAGCCTGCCGCGCGATGAAAAAATTGTGGTGGCACCCCCGGTCAAGCCGTTCCCCACGCGCAATGCCTTTGCTGAAAGCCTGCCCACGCTTGCGGGCGCCGCGCGCGCCACAATGCTGGGCAAGATGATGACCAAATCAGGCCAGCCTTGCGCCGACGTAAAGCGATCATTCTATGTCGGGAGCCGCGACGGGCTGGCTTACTGGAACATCCGCTGTGCGGGATCGGGCGACTGGATGGTTCAGGTGCGCAATGACGCGTCGATTACGCGCGTCGCGTGTGGTGAACACCCGCAAATCAAGGCGCGCTGCTGGAAGCCGTTGTAACGGGCGATCGCTGCATGGCGATGGCCGGCGCGATCCGATAAAGGTTCAAACAACGGGCGGGGCGGGGTGCCGCCGAAAAAAGTGCCGGCCCCAGGCAAAGCCTAAGCTTGCCCGGAGCCTTGCACCGTTACGATCACGCCTTGACGTGCGCCGCGATATATTTGTTCATTTCAAACATCGTGCAGGATTTGCGACCGAACACCTTTTCCAGGGCGGCATCAGCCAGAATTTCCCGCTTGTTGGCAGGATTCTGCAGATTGTGCTTCTTGATATATTCCCAAACCTTGCTGATCACTTCGCTGCGCGGCAGCCGGTCATTACCGACAATCGCGCCCAGCTCTGGCGATGGCTGCACGGGCGCGTGAATGCCGCCCGTCTTTGGGGCCGCAGCCTTGGTGGTAGGTTCTTTTGCCATCGTTATCCTCCCGTTGGCAGTCGGCAACAGGCCGACCATATTTTTACGCCTGAGCGTGCAGTGCTTTTGCGCTGCCCGAACGGCTTTGTCACTCTTTACAGTCGATTGGGCGGGCAAACGCAAGCCGTGACGGCGATAAACTTGCCTCGGCACGCAAATGACCGCGCCACCGCGGTTTTGCTATTGTCGCCCACCGTCCTGCCGTGCGACGCCGTGCCCGAATAGCGATCGCGGTGCGGTGCGGTGCCCGCGATCGGCGGTTGATGTGAAGGATGCGTGATATGACGTTGGAAACGCTTATTTCTGCGCGGGCTGATGGCGGCACGCAGGGTGTGTATCGTCATGCCTCGTCTAGTACCGGCACCGATATGGTCTTTTCCGTTTTCGTGCCGCCGCATCCTCCCGGCGCGAAAATGCCCGTGCTCTGGTATCTTTCGGGGCTGACATGCACGCACGCCAATGTGACCGATAAGGGCGGTTACCGGGCCGCCTGCGCCGAGCATGGCATTATTCTGATCGCCCCTGACACGTCACCGCGGGGTGAGGGGGTGCCAGATGTCGATGTTTATGATTTCGGGCAGGGCGCTGGCTTTTACGTGGATGCAATCCGCGCGCCCTGGGCAAAGCACTTCAGGATGCTCACCTATATCGAGAGCGAGCTTCCCGCGCTGATCGCTGATGCATTTCCAATGGCAGATATGGCGCGGCAGGGCATCACGGGGCATTCGATGGGTGGGCACGGGGCATTGACGATCGCGCTGCGCAATCCAGGGCGCTTTCGCAGCGTTTCTGCCTTTGCGCCGATTGCGTCGCCTATCGCCTGCGCATGGGGCCAAAAGGCGCTGGGCGGCTATATTGGTGACGATAATCAGGCCGCCTGGCGCGACTATGATGCCTGCGCGCTGATCGCGGACGGCGCACGGCTGCCTGATCTGCTGATCGATCAGGGTGATGCTGACAGCTTTCTGGCCGATCAGCTCCATCCAGAGCTGCTGTCTGCCGCGTGTGAGGCAGCGGGCATGCCCATCAGCCTGCGGATGCAGCCGGGATATGACCACAGCTATTACTTCATCGCCACCTTCATGCCTGATCACATTGCGTGGCATGCCGAACGCCTAAAGGGGTAAGGCGACCGAAGGGATAGGTGGGGCGTTAGAATGGGGCGGGCGCTCTATAGGTCATCACTACCCGCTCAATCCCGCCCTCCAATCCCAACATCACCTCAATATCCCAGTAAAGCTGCCCCAGACCGTTGGGTGCATAATAGAGACGGTGGGTTTGCAACGCACGGCTATCGTGCCGGATACGTTCAATGTGCCACACCCGGTCGAATGGCAGCCGCAGGAAAGCATCACGCGGTGATAACCTGGTCTCGTCATAAGAGGCGGTCGACCCCGACAATAGCGCAAAATGCTGGAACTTCCCGGCCCTTAGCTGCCGTTGGGCATCCTGCAATATCGCAACGAGCGACGTAGCCTCATCTGCGCTCAAGCCGAGCAGTTGCACCTTCGTAGGCACGGGCACGGCGGAACGCGGTGCCGCTGTTTGAGCCATGGCAGCGACACCGGGGAAAGCGAGGATGAGCGGGAGGGCGCACATAATCTGCCGGATGCGCATGCCAAATGCTCCCTTGATGTCTCGATAGCCGTGGCAACCGCGGTGCCACCTGCAACGCCGCGTCACATTTTACGCCTTATATTCACAAAGAAAAAGGGGCCCGCGACAATCTGTCGCGAGCCCCTTTTCGGTATTTGGTGGAACCGCGCAGGCCGGCTCCGAACGATCAGAACTTGAACCGTACCGTGCCACCATAGGTGACTGGCTGGCTTGGGTAACCCGAAAGGCTGCCTGCCTGTGCGACCGATGGGAAAATGGTCGTCAGATACTGGGCGTTCAACATGTTACGGCCCCAGACCGATACTTCCAGGTTCTTGCGGAGCTGGCCAGTCAACGACATGTTCAACGACTGAACGCTGCGTGTGAACTGTGGCAGGCCTTCGGAGATGATTACCGGGCTGTTATACTGGTAATCGCCGCGCAGAAACGCTTTGAAGTCAGCGCTGAATTCATGCGTGAAGGTCGCGCCGCCCGAAACCGAGAATTCCGGGATGCCCGATGGCCGCAACCCGGTCAGGTTAGCAGGCACCACACCGAAGGTCGGGCTGAACGACGAGCCGTTGACGAACGAGTCATACACCGGATCAAGATAGGTCACTGCTGCATTCAGCGTCAGTGACCGGGTTGGCGAGTAGCTGCCGTCAAATTCGATACCGAATTCAGACGTCGAACCAGCATTGTTGAGCACGAAGCCGGTGCCAGTGAAAATATTCCCCTGGAAGCCGCGGATCTGCTGCTGGAAGATCGCAAGGTTGAAGGCAACGTTCGAGAACTTGCCCTTGATGCCGCCTTCATAAACGGTCGCATTTTCCGGTCCGGCCAAACGCGAACCCGAAGTCAGGTTAACGACACCCAGGCCACGACCGCGGATGGTCGTCAGATCGCCCGGCGTCGGGCGGCTGTCACGCGAAAGGTTGACGGAGCTTGCCTTGAAACCCGTTGCGTAGGTTACATAAGCGCTGAGGTTTTCGTTCAGCTTGAACGACAGGCGGGCAGTGTACGACACGTTATTGTCGTTGGTCCGGCCATTTTCCACAGCATTCGGCACGTTCAGGAACGGCGGCAGGAACTGCAGGCCGCGCAGCCCGTTCAGCGGGTTCGCCGCAGGAACGTTTTGGTTGGCATTGGCAAACGCTGTTGCGCCGGCCGAGATTGCGCCAAATGCGGCCATGTTATTGACAGCAAATGCGCCGATTTCAGCCTGCGTTGCTGACCGGCCAAGGCCCGCTGCGGTGCCAACACCCGATGCAAGCGCGCCACCAAACAGCAACTGATTGCGGAACGGTGCGTAGCGCGGATCATTGAAATCGATGCCGGCGAACACATCGCTGCTGATCACATTGGTGCTGAAGGACTTGCGATCGTCGGTGTAGTTGATGCCACCGGTCAGCGTTAGCCGGTCGGTGATCTCAAAATCGGCGGTGCCAAAGATCGAGTAGGATTCATCGGCAAGGCGATATGCTTCGTCCAGCCCATTACCGGTGCGGAAGAACGTGTTGGTGTACCGCGTCGGCGCACCTTCAAGCGCACCAAACGTGCCTTCCAGCAGCGCGACGTTAAGCGCGTTACCGGTGCCGGCCCGGATCAGCTGGTCGCCATAAGGGCGGAACGCTGTGCCGAAGTTGATGTCGTTTTGCTGGTTGATCTTTTCATTGAAGTAAAAGCCACCGAGCAGGAAATTCAACCGACCTTCAAAATTTGTCGCCAGGCGAAGTTCCTGCGTGAACGTGTCAATCTTCAGATCCTGGCTGTTGTTCCCGATCAGATCAGCGCTGGTGAAATCCGAATCCTGGTTCGTCAGCGAATCCACCTTGCGATAAGCGGTGATCGACGTCAGCGCGATCTGGCCCAGGGTGTAATCCGCCTGCAACGAACCACCATAGTTCTTGATGTCGTTTGACGATGGGAAGTTGCTGAACGTTACATAGGAGAACGGGTTGTTGGCATCGAGGCCACGGCCACCGGGTGCCAGGGCGTTCACGATTGCCGTGGTTGGGCCAGCAACGATGTTGGCAATCGCGCAGCAATTTTCGTCAATCTGGTCAAAATCGCCAATCAGGCGGAACTTCAGGTCAGCACTTGGCTGCCACAGCAGCTGGCCACGAATGCCATAACGGTTGCGATCGCTTGAGTTGATGTTGAGACCGGCATCAAAGACATAACCGTCGCGGCGGTTGTAATTGCCCGCCAGTGAGAAGGCGACCGTTTCGGTGATCGGCCCGGTAATGTCTGCCTTTGCGACAACGGCGTTATAATTGCCGTATGACAATTCAGCGGAGCCACCGAACTTGAACGAAGGCTCTGCGGTGACGATGCTGATGATACCAGCCGATGCGTTTTTGCCGAACAGCGTTGACTGTGGGCCACGCAGCACTTCAACGCGCTTCAGGTTGGGCAGATCGGCAATCGCTGCGGCGGAGCGCGAACGATACACACCGTCGATGAACACACCGACCGAAGGCTCAATGCCGGCGTTGTTGGCGCCGTTGCCGAAGCCGCGGATGATGAAGTTGGTGTTGGCTGAAGACTGAAGCTGCGACACGCGGAGCGAAGGCACCACCGTCTGCAGATCGATAAGATCGCGGATCTGGGCGTCCTGGATCGTCTTGCCCGATGTCACCGAAACGGCGATCGGGGTGTCAAGCAGCGTCTTTTCGCGCTTGCTGGCGGTGACGACAATGTCGGCATCCGCATCGGATGCTTCGTCATCCTGCTGTGCAGCAGGTGCTGGTGCGGTGCTTTGTGCGAAAGCAGGTGTTGCACAGAACATCACCAAAGCGGATGCTGCGAGCAGTTCAAATTTCTTCATTCTAATTCCCCTCCCAGGCCGCTGCCGATCGTTGTCGGTTTCCGCGGCGGATTTATAAACACCCATCTAAAATAGCGGGCATCAAATCATGCCGTCAATCGGTTATCCGCGGAAAACTGCGCGCTTGCGTCAATGTTGCCTAAATGAGACAGTTTCAAACACGAACTGGTTCGGCACGCTATCACGGTTGACGTAGCGTCTTTATCGAATCAGTCGGCATGGAGGACGAATGATTGACGATAATGGCGTGGCGGGAACCGGCAAATTTAGCCCCCCACCAGCGAAAATTCCGGTTCCTGAAGAGGTTGCAGATGCCGTTCGCACCTTGATTCGCTGGGCCGGGGACGATCCGGCGCGCGAAGGATTGATCGATACGCCGCACCGCGTCGCCCGCGCGTGGAAGGAATATTGCGCCGGTTACAGCGACGATCCGGCCTATCATCTGTCCCGCATATTCGAAGAAGTCGGCGGCTATGACGAAATTGTCCTGTTAAAAGACATTCCGTTCCAATCCCATTGTGAGCACCACATGGCCCCGATCATCGGTAAGGCGCACATCGCCTATCTGCCGAGCAACTGGGTGGTGGGCATTTCAAAGCTGGCCCGCGTGCTCCACACCTATGCGCGCCGGCTGCAGGTTCAGGAACGGCTGACGGCGGAAGTGGCGAACTGCATTTGGGATAATCTGAAACCGCTGGGCGTGGCCGTGGTGATTGAGGCGAGCCATGCCTGTATGAGCGCGCGCGGCGTGCGAACAACCGGCGTCACCATGACGACCAGCCGGATGATGGGCGTTTTCCGCGACGATCACAGCAGCCGTAAGGAAGTGCTGGCGCTGATGGGCGTTTAGGGAAGGGCGATCACGATGGTGCAATCGCCGGGGCAGGATCATTTGTGATGATCGAGAATGGGTGCATCATCATCACCGGCGGTGCCCGGCGCATGGGGAAGGCGATTGCCCGCCGCCTGGTGCGTGATGGCCTGCGCGTCATCATCCACCACCGCCAATCACACCCGGAGGCTGATGCGCTGGTGACCGCACTGGGGCCGCTGGCAGTGGCGGTCGAGCAGGATCTGGCAGCAGATGGTGCAGCCGCGAGGTTGATCGCGGGCGCCCGCGCGGCGTTTGGCGCGCCGGTGACGGGGTTGGTGAACAATGCATCGCTGTTCGCCTATGATACGCCGCCAATCGCCAGCGGCGCGCAGATTGATGATCATATGCGCGTCAACCTAACCGCGCCGGTGCTGCTCACCAGCGCGATGGCGGAACAGCCCGACCTGGCAGCCGGGGCAGTTGTGAATTTGCTCGATCAGAAACTGGTCAATCTCAATCCTGATTTCTTCTCGTATACCTGCAGCAAGCTCGCGCTGGCCGGGGCAACGCAGATGCTGGCTCAGGCGCTGGGAAAGCGGATTACCGTCAACGCGGTCGCCCCGGGCCTTACCTTGCCGAGCCTGGACCAGACCGAAGCAGAGTTTGCCGCGGTGGCATCGGCCAATTTGCTGCAGCACCCGGTCGGGGCCGATCAGGTGGCGGATGCGGTGGCGTTCTTGCTCAATGCGCGCGGAGTTACCGGGCAGACGATCTACGTTGATGCCGGGCAACGGTTTATCCCGCTGGCCAATGATGTAATGTTTTCTACCAGAAAGTCCGTACATGGCTGAATTCATGACCATTCTTGACGGGCTGTCGCTGCCGATGCGGATCGGCATTCACCCGGAAGAACTGGCGGCACCGCAGCGCGTGACAATATCGGTCTGGCTCCATTGCCGCTATGATGCGGGCGATCTGCCTGATGAAATTGCTGCCGTGGTCGATTATGATTTCCTGCGTCGCGAAATCCTGGCGCTGGCCGCCAGCCGCCATTTCAACCTGCAGGAAACGCTGTGTGAGGCGATTGCCGCGATTGCGCTGGTCGATCCGCGCGTCCAGCGGGTGCGGGTGCGATCATCCAAGCCCGATGTCTATCCGGATGCAGCGGTTGGCTGTGAGATCGACCGTCAGCGCAGCGGCGCCTGATTAGCCGGGGTAAAACACCCTGAACTGCGCCAGCAACGCTTCCGTGTAGCGCAGGTCTGTGCGTGGCCAGTCTGCCGGGGGCTGATTGCGGAACCACGTATATTGGCGCTTGGCATAGCGCCGCGTGGCGAGCTGCGCCTGGGCGAGCGCCGTTGCGCGGTCATGCGTGCCATTCAGCCAACCCGCCACCTCGCGCACGCCGATGGCGCGCATGATGGGGGCGTTTGCGGGAATGTCTGGCTGGGCCAGCAGCGCGGCGACCTCTTCATCGGCACCGCGATCAAACATCGCGGTCAGCCGTGCGTCGCAGCGGTCGATCAGCCAGTCACGATCGGGCAGCAGCACCAGCGGCATCAGCGTAATCCGGTAACCAATCCCGCCAGATAGCTGCTGTTGCCACTGCGACAGTGTTTGCCCGGTGGCACGCACCACTTCCAGCGCGCGCGCGACGCGGGTGGTATCAGCGGGGGCGAGCCGATTGGCGGCTTCGGGGTCAAGCTGCTGAAGCTGCTGGTGCGCCACCGCCACGGGCAGCGCGCGCACCGCTGCGCGTATCGCCGGGTCGATACCGGGCACCGGCGCAATCCCGTCGAGCAAGGTCCGCAGATACAACCCCGTGCCCCCCACAAGGATCGGCAGACTTCCCCCGGCATGCGCGGCATCGATGGCGGCACGCGCTTCATCCGCCCACCGCGCAGCCGAATAGACTTCATCTGCCCCCACATGCCCGAACAGCCGGTGTGGCACGCGCGCCTCGTCCGCTTCGCTGGGGCGCGCAGAAAGGATTCGCAGATCGGCATAAACCTGCGCAGAATCGGCATTAATCACCGTTCCGCCGATGTTTTCTGCCAGCGCCATCGCCAAAGCAGACTTGCCGCTGGCGGTTGGCCCTGCGATGAGCGCGACGCGTGGGCGCAAAGGGGATAAAGCGATGTTCATTGCAACGCTGATAGCAGCAGACCGGCTGGATGCAGGCCAAATTTCGGAAAGCCTCGATCGGTTAAACGACGCTGGCTGCGCGGTGATCGGATCGGGCTGGATTGATCAGGGGCGCGCGGCGGACGTGATGTTTGGCCAGTCACCAGATGTCGCCCGCACCGCGCTGGAAGGGGCCTTCGACCGAGTCGATATTGTTGTGCAGGCGATGATGGCGCGGCCCAAATCGCTGCTGATTGCCGACATGGATTCAACGATGATCACGGTCGAATGCATCGACGAGCTGGCCGATTATGCGGGCATCAAGCCCCAGATCGCGGCGGTGACCGAAGCGGCGATGCGCGGCGAACTCGATTTTGGCGAGGCGCTGGATGCACGTGTTGCCCTGCTCGCCGGGCTGGACGAGGGGGCTATTGAGCGGTGCCTCGCCGAACGCGTCACAATCATGCCGGGCGCCATTGCGCTGGTGCGCACCCTGCGATCGCGTGGCGGCACGGCGATATTGGTGTCAGGCGGCTTCACGCGCTTTGCAGAACCCGTGGGCAGCGCCATCGGGTTTAACCGGGTGGTCGCTAACCGGCTGGGCATCGCAGCTGGCATGCTCGACGGCACCGTTGCCAAGCCAATCGTCGATTCAGGGACGAAGGAAGCAACGCTGCTCGCGGCGATCAACGACCTCGCCATCCCGCCAGAGGCGACGATGGCAGTGGGCGACGGTGCCAATGACCTCGCCATGATCAGGCGGGCAGGGCTGGGCTATGCCTATCACGCCAAACCGGTTGTTGCAGCCGCAGCGGCGGTTCGCATCGATCATAATGACCTGACCGCCTTGCTGTACGCGCAGGGAATTGCCTCAAGCGAATGGGTAACCGATTAGGGCAACGCGGAAAAATACATCCGTCATTGCGAGCGCAGCTAAGCAATCCACTGTGCCACATGCGGAGAGGCTGGATTGCTTCGCTTCGCTCGCAAAGACGAGTGTTTCGAATTTAATGCACAACCCCTAGGGCGCAACCGCCACGCAAGGCGTCCCCGGCACTTTCGCACTCACCGCGCGGCAAAGCTGGGCCGCGTCGGCGCTTGATGCCAGCGGACCCGCCTGCAGCTTGGTCAGCGCACCGCTCTTTGCGAATACCGGCTGGAGCGCGCCCAGGCCGCCGACGCGGGCCGTTAGCTGCTGCCACAGGCCACGGGCATTACCTTCATCACGAAAAGCACCAAACTGGACGCGCCAGCCCTTGCCCGTCACTGGACGCGGAACCGCGGGCGCAGGGGTGGAAGGCGCGGCGGCCATCATCTCGGGCGGGGCTTTTATCGGCTTGGCAGGCGGCGCCTTCACAGGCGCTTTCGTCGCAACGGGCGTGGGCCGCACCTCATTACCCTCGGCATAGGCCGATGCTGGCAGATCAGTGCTGCGCATCCCAACTGGCGTTTGTGCCTGATCCTCTGGCGAGGTTTGCGGGCGTCCGGCGGCGGCTTCATATTCACGGGCAAGCGCAATGCCCTTTTGACGAACGTCGGCCGGAATATACTGATCCATCTGGCCCTGCGTCTGCCCGCCCTGCGGTAACCCGGATGCGGCGGCACGGCACACCAGTGCATAGGCGCGCACCCAATCCTTCTTCACGGCATCGCCGTTGAACAACATCGTCCCCAGCACCAGCTGCGCGCGCGGCTCTGCCCGACCCGCCGATCGTTCGAGCCAGCGGACCGCCTCGTCGCGCTTGTTATTCTGGAACAGCGTCAGTCCGTAAGCATCTTCGGCTTGGGTGTGCCCCTGGAATGCCGCCTTGCGATACCATTCCTCTGCCAGCCCCAGATCAACCGGCACGCCGCGCCCTAGTTTATACGCCTGGGCAAGGTTGAACTGTGCATCGGCATCACCGGCAATCGCCATCGGGCGCCAGTTTTCAACGGCCTTTTTATATTCGCCCCGGCTCCAGGCATCGACGCCGGACTTCACATCGGCCCGCGCCGGGGTGCTGGCCATTGCCATCGCCACAGCAGTGCCCGCCATTGCTACGGCGCTGAATATCGCTCGTTGCTTGATCATGTCGTCGGTCCCAATGCTCAACCCGTTATCCGAATAGGGCCGTTTAAGCGAAAATTCGGTAACAATTGGTAAACCATATGTCCCACCCGCTTCATTTCGGGGCGGACGCGTGCTGGGCGTGCAGGCTAAACGCAGCCGTCCCTGCAGCGTTTTGGGCGTTAACCGCTTCTTATTACTCGGCATGGCATTTTACCCCCTGAAACAGGTAAGACCGGGGAAATAATGCGCGTTCTCGCGATGGCTTCTCAAAAAGGTGGTTCGGGAAAGACCACATTGTCTGGGCATCTGGCCGTGCAGGCGCAGCGCTCTGGCGGTGGTCCCGTCGTGCTGATTGATATCGATCCGCAAGGGTCGCTGTCTGATTGGTGGAATGAACGCGAAAGCGAATTCCCCGCCTTTGCCCAAACCACCGTCGCGCGGCTTGCTGCCGATCTGGAAGTGCTGCGTCAGCAGGGCTTTCGGCTGGCGATGATCGATACGCCGCCCGCCATCACCATGGCGATCCAAAGCGTTATCGCGGTGGCAGAGCTGATCGTCATTCCCACCCGCCCCAGCCCGCATGATCTGCGCGCTGTAGGGGCAACAGTTGATCTTTGCGATCGCGCCGGAAAGCCGCTGATCTTTGTCGTCAACGGCGCCACGCCAAAGGCCAAGATCACCAGCGAAGCCGCCGTCGCCCTGTCGCAGCACGGCACCGTCGCGCCTATCACCATCCACCATCGGACTGATTTTGCGGCATCAATGATCGATGGCCGGACCGTGATGGAAGTGGATCCAAAAGGGCGTTCGGCGGCAGAGATCGAACAGCTTTGGGGCTATATCGCTGATCGGCTCGAAAAGAATTTCCGCCGCACCGTGTTCAGCGCGCCGCAAGCACCGGGTGGCTTTG
>JBBSCC010000060.1:0-14705 GCA_038250735.1 Sphingomonadales bacterium | reverse complement strand
TTGGCCTCTGCCGCAATCCGGTTCATCGGAATTGGCGGAGAGCCCTTGGTGGCCTCAGCCAGGAAAAGCATCGCGCGAAGCGCGTAGCGGGAACGCTGCGTCAACATGGTTGGTCAGTCATGGACGGAATTTGTGGCAAGTGAAAGGCGGACCTTTTCATTTTCAGCCACATCGCCTATATCAGTCGTGCCGGGTTCGCCCGGCTATGGCGATAAATTGCCGCGTAAAATAGACGCAGCGGACCCGGGGGCAGTACCCGGCGGCTCCACCAAAAGCCCCGTGAAAGCGGGGCCTCTGACGGGGCCGAACTAGGATCGACGTGTGTTGAAAGGCGCTGTTTTTGCCCGGGCTGAGTAACCTGTAAAAGGCTCAAAACCACAAGTGCTAACGATAACGAAGCACTCGCAATTGCGGCCTAACCCAAGACTTAACGGTCTAGGTTAGTACGACGAAAGCGCGGTTCGGGCCGAACCGGGCAACAGAATCGGACACCAGCGGCCCGGGGGGGCCGGGCAACAGAACCCCCCACCTTTTCCCCGACAGCACGGCTCCATTACTTGGCGGGCAGCCCATATTCCCAGCCCCATGGCATGCCCGTATCACCCAGCGCGGCACGGACAAGCGCGGGGAACTCACGTTCAGCGCGCACGTCGTTGGACAGGATGATCACGCAGCGCGCGCTGCGTTTCAGGCATACCCACATGTTCGCGGTGGAATCATTATGCCCGCCCTTGAAGAACCCCGGCCCCTGCGGCCCATTAAAGGTGATGACGCTCAACCCCGCTGACAGCCCGGCAACGCGCGCTGCCACCGGCAATTCGGGCTGCAATGTGGGGAATTGCTGGCGCGTGGTGATCGGCAATTGCGGGCGCAGCATCTCTGCCCGGCCGGCCTTGCTCACCCCTTCGCCGCGCATATAGCCCGCCACGAATTTCGCCATATCGGCAATCGTCGTGTCCATCGATCCGGCGGCACGCACGCGGCTGCGCTCGTCATGCGGCTCAACGCTGCCATCGTCCTTCCAGCCATCGGCCAGGTTACGCGCAAAATCGGGGCGCCAGATCATGCTGGTATTCGCCATGCCGAACCGGTCGAACACCCGGCGCTGCATCTCTGCGCCGATATCGAGCCCCAGCCCGTTTTCAAGCGCGAACTGCAGCAGCATCATGCCTTCGCCTGAATAGCTGTAGCGGGTGCCGGGATCGAAGTGGAATTTCAGCTTCCCATCAGGTTCCAGGAACGAAAAATTGGCAAAGCCTGTGCTGTGGGTCAGCACCATCCGCGCGGTAATCCGCCGCCAGCGATCGTCCCCGGCCAGATCGCCCCAATTGCCATAGGCGTCCAGATTGCCATAGTCGGGCAATGGTTTGGCGAGATACGACGCCAGCGGCCGATCAAGATCGATCTTCCCCTCATCCACCAATTGCATCACGGTATAGGCGAACACCGCCTTGGTGATGGACGCGCCGTACATGATCGTATCGGCGTCCAGCGGCGCATTGGCGGCGTTGCGCGCGCCATAGCTGCGCACGAACGCTGGCTTGCCGCGTTCAATGAAGGCGATCGCCAGCCCGCGCGCACCCGAGTTCTTCATGGCCGCGCGCACCGCGGCATCCAGCGGGGCGAATTGCCGCGCCGGGGCGGCGCTGGCGGTAAGGGTCAGCATCGCGATTGCGCCCAGAACATGCCGTCGCCGCATAAATATCCTCCCCAAGCTCGCCCGACACCGCCTGGCCTGTTGCATGCAGGAACGGTCGCGCGCGGTATGAACAATAGCCTGTTATCATTAGCAGCAAAGGGTTTGCTCATGTAGCCCCGTATAGCAGGGGAAAAGGGCGCGACAGGCACGTGCTGCCGTCGGTTTTTGGGGGACATATGACCGATACGATGCACACCATCGCGCAGGCTTTGACAGAGGCTGAATCCACGGATGATGCGCCCCTGGGTGGTGGTGCAACCAGCGCAATGCTGGTGCCGGCACTGACATCATCACTGGCATTGGCGGCCTGTAGTGGCGGTGGCGGCAGCACCAGCCCGCCCCCGATTGCGATTGTGACCCCCACGCCAACGCCGACACCGGCGGCGATCACCGCCGTTCAGGCCAGCCGTTTCCTGGCCCAATCCACCATGGGCGCAACCAAGGCTGATATCGCGCTGGTCCAGTCGATGGGCTTTTCGGGCTGGATCAGCGAACAGATCAGCCGACCGCGCACCGCGCATTGGGACTGGCTGGTCACCAATGGGTATAGCGCGTCGACCTTTATCAATAACCAGCAGGGTTTCGACAACACAGTCTGGCGTCAGATTATCAGCGAACCCGGCCAGCTGCGCCAGCGCGTCGGCATGGCGCTCGCGGAAATTCTGGTGGTCGGCATCGACGGGGTGAACCAGCAATGGCGGCAATTTTCGGTGGCCGCCTATCTCGATGTGCTGCTGGACAATGCGTTCGGCAATTACCGCGCCCTGTTGGAAGCCATCACTACCAACGCTGCAATGGGTGCGTACCTTACCTTCATCAATAATCGCCGCGCCAATGCCACCACCGGTGCCATGCCCGACGAAAATTACGCGCGTGAACTGATGCAGTTGTTCACGCTGGGCCTCAACCGGCTCAACATGGATGGCACGCTGCAAATGGCGAGCGGCGCCCCTGTTGATAGCTATACGCAGGACGATGTGACGCAATTGGCGCGGGTGTTCACCGGGTTGGTGCTCGATTCCGCCGATTCAACCACGCCAAACCGGCTGCGACGCCCGCTGGTGATCAACGCCGCGCTGCATGAAACCGGCGCGTCGAGCTTTCTGGGCACCACAATCCCCGCCGGAACCGAAGGGTTGGCGGCGGTACGTCTGGCGCTGGATGCGATTTTTGCGCATCCCAATGTGCCGCCCTTTGTGTCCAAACAGCTGATCCAGCGGCTGGTGACCAGCAATCCTTCGTCGGCCTATGTTGGCCGGGTGGCGGCGGTGTTTGCCAATAACGGATCAGGCGTGCG
This sequence comes from Sphingomonadales bacterium, assembly GCA_038250735.1. GTDB lineage: Bacteria > Pseudomonadota > Alphaproteobacteria > Sphingomonadales > Sphingomonadaceae > Sphingomonas. The sequence continues at coordinate 11,709 of JBBSCC010000060.1, read as the reverse complement.
GGGTGATCTTAACGCCGTCATCCGCGCGATCCTGCTCGATACCGAAGCGCGCAGCGATGCGGTGCTGACGACGGCCAGCACGGGTAAATTGCGCGAACCGGTTATCCGCTTCACCAATTGGGCGCGGGCATATGGTGCCACCTCCACCGGCGGCCTATGGCCAATCGGCAATACCAGCAGTTCGAGCACACAGCTGGCGCAATCCTTTGGCCGCAGTTCATCGGTGTTCAACTTTTTCCGCCCCGGCTACACGCCGCCCAATACCCCCATCGCGACCGCAGGGCTGCTCGCACCTGAATTCCAGATCACCAATGAACTGAGCGTGATCGCCTTCATCAACTTCATGCAGCCGATCATCCAGAACGGCATTGGCGATGTGCGCGCCAACTATGCCGAAATCGCCGCGCTGGCGAATGACAGTGCAGCACTGGTTGATGAGGTGAATTTGGTGCTCGCCGCCGGGCAATTGAGTGCGGCCACCGTCGCCGCAATCCGCGCGGCGGTGGATAGCATCGCGACGACGGCGACCAATGCGACGCTGAACCGCGTTTATACCGCGATCCTGCTGACGCTGGCATCGCCTGAATATATCACGCTGAAATAGGGGCAGGGCCATGACCAACGATCAATCACGCCGCGCCTTTTTGAAACGCACCGCCGCGCTGGGCGCAGCCGGGGCCGCAGCCCCTTTCGTCACCAGCCTTGCCGCCATTGGCGAGGCCGCCGCCGCCACCGCATCTGATTACAAGGCGCTGGTGTGCGTGTTCATGTTTGGCGGTAACGATTACGCGAACACGCTGCCGCCCTATGATCAGGCGAGTTACAATCTGTATCAGGCGTCACGGCAGAATCTGGCCCATGCGCGCACGGCGCTTGCCCCCACCTTGCTGGTCCCGTCCACCGCGCTGGCAGGCGGGCGGCAATATGCGCTGGCGCCGACAATGGCCCCCTTGCTGCCCATCTTTGATGCCGGGCGCATGGCCGCGGTGCTGAACGTCGGCACGCTGGTTCAACCCACCACCAAGGCGCAATACACCGCCAATTCGGTGCGGCTGCCGCCCAAATTGTTCAGCCATAATGACCAGCAAAGCTATTGGCAGGCAAGCAGCCCCGAAGGCGCGATATCGGGCTGGGGCGGGCGGATTGGCGATTTGCTGCAAAGCGGTAACGGCACGTCGACGCTGACCTGCATCAACGCATCGGGCAATGCGGTTTTCCTTACCGGGCGCACCGCCATCCAATATTCGGTCAGCACCAATGGGCCCATCGCACTGCTGAACAATGGATCGTCCGTCTACGGATCGTCCACGGCGGCCAGCACGCTGCGCAGCCTGATGATCGGCAATAACGCCAACCTGATGGCCAACGAACACGCCCGGATCAGCAAGCGCGCGCTGGATACTTTTGCGCAAGTGAATACCGCGCTGGGCGGGGCTCCAGTGGGTAATTTTCCGCTGTTCCCCACGGGCAACAGCCTGGCCGATCAGTTGCGGATCGTGGCGCGGCTCATCTCTGTTTCGCAGGAACTCGGCGCGAAGCGGCAGGTGTTTTTCGTGTCGCTTGGCGGGTTTGACATGCATGATTCACTGGCGACCCAGCACCCCACCCAAATCGGCCTGGTCGCCAGCGCAATTCGCGCTTTTTACGATACCACCTTGGCGCTTGGCGTGGCGGACCGGGTGACGACCTTCACCGCTTCTGATTTCGGGCGGACGCTGCAATCGAATGATGATGGCTCGGATCATGGCTGGGGCAGCATGCATTTCGTCACCGGGGGCGCAGTGAACGGGCGGCGATTCTATGGCACCCCGCCCGCCATCGGCAACAATACGCCAGACGATGTGGGGCAGGGGCGGCTGCTGCCAACGATCGCGGTTGATCAATATGCGTCAACGCTTGCCAACTGGTTTGGCGTCAGCCCCACCGATATGCCGACAGTGCTGCCCAATATCGGCAATTATAACCCCTCGACCTGGAACCAGGGCTTCGTTTGAGGGCTTGGTCTGAACGATCACCTGTCAAGATCGGCTTTCGCCCGATTGCGGTTGGTGCCTGCGCTCCCTAGCTAGGGCAAACACAGCACGCCACACGGCACGGCGCGCCATGGCCCCGTGGAGGCGCGCGTGAACGACGATCTACCCGAAAACCGGGGCAGGGGCATTCCCAGCGGACGGCTGTCGCGGCTGGGCGTGTTCGGCAAAATCGCCGGCGGGGTAGCAGGCGGCGTAGTTGCAGAGGGCGCGCGGCGGATCGCCAATGGCGAACGCCCCCAGATGAGCGACCTGTTGCTGACGCCTGCCAATATCACCCGCGTTACCGAGCAACTTTCTCACCTGCGTGGCGCGGCGATGAAGCTGGGGCAGATGATCTCGATGGATGCCGGCGACATGCTGCCCGCCGAACTCAGCGCGATTCTGGGCCGGTTGCGCGACCGGGCGCACCATATGCCGCCCCAGCAATTGCAACAGGTGCTCGTGAAGCATTGGGGCAAGGACTGGCGCCGCCGCTTCGCCCGCTTTGGCGCGACCCCCATCGCTGCTGCCTCCATCGGCCAGGTCCATAAGGCGCAAACGCATGACGGGCGCTTGTTGGCGATCAAGGTGCAATATCCCGGCGTGCGCGCCAGCATCGATTCCGATGTCGATAACGTCGCCACCCTGCTGCGGATGACGGGGATGATGCCCAAGGAAATCGATATCGCCCCGCTGCTGGCAGAGGCAAAGCGGCAATTGCACGAAGAGGCTGATTACACCCGTGAGGGGCAGCAAATGCAGCGCTTCGCCGCCTTGCTGGGGGATGACCCCGATTTTGTCGTGCCGTTGCTCGATGATGAATTCACGAGCGGCGAAGTGCTGGCGATGAGCTTTGTCGAAGGGACGGCAATTGAGAACTTGGTTGATGCGCCGCAGGAAGAGCGCAACCGGGTAATCACTGCGTTGATCCGGCTGGTGCTGCGGGAACTGTTCGATTTTGGCCTGATGCAGACCGATCCGAACTTCGCCAATTTCCGCTACCAGCGTGATAGCGGCAAATTGGTGCTGCTCGATTTCGGCGCGACCCGTGATGTTACCCCGGCCGTGGCGACGGGCTATCGCGGGCTGCTGACCGCTGGGCTGAACGGTGACCGGGATGCGGTGCGCAACGCGGCAGTGGCGGCGGGCTTTCTGGGGGATCAGACGGTGGCGCGCCACCCGGCATCGATCGATCAGATGATCGACGTGATTATCGGTGAGATGAACCGCCCCGGCGCGTTTGATTTTGGCGACCGCGCGTTTGTGGGCGTGCTGCGCGACCAGGGCATCGAAATCGGGCAAGATCGCGCCGCGTGGCACATGCCCCCCATCGACATGCTGTTCGCCCAGCGCAAAATCAGCGGCACCGCGCTGCTGGCCGCGCGGCTAAAGGCGCAAGTCGATGTGCGCGGCATGATTGAGCCGTATCGGGGGTGACGGCGTGCCCTTAATCTGCCAGCAACGCCTCATCCACCGGGGCCAGCCGCGGGGTTAGCAGGTGGATGATGCTGAGCGCGACCAGATAGGTGCATCCCGCCACCGCGAAGATCGGCGTGTATGATCCGACGCCTTCCAGCATTGCGCCTGCAAATTGCGACATCGCCATCCCGCCAATCGCGCCCATCGCGCCGCCCATGCCGATAACCCGGCCCATCGCCCGTTTCGGAAACAGATCCGATGGCAGCGTGAACAGGTTGACCGAGAACGCCTGATGCGCCGCACCGGCCAGCCCGATAATTGCGACCGCAAGCCACAAATTCGAGACATTTACGGCAAAAATGATCGGTAATGCGAGCAAAGCGCATACAAACATGGTCATTTTGCGCGCAAAATTGACCGATTTGCCGCGTTTTATCTGCATTGAAGACGCATATCCGCCCAAAATGCTGCCCATATCGGACATGATATAGATGATCGCCAGCGGAATGCCGAAGGTCTTCAACTCCAGCCCGTGGCGCTTGTGCAGGAAATCGGGAAGCCAGAACAGGAACATCCAGAACACCGGATCGATCATCAGCTTGCCGACCGCAAAGGCCCATGCCTCTCGCGTGCGCAGTATTTTGCCCCACGCCACGGCAACCGCCGGCTCTTCATCCTCGACAGGCACGTGCGCGGCTGATGCTGCTAACGTCTTGGGGCGTCGGTAGAAAATCAACCAAACCGCCAGCCAAACCAGGCTCGCCATGCCCGTGGTGACAAAGGCACCGCGCCAGCCATAGGCCTCTACAATGATCGGGACGATCAACGGGGTGATGATCGCCCCCACATTGACGCCCGCGTTGAACAGCCCGATCGCAAAGGCCCGCTCCTGCCGATCAAACCATTCGGTGACCGTGGCAAGACCCGATGGATATCCGCCGCCTTCGCCCAGCCCCAGCAGGGCGCGCGCCATCATGAACTCACCTGTGGTGCGCGCCACGCCGTGCGCCATCTGCGCCACCGACCAGATCAGGAACGCCACCGCCAGGCCAATCCGCCCGCCAACCCGATCAACAATTGCGCCGAACATCAGATAGCTGGTGGCGTAAGCTGCCTGAAACCAGAACACCATGTTGGCATAATCCATCTCCCCCCAATGGAGTTCGGCGGACAGGCTGGGTTTGAGCACCGCCAGCATCTGGCGATCAAAATAATTGAACACCATCGCGCTGAACAGCAGCGCGGCAACCCACCAGCGCCCCCGGCGTCGCAGTGAATGATCAGTCGGGCTATTGGCAATTTGAGCTGCCGTTGCCGGGTAAATCATGCCGGATCAGTAGCCGAATTGACGTAAGTGAACTGGATCCGCGTCACCAAATCGCCAAAGGTGGACAAGGGTTGACCATAGATTTCAACCAGATGGGCAAGCAGCGTTGCCGCGTCATACACGTCGGGCGACGACCCGGCAAAATCATCCGCAGTCAGTGCATCGGGTGTCAGCACCGTGATGCCGGTAATCTCAATGGGAATGCGCGCCGGCGTGAATTTGGGCGGAATGCCCAGCGCATCTGACCCCGGTTGAGTTATTACCCGTCCCGTTACAATCTCACCCAGCCGATAGCCGCGCCAATTCGGCCATCGCCGATCACCAGGGCGGAACACCGTTGTCAGCGTTTGCGCGACCAACATGGCCTCATATTGACGGCGAAACGCCATCTCATCCCGGGGCATTTCCAGCGGCGGTATCATGTGAGTTTCTGCTGAGCCAGCGCTGGTGGCTCGGCTCATGCCACCGCCTTGCGCATGATATCCAGCAGCACCTTGTCGGGCTTTTCCAGCCCCGTCAGAATGTTGAACGCGGGCGCTGCCTGAAACAGGTTCATATGCTGGCCCGAATGGGTGCGATTGCCCGCCTCGCGCGCCAGTTTCAGCGTCAGCGGCAGGTCTTCGAGCAGAATGTCAGCAACAATTGCGTCCTTGGGCAGACGGGCCAGATTAGCCATCGACTGCGCCAGATCGGCATCGACATCGCCCGTCATCGCCGCAAAGGCGCTGAATTTTTCGTTCGGCTGCGCGCCCTTGTTGGAGGTGTTGACGACCAGGCCGGCGCTTGCCAGCTCATCGCCCAGCACGTCTTCACCAACCGCGCGGGCGGTGGTGAACGGCGCAATCAGATCAGCAATCACCTGACCCTTGGCGACGGTGCGGTTAACGATCACGACTTCGCTTGGCCGTTCCTTGGCAAGTTCATAGGAAATCGGCAGCGCTGTGCCGCCTGCGCCCAGAATGACGATCTTTTTGCCAGCGACGCAATTCGGATATTCGTTCAGCAACCCGGCAACAAAGCCAATGCCATCGGTGTTGTGACCAACGAACTTGCCGTCTTCACGCGCGACCACATTAACGCTGCCGATCACTTTTGCCGACGGCGCCAGGCCGTCGAGTGAGGGGGCAATCTTGTCCTTAAAGCCCGATCCAGCACCGCCGCCGGCATACACCGCGCACCCGCGAAGCCCCGTAACGATTTCTGCAACGCGCTTCGGGTCGCCGATCATGAAGCAGCTGCGAAAGGGCAGGCCGTAATATTCAAAAACGGCATTGTGCATTGCCGCTGATCCGCCCGGATAATCATGATCGATCAAAAACGCATAGAGCCGTTCGATCGTGCGATCTTCCAGGTCGAGCGCGTTGTTGCGCGGCTGTGCAGCGATGGTGATCAAGCCGGAATCGACCATGGCTTTGATCGCGCCGAGCGGCTTGGCCTTTTTACGGCCGCCAAAAAGTGAACTGAAAATGCCCATGATGCTGACTCTTCCCCCCAAGAGATCGGTAGCGCGATGATCTATCTGTTGGCAGCCCATCACGCAAGCGCACCGACGGCGTTTGATGGGCACGCCGGTGGACAATATCGACCCGCGCATGTGCGTTCGCGACGCAGAACCAAGCACTGTGGTTATTTTGCGCAAAAGCGCCGCGGCACGGTCGGCATCAAAACAAAAAAAGGGCCCGGTTGCCCAGGCCCTTTTTCCTTGATCAGCTGCGGGAAAGTTTAGTCCCGGTCGCCTGTCAAAAACGCCGGAGCGAATTCTGGCGCGGGGCCATCTTCGCTACCGCCGGTCCGTTCAGGACGTGGGCCGCGGCCTTCGCCGCGTGGGCCACGATCACCACCGCCGTCACGACGCGGACCGCGATCACCCCGGTCGCCACCGCCGCCGCCGTCACGACGTGGGCCACGGCCACCATCGCCATCACGACGCGGACCGCGATCACCGCGCGGACGATCACCCCCCTCGCGCGGTTCGCGCGCGGGGCGGGTATCTTCCAGTTCGGCACCGGTTTCCTGATCGACGACGCGCATCGACAGGCGCACCTTGCCGCGCGGATCAATCTCCAGCACCTTCACCTTGACGAGCTGACCTTCGCTCAGCACGTCGCTCACCTTTTCGGTGCGCTCGTTGCGGATTTCCGAGACGTGAACCAGGCCGTCCTTGCCGCCCATGAAGTTCACGAACGCGCCAAAATCCACCAGGTTGACGACCTTGCCGTCATAAACCTTGCCGACTTCGGCTTCCTCGACGATGCCACGGATCCAGGCGATTGCAGCCGTGATCTGTGCCGGATCGGACGACGACACCTTGATGTTACCCTCGTCATCGATGTCGACCTTCGCGCCGGTGGTCGCGACGATCTCACGGATCACCTTGCCGCCGGTGCCGATCACGTCACGAATCTTGGTCTTGTCGATCGAGATCGTTTCGATGCGCGGCGCGTGGGCCGACAGCTCCTCGCGGGTATGGTCAAGCGCCTTGGCCATTTCGCCCAAAATGTGCGCACGACCGTCCTTCGCCTGATGCAGCGCGACGCGCATGATTTCTTCGGTGATGCCGGCGATCTTGATGTCCATCTGCATCGTGGTGATGCCTTCGGACGTGCCTGCCACCTTGAAATCCATGTCGCCCAGATGATCTTCGTCACCCAGAATGTCGGAAAGGACGGCAAAGTCCTTGCCTTCCAGGATCAGGCCCATCGCGATGCCCGATACCGGGCGCTTCAGCGGCACGCCGGCGTCCATCATCGATAGCGAACCGCCGCACACCGTTGCCATTGACGACGAGCCGTTGGACTCGGTGATGTCAGAAAGAACGCGGATCGTGTACGGAAACTCTTCCATCGTCGGCAGGATCGGGTGGAGCGCGCGCCAGGCGAGCTTACCGTGGCCAACTTCGCGACGACCCGGCGCACCGAAGCGGCCGACTTCACCGACCGAATAGGGCGGGAAGTTATAGTGCAGCAGGAACCGCTCATATGACAGGCCGGTCAGCCCGTCGATCATCTGCTCGGCTTCCTTGGTGCCCAAGGTGGTCGTGCAGATCGATTGCGTCTCGCCGCGTGTGAACAGGGCAGAGCCATGCGCGCGTGGCAGGAAGTGGACCATCGCCTCAATCGGGCGAATCTGCGTGGTCGTGCGGCCATCGATGCGCTGGCCGTCCTTCAGGATGGCACCACGAACGATTTCGGCCTCAAGCTTCTTCATCAGCTTGTTGGCGGCCATCTGGTCCTGCGGGGACGCATCGGCAAAGGCAGCCTTCGCCTTGGCGCGGGCTTCGTTCAGCATGCTCGAACGCGCGGACTTGTCGGTCACCTTGTACGCAGCGGCAATGTCCTTGCCGATCAGCTTCTTCAGCTTGTCCTTGGCCGCCGACAGGTCAGCCTGCTCGGCCATTTCCCATGGCTCCTTGGCGGCTTGTTCGGCCAGGTCGATGATGGCGTTTGCGGCTTCGCGGCACGCCTTGTGCGCGAACTGCACCGCGCCGAGCATCACGTCTTCCGACAGCTCCTTGGCTTCGGATTCGACCATCATCACAGCGGCACCAGTGGCAGCAACGACGAGATCAAGCTCGCCATTCTTCACCTGATCAAGCGTCGGGTTCAGGATATACTCGCCGTCGACATAGCCGACGCGTGCAGCACCGATGGGGCCCATGAACGGCACGCCCGAAATGGTCAGCGCCGCAGAGGCCGCGACCATCGCGAGAATATCCGGCTCATTTTCGCCATCATAGCTGAGCACTTGGCAGATCACGTTGATTTCGTTGTAGAAACCTTCGGGGAACAGCGGGCGGATTGGGCGATCGATCAAGCGGCTGGTGAGCGTTTCCTTCTCGGTCGCGCCGCGCTCACGCTTGAAAAAGCCACCGGGGATGCGGCCGGCAGCCGAATATTTTTCCTGATAGTGAACGGTGAGCGGGAAGAAATCCTGGCCCTCCTTCACTGATTTGGCGGCGGTTACCGCGCAAAGAACAACGGTTTCGCCCAGCGTCGCCATTACGGCGCCGTCGGCCTGGCGGGCAACACGGCCCGTTTCCAGCGTGAGGGTCTTGCCGCCCCACTGGATGCTTGCAGTTTTGGTATCGAACATGTGGTTTTCCTTCAACGCCAACCGCCAGATGCGATTGGGGCCTATATGCGGACTAAGCCGGTCCGCGCGGTCTGGGGCCTGTCATGGCCCCGGGGGACGATCGGCCGAATTGCCGTGCGTCCAGTCATCCCGCCATATGCGGGAATATGAAAAGGGCGACCCGAAGGCCGCCCTCTTGATTACTTGCGAAGGCCAAGCTTCGCGATCAGATCCGTATAACGCCCGCCGTCGGTGGTGCGGAGATAATCCAGCAGCGAGCGGCGCTTGTTGACCATCATCAGCAGCCCACGGCGCGAATGATTGTCCTTTTTGTGATCCTTGAAATGTTCGGTCAGGTTGCGGATGCGCTCGGTGAGGATCGCGACCTGAACTTCGGTGGAACCGGTATCGCCTTCGGCGCGGCCATGTTCCTTGACGAGCGCGTCCTTGCGCTCTGCAGTGATCGTCATGCTTTTTCCTTCGACATCGTCGTTACAGGTTAAAACCGCGCACGACCCGAATTTCCCCGGTTTCAGCCTCTACCAGCGCGACCGGAATATCTTCCAGCATCGCAAAATAAGGGCCATCGTTCACGGCAATCCCGATCAACACCCGCCCCTGTCGGAGCAGCCCTGCCTGATCGGGGGTAAGGGATAGAGCCGGGATGTCGTCCAGCCCCGCCCTCAGCGGCAGGAGTTTGTCTTCAAGAGCGCGCGCATGGCCGAGTTCGGCCAGTTTGTCCAGCGATATCGCGTGGCGCAGGTCGAACGGCCCCGCCTTGGCACGGCGCAGCATGGTGACATGGCCAACCGTGCCGAGTGCAAGCGCGATGTCGCGTGCCAGAGAGCGGATATAGGTGCCCTTGGAGACGTGGGCGGTGAGGGTCACTTGCTTTAGCCCCTCCCCTGAAGGGGAGGGGCTTTGCGATATCGAGGCTGTAAATCGTCACCGCCCGCGCCGCCAGCACCACCTCGGCCCCGCTGCGCGCCAGATCATAGGCCCGCTCGCCGTCCACCTTCAGCGCGGAATAGGCTGGCGGTATCTGGTCGATTGGCCCGGTGAATTGCGCTAGCACCGCCGCCACCGCCGCCAGCGTTGGCCGCACATCGCTTGTCGCGATTACCTTGCCCTCCAGGTCAAGCGTATCGGTTTGCACGCCAAAACCGATCGTAAAATCATACACCTTGTCGCTGTCCAGCATCCGCCCGGCGAGCTTGGTCGCCTCGCCAATCGCGATCGGCAGCACGCCGGTCGCCAGCGGATCGAGCGTGCCGCCATGCCCGACCTTGAACTTGCCGTATCCACCGTCGCGCAGCGCGCGCTTCACCGCCGACACACCCTGGGTCGAGCCCAACCCGAGCGGCTTGTCGAGGATGATCCAGCCATGCACCGGCAATCAGGCCCTTCGCACGGTCGGCGACACTAATTCCGTCATTGCGAGCGTAGCGAAGCAATCCAGCCGGTCGGCGAGCACGCCAATGGATTGCTTCGCTGCGCTCGCAATGACGACAGCATCGGCAGTCATTGACCGGAGTCGGCGGCGGTAAGCCGTTCCATGAAATGCTTCCGGCACAGCGCGACATAGCGGTCCTCGCCGCCAATCTCCGTCTGCGCGCCCTCGGCCACCGCGTGCCCTGATGCATCCACGCGCAAGTTCATCGTCGCCTTGCGCCCGCATTCGCACACCGATTTCAGCTCAACGAGGCTGTCCGCAATCGCCAGCAGCGTCGCACTGCCGGGGAACAATTTGCCCCGAAAGTCGGTGCGCAGGCCATAAGCGAGCACCGGAATGCCGATCACATCGGCAACATGCGCCAGCTGGCCCACCTGCGATTCCGACAGGAATTGTGCTTCGTCCACCAGCACGCACGCGATCGCGGCATCGCCGTGCTCCACGCGCACAATCGCTGCAATGTCGGTATCGGCATCGAAGGCGATCGCGCCCTTTTCCAGCCCAATCCTAGACGCAATCGCCCCCATCGCCGCGCGCGTATCGATGGCGGCGGTGAACAACATCGTCCGCATGCCGCGCTCGCGGTAGTTGAAATCCGCCTGGAGCAGGTTCGTGGATTTGCCCGCGTTCATCGACGCGTAGTAAAAATACAGCTTGGCCATCAGTCTGCGGTATCGGCCTCGTCTTCGCCCGCCGCCAAGTCCCGCGCGACCTTCGGATCGCGGAGCAGCTTGTCGATATGGCTGCCCTCGTCAAAGCTGTCGTCCGCCAGGAATTTTAGCTTGGCGGCATATTTGGTGTTCACCCGCTGCGCGACTTCGTTCTGCAGATAGGCGGTGTTGGTGCGCAGCGCCTTCAGCACCACCTCCTCGTTCTTGCCGAGCAATGGCTTCACGAAAGCGGTTGCGTGGCGCAGATCGGGCGACATGCGCACTTCGGTAACGGTCACCAAATGCCTGGCCAGCGTTTCGTCATGCACGTCCCCGCGCGCCAGGATATCGCTCAGCGCATGGCGCACCTGTTCCCCCACGCGCAGCAGGCGAACGGAACGGGTTTCGGCGGTGTCTGCTGGTTTCATGATCGTCAGAGTTCCCGTTCCCAGTAGGCAACCGTCTTGTTGTTTTGAAATCCGACGACGAACACGACTGGATCAACCCCTCTACTACCGATGAAATAGAACGAACAAGAATCAATGTTTGGACGTTCATCGCAGATGTCGGAAAAGCTTGCCTCGCTTGAACCAAGCGCTGCGACAATTCGAGAGCGATCACTACCTTTGGGATATCGACGACGGAAATCATCAATCATCGATGGACGGACCGTTTCATAGCCCTTTCCACCGTCACGCTTCCATTCAGCGGCATCGAAAGCTTGACCCGCGTCGCAGCCGATCAATGCCAAAACGGCAAGGGCCAGCGTGGCGCGGG
>JBBSCC010000059.1:0-14763 GCA_038250735.1 Sphingomonadales bacterium | reverse complement strand
CGCCGTTGGATCCGCGTTGGCAGACGGCAATGGTCGTGCCGCTGGCGTGCACGTAATCAGCAACGACAATGGCCGGTGCGGTGGTATCGATGCGTCGTTCGGGAAGGCCCGGCCCAGCACCCGGCCCAGAACCCGGCGCAGAACCCGGCGCAGCAATCGTGATTGCATAGGCCTCCACTTCCTCGGCCAGCGGCGCATCGGCACCGTCAATCCACCGCCAACCCGCGCGGCTGCGCCGAACCCAGCTGATCGCCAGACCGTCCCCATCAACCCGCGCCCGCAGATGCACGGGTGATGGCGGGCGCACTGAAACGCCGCTGGGAATGATTGCCACCGCAACCGGGCCGGCAACATCGCCGACGCCCGATGCCAGCATCCGCACCGTCGATCCGGTGGCGGTCAGCGGCAAATCGATCGCGGCCAGATCATCCAGGTCGATCAAGACGAAACGATCACCAATGGCGTGACCCGCGATTGCCGCCTCGGTCCCGCGCCGCCCACGCAGCAACCGACTTAATCGCCAGCGCGTCGCCCCCATTTGTGTCGCCAGGCCAAACTGGATCAACTCATTACCCAGCAGCGCCAGATTGGCCCCCGAATCGAGTGCGGCATCATCTGCCGACGCCAGCGCCATGCCGCTATGCGCCAAATCGATATCGATCACGGTTGAAAGGTCGCGTAGCGTGGCCGGGGCGGCTGCAACGGCTGATGCCAGCACGCCCAACGTCGCGGGGGCCGCCGAGCTGCCCGCCGAAGCCCAGCGAATGCCGCCGTCGGTGCTCAACAGCAACGCCGCCCGCCGCCAGCCCTCCCCGGTTCCCGCAGCGGCGACCAGCAGGCGCGGCGATTCAAATATGCGGTCGTCCAGTGCTGGCAGTTCGAACAGGTGCAAAATCGTCGGGCCGTGCACCGAATCAGCATCGGCCAGCACGCGCCCGGCGCTGGCGGGCAGTGACGGCGCAGTCGATGGCCCATCATCATCCAGCCGGATCAGCTCCAGCATCACCACCATCGCCTCCCGCGACCAGCGGGTCACCCGCCAGCGCCCCGCGCTGCTCGCACCCCCATCACCTGCCCCATCACCTTCTAATGACACGACATCGCCCGGCACAATCCGCAGCGCGCGCCAATCAAGCGCCACCCCGCGCCGCTCCCGGCCCGCCTCGGCGCGCGCCAACGCCCGCACCGCAATCGCCTTGGCGACCCCTGCCTCAATCGCCGCGGGCAGCTCAATCCGGTCGCTGCGCCTGCCTGCACCCGGCCGCCGCGCCCGCTGCAACCCGGTTTGGTAATCGCGTGCCGGATCATAATGGGCGACGGTGATTGTTTGCGGCACGGTGCCGATCGCCGCGATCATGCGCTGGCCACGCTGGCCCCGCACCCGCCCAGCCGATGCGCCGCTATCGCTGATCGCTATCCCGCCTGCCCCGGGCCCGCCTTCACTCGCGCCCGCCCCCCGCATCGCCAGGCGGTTGCCTTGCGGCGAAAACCAGGCGCCGCCAGCGCTGGCCAGCGTTTCCGCAACGCCGCGCATACTGTCTCCATAAGCCGAAAAGCCGGTGACGGGCATCGTCACCGCGCTGCCATCAATGCGGCCATCGCTGATCGACCCGGCAATCGCACCCAGCGCCACCGGGCCAGGATCAGCGATCACCTCAAAGGTGAGCGAAGGAATACGATTGCCGTAATCAGCAAGCTGCAGCATTTCGAAGACGACATAGGCATAGCCGCGATGCGCCGGTGCCATTCCGGCCCCTTCGGCGGCCACAATCAACGGATCGGGCGGCTGATCCTCGCCGCCGCGGTGCACGCGAAAGCCGGTGCTGGCCTTCCAATCGCCGCTCGCCCCGCGCAACAGCTTGCCGTCCGCCCAAATCCGGCCAACATCGGTTATCGCGCGTGCGGACAATAATACTGCGAAGGACGCCGCATAGCTGAAATTGGTGGTGCTCGGCTGGCCCTTGCCGCCGCTGCCTTTTTTCTTGGATTCCAACAGGTCGGTCGACCAGATCACCGTGCCCGCCACCCGCATCGCGCCAAATAGCTGCGGGATCGGCGTGCCATAGGATGATGTCTGCACGGCCAGCTCGGTCAGGCGCGGTCCCTGCCGACCATTGGGCTTGAACAGCACATTCTGGTCGATCACCTGGCCGGCAATCGCACCAATCGCCGCGCCAATCGGCCCGCCCAGCACGCTGCCAACGGCGGTCAGGATCAATGTTGCCATGGATTATTCCTTTATCTGCGCCAGCCGCCACCGGCCGATTACTGGCCAGGGCGGCGGGCCGGGTCGTTCCACCACCCGGCGAAGCTGCGCATCGGCATGGATAAAGCCGCCGCCCCGCCCGCCGCAGTCGATCACCAGATGCAATTGGCCCGGCCCGGCGCGACACAGCACAACGTCCCCCGCTTGCGGATCTGCAGCAGCCATCAATCCTGCCGCTTCGATCATCGCGCCCGCGGCATCGCTGTCGCCGCTGCGCAAGGCATAGCCGGTGGGGACGATGGTGGGCCCGCCGCCTGCCCTAATCGCCAGCGCGGCCAGCCCCACGCAATCCAGCCCATAAGCCGGGTCGCGGCCATGCAGGCGAAACCGCACACCAATTGCCCGGCGTGCGGCCGCCACCACCGCGCTGCTCATGCCCCGGGATAGCGGGTCAGCAGGTCGATGCCCGGTAAATAGGGCTCGCCCCGAAAATTGGCCGCATTGGCAAAGCGCGCGGCGCAGGTCGCCAGGCTTTTGTCGCACCCCTCACTCAGCTCAACCAGCACACCCGGCTCTACCGCTAGCACCGGTGCGGACCGCAACGTGACGACATCACCGTCCGATGCCGCAACCGCGCTGCTCAGCCCGCTATTGCGGCCGGTAATCCAGCGCAGCAGCCCCAGCGCATTGGCTCCCGCCGCCCGCTCTGGAACGTCGAGCGTTACCCGCTGGCCATCAATCGCGACAACGCGCGCCATCTGGCGGCGTCCTGCCATCGGCACCCGGCAGCGTTTGTCGCCCAGCTCGGCGCGGCATTCGGGCGATGTTTCCTCCACCACCGGGCCATCAAGCGCCGCGCCCGCCCCGCGCAGTTCAGCGGTAAACCCGCCATCGCGCATGTCGACCGCGCCAATCTGGCCCTCGCCTAAGTCCACCCGGCCTTCGCCGCCGGTCCAGTCGACCGCAAAAATCGTTACCCGCGCGCCGTCCCACCGCCCGGCGAGCAGATCAGCCTCGGTAATTGCCGTACTCGATAATGCCCCGGCCACGTCCATCGTATCGGGTTCCAGCGTGTCGGTGCGGGTAATCGCAGACGGCGTCATGCCCGGCGCGGCGCGGTGGACAATGCCATCGATCACCAAATCGCGGTCGTGATCGGTCAGCCCGATGGCAATGCCGTCGCGCCGCTCAATCCGCCAGCACAATGCGATGGTGGTCAGGGCGCCGACAAGAAAATCGGACATTCAACCCTCCCGAATTTCAATCAGCGCCACGCTGGGGGCAGCACCGGCCAGAAAGGTGGCGCGGTTGACGCTCAGGCTATCGTCGGCAAACCGCACCGCGACATCGAACACAAAGCCCGCCGTCACGGCCAGCCCGGCGGCAGGGGCGGTATCAAGCACCACCCATCCGCCATCTGCCAGTGTGAACGCCGCCGTCTCCACCCCGCCAACCGCCACCCGCACGCTGCCCGCAACAGGCCGGGTAATCCGCCGCTCGCTCGCCTCATACTGCTTGATCAGCGCAAAGCGGCTGTTGGTGCCATCGCCCGTGCCGATCCGCTGGTCCCCCGCCGCAACGCTGCCGGGTGCCGATTGATGATCGAACGGATCGCGCAGGCGAAATCCCCGCGCGGGCCCCATCCGCGCCCGAAAAAACGCCAGCAAGGCAGCGATATCGGTTTCCGAACGGATGCCGGGGCCAACATCATAGCGGGTGCGCGCGCTGCTCCAACTGGCATTGCGCACTTCGGTGCCGCCTGCGCTCGTCACGATCGCGGTTGAAAATTCGGGCGTCACCTCTGCCTCGCGGCCCAGCGCAAGCGGAAACAGCACATCATCAAACGGCACCATATCCGCCTCTCCCTCATCGAAATGGACAAAGCCGTCGCGCAGCACCTGGGGCAGCGCCCAGATAATGGTCTGCGCGGTGCCGCGCGCGCGCGCTGCCGCTGCTGCGGCATCAATTGCGCGCCAGGCCGCTGCTTCTTCGGGGCGCAGCACAAACCCCGCCAGATAATGCTGCTCACCCGGCGGATAGCCAAGCCGCGCCGCCGCCAGCGCGAGCGCGCGATTGGTCGCCGCGCTGTTGCCCGTGGCCGCCCAATCATAATCCTCAAGCTGCAACACATCGAATGCGGGGCGCGCCCAACCGATGGGCAGGTTCATGCGCTGCACATCGGGGGCTGCGGCATCGAGGATGCTGGGCAGATAGGCGAGCAGCAGCGTCTCCGTTTCCGGAGCGACAGCCTTCACCGCAGCAGCCAACGCCGCAGTTGATGCCGCCAGTATTTGCCCCGCGTGATCCATCAGCGCGATTTCGGCGGCGGATTTTGCCCCCCGCACATCGGCGATCACCAGCGGTGATCCGCCAAAGGCAGCGCGCGCTGCATCATCATACAGGCAGGGGCGGCCACCCGGCATCACCCACCACCACGGCTCCCCCACCTGAAATTTGGGCACCAGCCCCGCTGCCACGCCAATCGCCACAAAGGCCTGCGCCACCTGGTGCAGATACCCCATCGCCCCTGCATGCGCTGGCGACAACAAGGTGGACGGCGGCACCCAGCCAGTCAGCGCAGGGCTGCCATCGGCGGTGCGCTGTTTCCAGTCGCCCCAGCAATGCGCATCAAACAATTCATAGCTGAGCGACCAGATGACGCCATATCTCAGCGCCTTTGCCCGCTCGGCAAAATCGCGGTGCCACGCCGCCGCCGCAACATTGATCGCGCCACCCGCCAGGCTGGCATAAAGCCCGCCTGAATTGGCTTCGAGCCGCAGATAATGGCTCATCCCGACATAATGGACGATGTCGCCGCGATAGCCGAGCATCAGCGCCGCGCGCAGCAGCCGGGCGGGCGTGACATTGTAACTATCGTCATAACCGCTGGCGATGCCCAGCCCGTGTTCGGGCACGATCACATCGCCGATTGCCAGCACCGCACCGGGGCCATCGCACACGATGTCACTCAATATCACCGATGCCTCAGCCGGTGCCGCCAGCATCGCCGCCGTGCCGGAGTAAGAGGGCGGCACGATTGACACGAACATCCGGTCGACATCGCCTGCCCACACCGGATCGGCCTCTCCGGCCAACAAAAACCCGCCGTCCAATGCGGTAAAATCAAGCGCGATCACCGCATCATCGGGGGTGCCGCTGGCATAGTTCCACAACCGCACAAACCAGGCGCGCGGGTTGCCCGCTGCATCGCGCCCCTCAATCGTCAGCGTGGGGCCGTTCACCGCATCCAGCGGCATCACGCCCGCCGATTGCCAGCGAAAGCGTAATGTACACCCGCGATAATCGCGCGCAGTTTCATACCGCAGCAACGGATGATCAATCTCATCCTCGCTCGCCCAGATCAGCCCGGCCAGATCATCAGCGCGGTAAAACACCGCATCAACACGCAGCGCATCTTGTGCCGTGGTGACCACACTGGCCATCATCGGGCGCGGGAAATTGACCGTCCAGAAACGCGGATCAAAGCGGGTGATCACGCCTTCTTCCTGCACCGTCCGCTCGGTCGCCAGCCAATAGCCCATCAGCTGTCTGCCCCCAAAATCGCCGCGCGCACCGCACGCGCGACCTGTCGGCTCGATCGGGCGAGCGCTTGCGGTGCATCATTGCCGCCCGCTTGGCCGGCATTGCCCGTATTGATGGTGATCGCGATCCGCACATCGCGCGGACCGCCGCCGCCAATCCCGCTATCCACCCGCCCGCTGCTGGTGGGCACGAACAGTTCAGGCCCGCGCTCGCCCACCATATAGGCCCGGCCGGGAGACACTGGCCCGCCAGTTGCGCGACCGGGTGCGCCGATCAGCCCGCTAATCACCCCGCCCAACCCGCCGCGCCCGCCACCAAACAGCGAATCGAGCCCGCCGCGAATGGCGCTCGTCGCAATCTCGCCAAGGACGGACAGGGCGAGCCGCTTCAAATCCTCAAAACCCACCTTGCCCGTCCGCACCGCCCGCAGCAGCGCATTTTCAATCCCGCGCCCAGCCGCATCCGCCCCGCGTTCAAGCGGCCCGGTTAACGTGCCGCGAATCTCCTCGATATCGCGGGTAAAGCCGCTGGTGTCGGCACGGATCCGCACCACCAGCCGGTCAATTTCTTCATCCATCGGGAAGAGCCTCCATCATCTGCGCGATGTGATCGCGGCTTGGCGGGGGCTGGGGCGGGGACGGGAGCGCATCGCCCGCCAGCGCGTTCAGCACCACGCCAAGTTCTGCCGGGGTCGCGCGCCAAAACTGGTCAGGCGACCAACCAAGCAATGCACCGGCCAGGCCCGCCAGCCGGGCGGCACCATCCGAAAAACTCATCGACCCGACAGTATTTGCCCCAGCAGCACGCGCAGCACGGGCGTTGCCTGCGCCAGCCCCGCCGCCGCCACGCCTTCACCAAATTGCGCGCGGGTCATCCCCTCGGGCGGCGTTGCCAGGCAGTGCCAGAACAACGCCACCATTTCGCACAGCGCCAGCCGCCCCTCCGCCGCGCGTTCAACCAGGGCGAACAGCGGCCCCAGTTCCTGCTCAGCGGCAACCAGCGCCTGAAAACTCGGTCGCAGCACGGTGCAGACGCCGGCCACCCGCAACATCGCCTCGCCCCGCGCCGGATTTGCTGCAGGATTTGCTGCGGGGTTTGCTGCGGGGCTCGCCATCGCCGGTTCGCTGCCGCTCATGCGCTCACCACCGCGCCAGAGCTTTCCAGATTGAGCGTATAACTTCGCTCGCCGTTGTAATCCCCGGCATAATCAAGCCGCGTCACCAGGAACCGCCCGGTCAGCGTTTCGCCGCTTTCAAAGCTCAGCCGGTAATCGTCGATCACCCCGGCAAGCGCATTGGCCTTGATCCGCAATTCGGCGGCAGAACCCGTGAATACGCCCGCCGCCGACACGCTGACGGATCGCACCCCCGCGCCCGATAGCAATTCGCGCCAAGCGCCCGAATCCTTTGATGTGATCGCCACTGCTTCGCCGTTGATCGATAGCTGGGTGGTGCGCAGCCCGGCCATCGTCGCATAGGTAATCGGCGATCCGCCATTGCCGACCTTTAACAAAAAGGCGCTGCCTTTTTCCGCTGCCATGTTCGTTCTCCTCAATTTGCCTGCAGTATGCGCACCCGGTGTTCGACGATCGCCACCCAAGCCCCCGGCCCGTCGCGGATGATGCGTGATCGCAGCAGCGCCGCGCTGGCGATCTGCCATGCGCCCGTGCCGGGAGTGCCAAGCGCGGCGGGGATTGCCACCATCACGGCATCCGCCGCTGCTGCCAGCGCGTGCAGCCGGGCAGGCCCTTCGGCCCGGTCACGAATGATGATCGCGGGGCGCAGCTCGGTTCCCGCCAGCGCCTTGGCGCCCCAATCGGTGGCCAGCAGTTCGCCCAGCTCGGCATAGGGCGTGGTTGCCTGCACCGGCGGTCCTTCAAACACGCCGTTCAGCGCGCCGCCAAACGCCGCATCCGCCCGCAGCGCGGCCAGCATTGTGGTGTGGAACAATCCGGCTGCGCTCCCCCCTGCACTTCCCCCCCCGCTCATCGCAGCAACCGCCCGATCCAGCGCAGCCGCGAATCGCGCGCCAACCGGCGCAGCAAGCCACGACCGCGCAGTTCGATCCCGTCCTCCACCGCCTTCACCACAACGCCGGGCAAGTCTTCGCCGATTGCGGCATCGATTTCTTCAACGCCGCGGGCAATGGCAGCGTCCTTTGCGGCCTTGGCGATCGCCTTTGCGCGATCCTCGATCCGGCTCATGCGTGCACCGCCGCGGCCAGTGCCAGCCCACGAAAGGGTCGCCACAGCGCGGTGATCGCCGCCGGGGGTGGTCGGCTCGTATCACGCTCGCTGAACAGATACGCCGCCAGCAACACCGCGCCTTGCCGCAGCGGCGCAGGAATGCCGGCCCAGCCATCGGCCTGCCCGGCGGTGCTCGTCACCCGCAATTGCGCGGCCCCGCCCGCATCGATGATTCGCACCCAGCCATCACCGCGCGGATCGATATCCATCGCATAGCCGGTTACCGGCAGCACATTCGCCGTGCCATCCTGCGCCACGGCCTCAACCAGGGTGATCGCCTGAACCGGCGATGCGGGCAACCGCTGCCAGCCGGGCAATGGGGGCAGCATCGACCGCACCGTCCGCGCGATCAGCACCCGGCCCAAGAACTGTTCGGCCAGCCCCAGCGCGGTTTCGGCAAGCGCCGCGATCAGCACATCATCTTCGCTGCTCGATATGCGCAGCATCGCCTTTACTGCGGCCAGCGCGCTCGCACGGTCTTCTGTCCCAAGCAGCACGCTGCCGGGTTCCCCATTGCTCATCGTGATGTTCCTTTTTTTCTGCAGCGCCGCGGTGCGTCACACCCGCGCGACGGTCCTAATCCAGGGCCGGTTCAGCGTTGTCGGCACCGTTGCCGTGCCGCCCGCAACCGTGGTGGCGACGTCCTGTGACGATCCGTCGTCAAAGCCATACCGCATCATATGGCTGCCATCGGGCACGCCCTTGCTTGCCCAGTTGAGCACCAGCAGATCGGCGGCACGCGTTGCAGCGGCGGTGGCCGTGGGCACATAGCTTGACGGCGCAGCCCCTGCCTCAACCTGTATGCCCCACACATGCACGCTGATCGGCGCGCCCGCCGTGCAAACCAGGTTGATCCCCAACGCACCCGCCGCCGATGACACAAACGGGTTGATCACCGTCACCGCGGCGTGCCCGGCAAAAACCCGCGTCCACACCCCTGCAGCCAGCAGCGCCAGATTGACCGAAAACCCGCCGCCAGTTGTGCCGTTGGCAGCGTTCTGCACCAGCAACGTACCCGCCGTCGACACCCGCCTTATCCAAAAGGACGGAACGCAGCCGGTGGCATTGGGATAGCGCGAGGCAACACTCAGCCCGGTTTCAAAAATATCCCCCGAAGGCCCGCCCAACACCCCCGCCCACAGCGCGCCTGTGGTGGTGCCATCCGGCGCGGCGATGGCATTTTCGGTGGTGGTAAAGCTGCCCCGGCGGGTCCAGTCTGCGCCCGCAAAGCCCTGTGACGACCGAATGCCATTGGTGCGCGCCGGTTCAATCAGCAACCCGCGCAACACCAGTGTTGCCGGATCAGAATCAAACCGCGCACCGTTGGCGGCCACGCTTTCCAGCACCCCGCTGGCATTATAGCGCTTCGCCGGGCTGGCGCGGGATAATGTCGCCTCAGCGGGCAGCGCGCCGCCCGCAAACGAAAATCCCGCATTCGCCCGCGGCCACCGCGCCGCCAGCCCCACCAGGCTGACGTCTGATCCCATAAACATCAGTATAGCGCCAGAATATCGGCGGCGGTCGTACCCGTCGCGCGGATAAACTGCGCACGAAACGGCAGAATCGCGCCGGCGGGCACATTGCGCCACAGCTGATCGACGGTGCCGTCCACGCCCCGCATCATCAGATTTCCCGCCGTGCCAATGAACAGCGCCTTGGGAATATCGACCAGCGGATTGCTGTCGTGCGGGCTTACGGCAACGGTGCGCCGGGCGGGGGCGGACACATGGTCCGCCGTGGTTGAAAATGCATCGGGCATGAAAATCTCGCTCTGCTGTCGTCAGGAAAACAACCGGGACCAATCGGGCGCATGGCCCGATCAGTGCCGGAATGGGCGCGCCGGTTAGGACGTGGCGAACCGCATCAGCTTGATCGCTTCGGAATTGCTCACGCAGCCGCCAATTCGCTTGGTCGCGTAGAAATTGACGAACGGCTTGTTCGAATAGGGATCACGCAGGATCGCCGTTTCGGTGCGTTCGGCAATGATATAGCCGCTGCGGAAATCACCGAACGCAATCGACAGGCTGTTCGCCGCGATATCGGGCATGTCATCGGCTTCGATCAATGGATAGCCCAGCAAGGTGGCGGGCTGGCCAGCCGCCAGGCTGGGCGCCCATAGGAACGCGCCGTCGCTGGTTTTGAACTTGCGGATGCGCGCCAGCGTGCTGGAATTCATCACAAAGCTTGCCCCCTGCCGATAGGGACCACGCAGGGTTTGCACCAGATCGATCAGCCGGTCCTGCGGGTTCGCCGCAAAATCCCCCGCCGCGCCGCTGGGCACATGCTGCACCGTGCCGAATGCGCGGGTGCCATCCGCCGTCGCCGCGGTGGTGGCCTGCAGGAAACCGCGGGGCCGATTGGTGCCGCTGCCGTTCACAAAGGCAGCCCCTTCCGCCTTGGCAAATTCCATCGCAATTTCACCCGCCAGCCAAGCCTCGACATCGAACTGCGCGTCGTCGAGCATCGCCTGGCTTGCGCTTGGATTGGCGAACAACTCGCCCATCGGCGGCGCAATCTCGACAAAGGTCGATGTGGCGGTTTCGGCACGCGCGCCGGTTTCAGATGCCCAGCCAGACGGAGTGCCGCCCGTGGTGATCAGCTTGCGATACCCGGCAGAGCCCACCTTCACGACATTGGCGATGCTGCGGATGGGCGAAATGCTTTTCAACGTGGCGTCGATCACCGCGTCAATCTCACGCGGCACCGCAAACCCGCCTGCGTCGCCGGTCGCCCCGGTAAACGCCTTCATCTCCACGGTCGCGCCGGACCGTAGGAACGTGTCAAACGCCGCCCCGGATGGCTCCCGCGCGCCGCTCAACACCGGCCGCACTACCGCGCCGGGCATCTCCACCCCCGCAAAACTCGCTTCAAGAGCGTCTTGAATCACGTCAGTCATGTCATTCTCCTTTGGGCAAAGAAAAAGGCGCGCCCCGGATGGGACGCGCCTTGATTGAAAATCATATTCGAAAAGGGATTATTGCCCCCTTCGGTCTTCTAAAATTGACAGCGTCTCGGTTTCACCCAGAAGCTGAAAATGAGCTAAATCAAATTACGACGCAGCCTTACGACGTGCTGTAATTTTACCTTTCCGCTGAAACGCTTTTTCCATTCTCTCGTGCGTTTCACGGATAACGATCATCAGCGGATCGTGTCGGTCCAAACGCTCCGCCACGGGCGAAACCTGTTGGACCAGGATATCGAGACTGCAGCTCACATCCATCCTATGCCTCCTCCACTTTCAAATTTTGTTCTCGCATACGATCGAAGAATCGGGAGTTCAACTCCTGTGGGAAATAGTGTTTCCTCTGGACCCAGACAAATCCGTCGGCTTGGGAGATCACTGCCACGTCGATGGGGCCTCCGACGGTTTCCACGCCTCGCGATACGCGCCGCTTGATTGAAGTCAGGTTAACAAGAGCTTCTGCCATTTTTCCCATCTCCGACTTTGGCATGAACTCAACCATATCCTCAATCTCGTCTTCAGATTGCCGGCGGATCGTGTCGAAAGTGTGTTCACGCAAGGCGTCTAGGAATGCCTCTTCGGCTTCCTTCATATCATGTTCGACACCGTTCAAATCGCCTTCGGGCATATCGAGTTGATCTATGGTCAGCTCACGGATGCGCGGGATAGCTTGTCGACAAAAATCCGAGATCCGCCTCTCGATGTTGTCGTCGAGGCCGTAAAGAAATCGTTCTACCATTTCCTTCTGGGCAAACGGTATGACTTTGGCTCGGGTTCCCTCCCTGTCGATATCGACATGGTTGGTTCGATAGAACCGCAATTGACCATTAACCGCGCCAAAAATTTCAAATGAAACTAGGGTCGGAAAGATCTCGGACGATCCAAATCCAGCAACGATTACCCCCGTGTGCGCAGACCACAGAACGCGTCTATGGAGCACCAATCGACTAAGATCGGTCAGCGGCTGCCGATGGATGTCTTCGATTTCAGAAAAAAGATCGTCCATCAATTGATTAATTACGTCATCTATCATTGCATCACCGATCGGATCACCAATCGATTCAGTTGGAGGAAGGCGATCGATTGCCCGATGCATGGCCGATATTTGATCGCTCAGTACACGGGCACGGAGAGTTTTAAACCAATCGGGACCGTCTGGCTCTTCGTTAAATAAGATTTCTTGAAATTTTGAAATGGTTCGATCACGAACAACTGTAAGCACGGGCTCAAGGCCGCCTGCAACGATCGCTTTGCAATTTCTGTAGAGGCAGATTCACCAAATTTTTGTAGATGGTGAAGAAAATCCATTGCCGCGTCTTCAACACGATCAAAGCCACCGCATCCTGCCCTATATCGCTTGATCAAGACTGGAAGTGGCGCTTCCATAAAATGCATGTTGCTGTTGATCATGATACCGATAGGGTCTCGGCGAGAAAGCTCAAAAAGCTTATCTTCGGAATCATAGACTTTTTGCTGGTTTTGCCCAACCGAAATCGTGACTGCGCTATCAGCCGCAAGCGCTACCGCAGTCTTGTTTAAAATTGCTATTTCAGCAGTCACGAAAGATGTCCTATTTATGCTTTGAGCATTGAATCACGAATCAAAGGTTCTGGCAACCGCAACAGCGATTCGGCGAGAGCAAGCTACAATAATTCGTACTTTTTCAAACGATTACGTCAGCGCATGCACCCGCGCCAGCGGCTGCATTGGCTGCGCGACCAGGCTCACCTCGATCAGGTCAAGCGCGGTCAGTTCGCGGACCCGGCCCTGCGTCGATCCCGTGCGCGCGGCCCTCACGCGGTAGCCGAACGACAGTCCCTTCACCCCGCCGCCGCGCACCAACCCCGCCAACCGCGCATCATCAATCCGCCCGATCACGCGCAAGCCGCGCGCATCCTCGCTTAGTTGCTCGATCACCCCCACCGGCGCGCCCCGGTGTTGCCACAGTAGCGGCACCGGCGCACCCAATCGCCCGAATGCACCGGCACGCACCACATCGCCGCCCCGATCAACAGCATCGAACACGGCGGCATAGCCCGCGAACCTTAAACCCCCCTCCCGCTTGCGGGAGGGGTTGGGGGTGGGCGCGTAGGCGGGTTGATCGGCCGTCATTTGCCCCAGCCCCCCAGTCCCTGCTGCACCGCAATCGCGCCAATCCCGACCGCGCCCAGCAAGCGCACGACCCAGGCCAGCCCGGCTTTCCACAACGACGCCTTGGCATCGCGCCACGCCGCCAGCAGTTCGCGCAGCTCGCCCAGGTCACGCCCCGCGCCTGCATCATCCAGCCCCATCCGCACCAGTGCGCGCGTCGCGCCCAGCTCACCCGATTCCTCAATAATCGCGCGCAGTGTCGCTAAATCCGCACCCTGTTGCTGCCCCTGCGCGATCAACTGTGCCAGCACCGCGCCATCGCTCAACACAACGCTTATCGCTGCGGGCTCCGGCCCGCTCATGTCAGCCCCACCATTGCTCGCTTCTCCTCCAGCGTTAGAAATTCAGCCGCCGACACTTGCCGCCATAGCCGCTCGCGGTCCTCCGCCAGCGCGGTCACCCGGTCGAGATCGATGCTGATCGCCGCACCCGGAAACCAGCCCCGCAGCCCTTGTGCCAACCCGGCAAAAATCGTCTCCGCCAGCGGCAGGATCGCCAGCCGCCACAGCGCGCGGTTCGCCTCGACATAATTGGCATATGTGGCGTCGCCGGGCAGGCCGAGCAGCATGGGCGGCGCGCCAAACGCCGTCGCAATCTCGCGCGCGGCCGCTGCCTTGGTCGCGGCAAAATCCATATCGGCGGGCGACAGGCTCAGCGCCTGCCAGCGCAAGCCCCCCTCCAACAGCATGGGCCGCCCGGCATTGCCGCTGCCCGAAAAACTGGCGTCCATTTCAGCGCGCAGCCGATCAAATTGGTCGCGCGACAGCGATGATCCGTCGCCGGGTTCATACACCAGCGCGCCCGATGGCCGGGCGGCATTATCCAGCAGCGCCTTGTTCCATGTCGCCGCCGCATTGTGGATCGCAATCGCGCCCGATGCCGCGCCCAGGCACCCCAGCCCGTAATGATCGTCGCTGGGGTTGAACGCCTTCAGATGCACAATCTGCGGTCGCCCGCCCGCATCCCCGCCCGCATCCCCAGCGGCATCCTCGGCCAGCAACCGCGTCACCCGGTCTCCGACCCGGTATCGATACGCCACCGGCCAGCCGCGCGCATCGGGCTCCACGCTCACCCGTTCGGGCCGCAGCGCGAACAGCTCAACCAGTTGCCCGCCGCCATCCGTCAGCAACTGGACATAGGCATTGCCGTGCAGCAGCAACTGCGCCGCCAGCGTCTCGGCTAACACCTGCCCGCCCGACCGCGCCGTCAGCAGCGCCAGGATTGCCGGTTCGGACGCCACCAGCGGCGCGCCGCCCAACCCCTGCGCCACCAGCCGCACGCTGCGCTGGGCAATGGCATTGCGCGCATAGCCCTCGCGCAACTGCGCCTCATAAGAAGCAGGCCAATCGCCCAACAGCGCGCCCGCGCCGAGGGCATAACGCGACAAAGCCGGGCGCAATTCCTCACGCCCGGCTGCTTTCCAGCCAAAGATTTTCATGTTTTTCTCCGAAAAGCTGGCCTCAGCCCGCCTTGGTTCCCACCCAAATCACATGCCGCGCGCCCTTGCCGCTCGCTCGTGCGCGCACCACCACCTCTTCCACCGCAAACCCCGCATCGCGCATGCGCCGGGCGAATATATCGTCGCTCGCGGCTGACCACACTGCCAGCACCCCGCCGGGGGACAGCGCGTCCTTGGCCGCGGTGAGGCCCGTCATT
>JBBSCC010000058.1:0-14823 GCA_038250735.1 Sphingomonadales bacterium | reverse complement strand
GGTCAGCGTGTACGCGCCGCCGCTGCCGTTAAGCACCAGGCCTGCTGTCGTGAACGCTGCGCTCTGCGTGCCCGCACCCGTCGTCGTCAGTGTCAGCGTATTACCATTGGTGGTCACACCAGCGTTCAGCGCAATGCCGCCCGTACCCGAAGTCAGCGAGGTAACCGTTGCCGAAACCGCCCCTGCAACCGTAAGGCTCGATGCCGCGCCGTTTGCGTTCACCGTCAACGCGCCGGTGGTGGTGACAGGACCAACACTCGTCGTCGCGGCGCTGTTCACCAGGTTGATACTACCGGTCGTGCCGGTAAGTGATGTCAGCACGTTGCCCGCATTGGTCAGCGTGTACGCGCCGCCGCTGCCGTTGAGCGCCAGGCCCGCCGTCGTGAACGCCGCGCTCTGCGTCGCCGAACTTGTCGTGGTGAGCGACAGCGCGCCGCCCTGCGTGTTAATGGCACCACCGAGGACGATGCCGCCATTGCCGTTGACGACCGACACGTCGAGCGCGGTGCTGGACGTCGTGCCGATCGATCCCGTGCCGTTGATCGACACCATGCCCGTGCCGCCAGTGGCGCTGGTTGCCGTCAGCGTCAGCGGGGCGGCACCACTTCCGGTCCGGTTCACAGCGGCGCCAACGACAAGGTTGCCGCCTGTTGACGTCAATGACGATGCCGTGCCGAAGTTTACCGCGCCAGCGACCAGCAACGACCCACCGATAGTCAGATTCAGGCCATTGGTGGTCGTTGTCTGACCGACAATAAGCAACGGCACCGACACCAGCTCGATCGATCCGGTGTTGCCAAAGAGCATGCCAACCGAGTTGCCGGTATTGGTGAGCGTGTAGGTACCGTTGCTGCCTAGCAGCGTAAGCGCCGATGCGCTCAGCGCGCCGGTCTGCGTCACCGCGCCACCGGTGTTGAAAGTAAACTGGAAGGTTGTTGATACGGCGCCCAAGCTGGTGGCGCTGGCGCTGTTGAACAGCGACGCAGTATTGGCCGTCGCCGTCAAAGAGGCAAAGCTGTTGCCCGTATTTTCGAGGATGAAGTTGCCCCCACCCAGCAGACTCAGCGCGCCAGCAGTAAATGCCGCCGACTGCGTCACAATGCCCGCCGAGGTTAGCGTCAGCGGGTTCGTGCTGGCGTTCAGCGCCGCGTTCAGCGCGATATCGCCCGCGCCCGCATCCAAGGTCGTTGCACCGGTCGTGGTGACGCCAGCGCCCAGCGTAATGCCGTTACCCGTAAGCGATGTCGTGCCTGCAGACAGCGTACCCGTGCCGCTCGTCGTCAACGCACCCGTCGCACTCAGCGTCAGCGGGGTGCCGCTCGTCGTGATCGCCGCGTTCACCGCCAGCGCGCCCGCACTCGCGGTAAGCGAGGTCGCCGCACCCGTCGACACTGTACCCGCCACCGTCAACGCCGTCGCCGATACCGTCAGCCCACCGCTCGTCGTCACCGGCCCCACATCCAGCGCCGACCCATTGGTAAAGCTGATCGTTCCCGTGCCCGCACCCGTGCTCGTCAGCGACGTGATCGAGTTGCCGCTGTTGGTCAGCGTATAGCTGCCGCCGCTGCCCAGCAGGTTCGCCGTCGTCGCGCTCAGCGCGGCCGTCTGCGTCACCGTGCCGCCGGTGTTGAACGTAAACCCGCCCGTCGTCGTAATCGCGCCAAAGCTCGTCGCGCTTGCCGCGTTCAGCAGCGATGCCGTCGCGGCCGTCGCCGTCAGCGACGCAAAGCTGTTCCCCGCAGTGGTCAGCGTGAAGTTGCCACCACCCAGCAAGCTCAGCGCGTTCGCTGTAAACGCCGCCGACTGCGTAACACTGCCCGCAGAAGTTAGCGTTAGCGTATTGCCGTTCGTGTTGACGCTCGCGTCAAGTGTAACGCTGCCGCCCGTCAGGGTGGTTGCGCCACCGGTAAGTGTGCCGCCAGTGTTGAGCGATACCGAGCCACCCGTCGAGGTCAACGACAGCGCGTTCGAACCGGTATTGATCGCCGCGTTCACGGCAAGCCCGCCGCTGCCGGTTGTCAGGGATGCTGCGCCATTGCCGCTGGTCGATACTGCGCCTGCAACCGTCAGGCTGGGGGTCGCGCTGCCCGCAAAATTGAGCGTAAGGCCGCCAGTGCCCGTCGTCGTCACCGCATTGACGGTGGTCGACTGACCGCTGTTCACCAGGTTCACCGAACCGGTGCTCGCGGTGAGCGATGCCAGCACGTTGCCGGAGTTGGTGAGTGTGTGCGTACCGCCCGCGCCCTGCAGCGACAACCCGGCCGTCGTAAACGCGCCGTTCGTGCCTTGCGAAGACGTGCCGGTGGTGTTGAGCGTCAGCGTGTTATCATTGGTGGTGACACCCGCATTCAGCGTGATGCCGCCCGTCCCTGCCGTAAACGAGGTATTTCCCGCCGAAACAGCGTCCGCAACGGTCAGGCTTGATGCCGTGTCAGAGGCGTTGACCGAGAATGCACCAGTCGCAGAAATCGCATTTACGGTGGTCGTCGCAGCGGTATTGCGCACGCTGATGCTACCGACAGTAACCCCGCCCGTCGTGACAGACGTGAAGCTGTTGCCACCATTAAGGGCATAGGTGCCGCCGGCCCCGTTCAGCGTCAGCGCGTTCGCAGTAAACGCCGCGTCCATCGTGGCAGTACCCGAGGTCGTCAGCGTGAGCGCACCGCCTTGCGCCATGGATCCGCCGCCCAGCGTGTTGATCGTGCCTTCGAGCGACATGCCGCCACCCGCGCCCGAACCGCCCGAGATCGACACCGCAAACGGACTGGTCGACGTCGCGCCGATTGTTCCCGCCGCACGGGTCGTCACACCCTTGTTTGCCGCCGTTGCCGACAGCGCAAACGAAGCCGCCCCCGTTCCACTGGTCCGGTTAATGGCCTCGTTGACAGTGAGATTTGCTGTTGTCGATACCAGCGACGAGGCGCCATCGCCAAAGTTCACCGCGCCGGCGACCGTCAGATCGCCAACCGTGGAGACAACCAACGTTGTCGCCGTCGTCACTGGCCCAACGCTCAGCGTCGCCGCGCTCGCGTTCAACAGATTGATCGAGCCGGTATTGCCCGTCAGCGTGCCGACCATATTGCTCGAACCGGTCAGCGTATATGTGCCACCAGTGCCCAGCAGGTTCGCCGTCGTCGCGCTCAGCGCGTCGGTCTGCGTCACTGTGCCGCCGGTGTTGAACGTAAACCCGCCCGTCGTCGTGATCGCGCCAAAGCTCGTCGCGCTCGCCGCGTTCAACAGCGATGCCGTCGCCGCCGTCGCCGTCAGCGAGGCAAAGCTGTTCCCCGCAGTGGTCAGCGTGAAGTTGCCACCACCCAGCAGACTCAGCGCGCCAGCAGTAAATGCCGCCGACTGGCTGGCGGCACCCGAGGTCGTCAGGGTCAGCTGGTTCGTGCTGGCGTTAAGCGCCGCGTTCAGCGCGATATCACCCGCGCCCGCATCCAATGTCGTCGCACCCGTCGTGGTGACGCCAGCGCCCAGCGTAATGCCGTTGCCGGTAAGCGACGTCGTTCCCGCAGACAGCGTACCCGTACCGCTCGTCGTCAACGCACCAGATGCCGTCAGCGACAGCGCATTGGTGCCCGTGCTCACCGCATCGACAACACTCAGATCGGAGGTCGTCGTGTTAACCGCCAGTCCACCAGCGCCGGTCGTCGTCACCGGCCCAATGCTCAGCGCCGCACTGCCGCTGTTTAACAGACTGATGCTGCCGGTGTTCGCGGTAAGCGATGTCAGGACGTTGTTGGCGTTGGTGAGCGTGTAAGCGCCGTCCGTGCCCTGCAGGGAAAGGCCCGCCGTCGTGAACGCGCCATTGGCACCCTGCGTGCCCGCACCCGTGGTCGTCAGCGTCAGCGTGTTGCCATTGGTGTTAACACCAGCATTCAGCGCGATGCCGCCAGTCCCCGCGGTCAGCGATGTCGCGGTGGCAGAAACGGCGCCTGCCACCGTCAAGCTCGACGCCGTATCTGTGGCGTTGACACTCAACGCGCCAGTGGCCGTGACGCTATTGACGGTCGTTGTCGAACCACTGTTCACTAAATCGACACTGCCCGTATTGGCAGTCAGGGTGGTAAAGACGTTACCCGCATTAGTCAGCGTGTAAGCGCCGTCCGTGCCCTGCAGAGAAAGGCCCGCCGTCGTGAACGCGCCATTGGCACCCTGCGTGCCCGCACCTGTGGTCGTCAGCGTCAGCGTGTTGTCATTGGTGTTAACACCAGCATTCAGCGCGATGCCGCCAGTCCCGGCGGTCAGCGATGTCGCGGTGGATGAAACGGCGCCTGCCACGGTCAAGCTCGACGCCGCATCTGTTGCGTTGACACTCAACGCGCCGGTGGTGGTCACCGGGCCCACGTTTGTTGTCAGCGCGCTGTTCACCAAGGTGATCGTGCCGGTGTCACCCGTGAGGGAGTCAATGGTATTGTTGCTGTTATCCAGCGTGTAGCTGCCGGTGGTGCCCAGCAGATTGATCGTTGTCGCGCTCAGTGCGCCAGTCTGCGTTACCGCGCCGCCGGTGTTGAACGTAAACCCGCCCGTCGTCGTGATCGCGCCAAAGCTCGTCGCGCTCGCCGCGTTCAACAAAGATGCCGTCGCCGCCGTCGCCGTCAGCGAGGCAAAACTGTTGCCGGTGTGGGTTAGCGTGAAGCTGCCGCCACCGAGCAGATTCAGCGCGTTCGCGGT
Source organism: Sphingomonadales bacterium (assembly GCA_038250735.1). Lineage (GTDB taxonomy): Bacteria > Pseudomonadota > Alphaproteobacteria > Sphingomonadales > Sphingomonadaceae > Sphingomonas. The sequence goes on along the minus strand of JBBSCC010000058.1, from coordinate 10,146 downwards.
AAACGCCGCCGACTGCGAAACCGCCCCCGGCGTATTGATCGTGAAATCGCCGCCAAACGTGTTGACGTTGCCGCCAATCGAGACACCACCACTATCGGCGTTGCCAGCATTGAAGACGACGCTCAGGGCATTGTTAGTCGATCCATTGATCGATCCGTTCGCCGTGACCGTAATTCCGTTTACAGCATCGAGAATCAGCGTTCTGGAGCCACCGGTTGAGTTGAGGATTGCAGCATCGACGCTGATGTTACCTTGGTCTCCCCCTCCGTCACCCGTGGCGCCAGTGGTGATCTGGACGTTGGTTCCACCGTCCAGAAAATCATTGATATCCGATGCCAAAATGTTTGACGTCGCCGATGGAACCCATTGTTGAGTATCGCCAAGGTCGGTAAAATTACCTCCAGTGGATGCATTGTCCGTGATCGTTACATCAAACGGGTCGAACAGCCACAATCCGGCCAGCCCCATTGGTGCCGCCGCTGAGCCGCGCACGCCGTTGGTGTTAAGATAACGCCCCGAAGTCTCGATACGTCCGCCATTGCCGCCGAGCATCCCGCCTCGCGCGAAGATGCTGCCGTGCGCGCGCGTGATCGACGCGACATTGTTCACATCCGACCAGACGACCACCGTGCCGCCATTGCCGTTGCCGGTCGCGCTGGCATCAAGGATTGCGCTGGAGGCGAGCGCTGCACGCACCGAGCTTGGTCGTCCGTTGATCAGCGCGCCCTGCCAGCCGCCGCCGACGTAGATTTGCCCGCCGCCGGCATCGCCCTTAGCCAGCACTTGCGCGCCTGCGCCGACCACGACATTTTCACCGGCAATCTGCACCAGCCCGCCGGTTTCGCCAGCACCCGTGCCGCTGACGGTGGTAACGCCCGTAACGGTAACGGTGCCGACCGAGCCGCCATCCAGAATGATCTCGCCATTCTTCATCGACACACTGGTCGCGTCGATCATGCCGCCCGTGTTGATGACACTGCCAACCACGTCTGCTGCTGCGCGTGCGGTGAGCAACACGCGCCCGCCAGCCGCCGAAATCGTCCCGCTGTTTTGAACCAGCGCGCCATCGGCAGGGGTTACCCCCAGCGGCTGCGTGACCGAGAAGGACAACAGCTTGTCGCCCGCCAGATCGAGCACAAAGCCTTTGCCCGCGCCGAGCACCACTTCGCCAAGCCGCGCCTGAACAAGGCCGATATTGCTGACCTTGCTGCCGGCCAAGACGGCATAGCCACCCGTCGCAGAGACGACCTGGCCCATATTGACGACTGCGCCCCGCGCATTGGTGCCATCAAACGCGTAATTGCCCGCCGCGAAATCTTCATTGCTCAGCGCGTGGGTGGTGGCCAGGAAGCCGCCTGCCGATACCCGACCCATGCCCCCGATCAGCACCCCATTGGGGTTGAGCAGCCAGACCTGGCCATTGGCGAGCAGCGAGCCATCAATCCGGGTTTCGGTTAGGCCCGTGATTCGGTTGAGCGCAATCGAGCTGGCATCAAGCTGCGAAAAAGTAACGGTAGAGTTGGAATCGATCGAAAAAGACCGCCAGTCGATGACGGCTTTGTTAGAATGTTGCGTGATTTGGACGTTATTTGTACCGACGCCAGTGACCGTCGCTGATCCGACTCGAACGCTCGGGTCCGAAATCGATTGGGCCGCGGCGGGATAAGCGAGCAAAAACGCCAGTGAAAAGCTTGCACAACGGCGGAAGCTCGTACTCAAAAATGCCGGTTTGTTTGGCAAATGAGTGAAAGATTTCATTACGATACCTACCCTTTGCCACTTGCCAGCACACGCGCGCGACACCAAATCTGTGCCGGCACAACTGCCAAGAGCGACCCCCAACCTCGCCACTCGATACGCCCAAAAAGGGCCAACCGGCAAGGATGCCGAGCTGCCCAATAACCGCGCCGTCCCTTTTCAAGACCAATCCGAAAGCATCGTCAGGTGCAAATTTTCCTGGCGGGCCGAACGTTCGAAAAAGGCTGTTTACGGCCTGCGAGGCAAAAGGCGGGAACGTCAACCGTGCTGATACCAAGACTGAGCAGCAGCATGAATGCGCTACACCCCCACCTCCAACGAAATCGCCGCCCTTCCCGAAGGAAAGGCGGCGAAATCATCTGTCAGAAATGAGGCCGGGCATGGCTCCCGGACTTCGGCCCACGCTTAAACCACGCCGAACGCCAGCATGGCATCGGCCACTTTCTTGAACCCGGCGATGTTCGCGCCCTTCACATAATCGATATACCCATCCTTGCCGCTGCCCTGCTCAACGCAGCGTTGGTGGATGCCCTCCATAATGTCGAACAGCTGCTGCTGAAGGTCGCTGACTTTCCAGGCAATGCGCCCGCTGTTTTGGCTCATTTCCAGCCCTGATACAGCGACTCCGCCGGCATTGGCGGCCTTGCCCGGCGCAAACATGATCCGCGCGTCCTTGAACACGTGAACCCCCTCCAGCGTGGTTGGCATGTTGGCCCCTTCGGCAACGGCAATACAGCCATTGGCGACCAGCATCCGCGCATCATCGCCCAGCAATTCATTCTGCGTGGCGCACGGCAGCGCGACATCGCAGGCTACGCTCCACGGGGTTTTGCCCGCGTGGAAGGTGGCGCCGGGGAACTCCTTCACATAGTCTGAAATACGCCCGCGACGCTTGGTCTTGTGCACCTTCACCCAGTCAATTCGTTCCTGACTGATGCCGTCGGGATCATGGATGAAGCCCTCGCTGTCCGACAGGGTCAACACCTTGCCACCCAGCTGCGTCACCTTTTCCGCCGCATGCGTGGCGACATTGCCAGAGCCGGAGATGACCGCCGTTTTGCCTTCCAGTCCCAGACCCTTTGTCTTCAGCATCGAATGCAGAAAATATACCGCGCCGTATCCAGTCGCCTCGGTTCTGATCAGCGAGCCGCCAAATTCCAACCCCTTGCCGGTCAGCACGCCAGTAAACTGGTTTGTAATCCGCTTATACTGGCCAAACATATAGCCAATCTCGCGCGCGCCAACGCCGATATCTCCGGCGGGTACGTCAACATCGGCGCCGACATGACGGTACAATTCTGTCATGAAGCTTTGGCAGAAGCGCATGACTTCATGGTCGCTTTTGCCCTTGGGGTTAAAATTGGCACCGCCCTTGCCGCCGCCCATTGGCAGGCCTGTCAGCGCGTTCTTGAATGTCTGTTCGAACGCCAGGAACTTCAGCACGCTTTCGGTGACCGAAGGGTGAAAGCGGATCCCGCCCTTATAGGGCCCGATCGAATTGTTGTTCTGCACCCGCCAGCCGCGCTGCACGCGGATATTATTGTTATCGTCTTCCCAGCAAACACGGAACGAAATGATCCGATCGGGTTCGGCGATGCGGCGTAAAATCTGATAATGGTGATATTCGGGTCGGTCGGCAATAAATTCGTAAATATCCTGCGCGACTTCCTGAACTGCTTGAATGAATTCAGGCTGCCCGACGTTGCGTTTCTTGACGCCCTCCATAAATGTCGACAAGTCGACATGGCCGCTAACTGACATTGCGTTCCTCCCTCTCCAAAACGGGGCAGTGTTGTCACACCCCTCCAGGGTAAGCACGTCGAGTCGCGCACTATCACCCCCGGCGCGCTTTATTTCAGAAGATAAGGAGACTTGGCTAGCCCGCGTCGTGCCCGCGATCTTTTCTTTTGTGAACAGCACTAAGCAACAATATGGAAACACGGCGAATTATTGATTGGGTGGCGTGGTGAGAATATCAAAGGATCACAAACCGGGGGTGCAGTGGCCAGAATTTTGTGGCAACGGAGCATCCATCAGCGCCGTCGCACGGGCTAAATATAGCGGCGGGGGGAATTGCGCGGGTGAAAAGCGCGTCGGGGGAACAGCGATGAAAGCGTCGGATCTTTTTATTAAATGCCTTGAAGAAGAAGGTGTTGAGTATGTTTTCGGCGTCCCCGGCGAGGAAAATCTCGACTTTTTGGATAGCCTTTCGCGGTCTGAATCAATCAAGCTGATTCTCACCCGGCACGAACAGGGTGCCGGATTTATGGCCGCTACTTATGGCCGCCACACGGGCAAAACGGGCGTTTGCCTGGCAACCTTGGGCCCAGGCGCGACCAACCTGGTTACTGCAGCCGCCTATGCCAATCTGGGCGGTATGCCGATCCTGATGGTAACGGGGCAGAAACCGATCAAGTCGAGCAAGCAAGGCCGGTTTCAGATCTTGGACGTGGTCGACATGATGCGGCCAATTACCAAATATACGCATCAACTCGCTTCATCGGACAATATCCCTAGCCGCGTGCGCGAAGCATTCCGGCTGGCCGAAGAGGAAAAGCCCGGCGCAACGCACATCGAATTTCCTGAAGACATTGCAGACGAAAAAACGGACAGCGTTCCGCTGAAGCGCAGCCTAGTCCGCCGCCCGACGGCTGACCCCAAATCTGTACGCGCCGCCGTTGCCCGGATCGAAGCCGCCAAATCACCCGTGCTGGTGATTGGCGCTGGCGCGAACCGCACGATGACCAGCCGGATGCTGCTGCAATTCATCGAAAAGACCGGTATTCCCTTTGTTACCACGCAGCTGGGCAAGGGCGTGATTGATGAAACGCACCCCAAGTTTCTTGGGTGCGCGGCATTGTCATCCGGCGACTTTGTCCACCGATCGATCGAGCATAGCGACCTGATCATCAATGTCGGCCATGACGTGATTGAAAAACCACCCTTCTTCATGAAGCCGGGCGGCACCGAGGTGATCCATGTCAGCACCAACACGGCCTCGGTCGATCCGGTCTATTTTCCATCGATCGAGGTGATTGGCGATATCGCCAATGCCATCTGGCAGATGAAGGAAGACATCATGGCGCAAGGGACCTGGAATTTCGATTTCATGGCCAAAGCGCGCGCCGCCGAAGTGGCACACACGACATCGCTTGATGGCGATGCCCGTTTCCCGATCTTTCCGCCCTATCTGGTTCGCAAAATTCGTGAAGCGATGCCGCCCAGCGGGGTTATCTGCCTTGATAACGGCGTTTATAAGATCTGGTTTGCGCGCAATTATGCCGCCCGCCAGGCCAATACCGTGTTGCTTGATAACGCGCTGGCGACGATGGGCGCGGGGCTTCCGTCGGCGATGGCGTCGGCGATGGTCTATCCTGATCGCAAGGTGATGGCGGTATGCGGCGACGGTGGGTTCATGATGAACAGCCAGGAAATGGAAACCGCGGTACGGTTGAAGCTGAACATCACCGTGCTGATCCTGAACGACAACAGCTATGGCATGATCCGCTGGAAGCAGGCCAATATGGGGTTTGAGGATTTCGGCCTGACCTATGGCAACCCGGATTTCGTCAAATATGCCGAAAGCTATGGTGCCGTTGGCCACCGCGTCGACAGTGCTGATGGCCTGCCCGCACTGCTGGCGCACTGCCTGGATACGCCAGGCGTCCACCTGATCGACTGCCCGGTCGATTACAGTGAGAATGACCAGATTTTGAACAAGGACATCAAGCAGCTCAGCGCCGCCGTTTGATCAAAAAGCATGATCCCCGCCCGCGCCGGGCGGGGGAGAGGCAATGTTGATGACCACGCTAAAGTCCGTCTATCCGCTGTACCTGAACAACAAGGCCGCCCAGCCCAATACAGACCTGGCGGTCACCGATAAATTCACCGGCGAAGTTGCGTTTCGCGTGGCCCAGGCTGATGCGGCGACGATCAACGAAGGAATTGCCGGCGCGGTGCGTGCTGCTGAGCCGATGGCGCGGATGGCGTCCTATGAACGCCAGGCCGTGCTCCAGCACTGCGTTGATCGGTTCAAGCAGCGTTATGATGAGCTGGCCTATGCGCTGTGCGTTGAAGCGGGCAAGCCGATCAAGGACGCCGAAGGCGAAGTCACGCGGTTGATCGACACGTTCCGCATTGCAGCAGAAGAAAGCGTGCGGATGACCGGCGAGGTCCAACCGCTGGATATTTCGCCGCGCGCGCGCGGTTATCAGGGGATGTGGAAGCGGGTGCCGATCGGCCCGTGCAGCTTTATTTCGCCGTTCAACTTCCCGCTCAATTTGGCCGCGCACAAAATTGCGCCCGCAATCGCGGTGGGATGTCCTTTTGTCATGAAGCCCGCCAGTCGGACGCCGCTGGGCGCGATCATCATGGGCGAGATTCTGGCCGAAACCAATCTGCCGGAAGGGGCATTTTCAATTCTGCCCGCGCACCGTGAGGGCGCCGACCTGTTTACCGAGGATGAACGGCTGAAGCTGTTGAGCTTCACCGGATCGCCCGGGGTTGGCTGGGATTTGAAGGCAAAGGCTGGCAAGAAAAAAGTTGTGCTTGAACTGGGCGGCAATGCCGCTGTGATCGTCGATCATGATGCCGATCTGGATGATGCTGTTGAACGAATCATCTTCGGCGCGTTTTATCAGTCTGGGCAAAGCTGCATCGGGGTGCAGCGAATCATCATCCATGCCGATATCTATAACGATCTGCGCGACCGGCTTGTGGCGCGCGCAGCCACGCTGATCGCGGGCGACCCAAAGGATCGGGCAACGTTCATCGGCCCGATGATCTCCGAAGGTGAAGCCCGCCGCTTGGATGGTTGGGTGCAGGATGCGATGGCGCAAGGTGCCACGTTGTTGTGCGGTGGCAAACGAACCGGAGCGATGCTCCAAGCAACGTTACTCGAAAAGGTCAGCCGCGAATCGGCGCTGTACCGCGAGGAGGCGTTTGGCCCGGTCGCGATGTTGAGCAGTTTCACCGATTTCGATGCAGCGCTCGATGAAGTAAATGACAGCAAATTCGGCCTTCAGGCGGGCATCTTCACGCGGGATTTGTTTAAAGCACTCAATGCCTGGGACAAGCTTGACGTCGGCGGCGTCGTGATTGGTGACGTGCCCAGCTACCGCGTTGATAACATGCCATATGGTGGTGTGAAAGACTCAGGGCTAGGCCGCGAAGGTGTGCGCTTTGCGATGGAGGACATGACCGAAATTCGCAACCTGGTGATCCGCCGAACGGCATGATCGATCACCGTCAAGGCGAATGGTTTCAGAAACCGTCCCGATTGGGCGCAACTTTTTGCTGTTCGATTGAGCACAAATCGGGCAACATGTTTTCGGGGTAGGCGTACCGGATTAACCAGTGCATCGCTGCACAACCGGCCGACAGTAATGGGGGGACACGGGGGATGAAATCGGTAGGTGGTATCGGCGCCCGTCGTGCGGGCAAGCCGATAGCGGCGCTATTAGTGCTGCTCTGCTCCATCTGCACCCTGATCGTCGGGGTGACGGGTTCCCGCGCCGGAGCAACCGATGCTGGCAATGGCCGTTTCGAAGGCGTTGCAAGCTGCGCTGGTTCAACCTGCCATGGTCGCATGGAAGCTGATGGTGCTGTCGTCCGTCAGGACGAATTGATGCGCTGGCAGGAGCCGTCGAGCCAGGCCGGCGCGCATAGCCGGGCCTATTCGATCCTGCTCGGCCAGCGCGCACGCCAGATTACCGCAACACTCGGCATGGGCGATCCCACCTCGGCCCCGGCATGTCTGGGTTGCCATGCAACGCCAACTAACGGGCTTACCGGCGCGCGCTTTCTTACCAGCGACGGCGTTGGCTGCGAAGCGTGTCACGGCCCGTCATCCGGCTGGATTTCAACCCATTTTGCGGTCGGCGGCAACCATAAGGACAATGTGTCGCGCGGCCTGATTCCGCTGGAAAACGCAACCACACGCGCAAGCGTTTGCCTTGATTGCCATCTGGGCAGCAAGCGCAGCGGCCAGTTTGTCACCCACCGGATCATGGCGGCTGGCCATCCCCGCGTCACGTTTGAAATGGACCTGTTCTCCACCCTGCAGCAGCACCACAACGAAGACGCTGATTATACCGCGCGGAAAGGCCGCACCGACGGCGTTCGGATGTGGGCTGTGGGGCAAGCGATGGCGGTGAATCGCGCGCTGACGCTGTATGCCGATGCCAAGATCGGCACAGAGGGCGCATTTCCCGAATTCTATTTTCTTGATTGCCACAGCTGTCATCGCCGCATCTTCGATCAGGAAGATCGGGTAAAAACGTGGGAAGCCAATCCTGGTCGTCCAATCCCTGCGGGTATGCCACCGTTCAACGACGAGAATATGATCCTGTTGTCAGCCGCCGCCCGCGTAACCAACCCGGCACTTGCCGCGCGGTTCGACAAGGATGCGCGCGCTTTCCACCAGGCAATGGCCGGAACGCGCGCTACATCGGTCGCCGCTGGCGTTCGGCTGGCTGCCACCGCTTCCGACCTTGCATCGGCCTTGTCAGCGCGCAGCAATGATGGCGACACTGCCTTTGCAATTGTCGATTCGATTGCAGGGCCCGCGTCAGCACCGCGGTTCACCGATTATACCGGTTCTGTGCAGGCAGTGATGGCGATCGATTCGCTGTTGAACGCGCTCGTTAAGCAGGGCCGCGTGACGATCGGTGCGGCCGCCGGCATTCGTGCGGACATCAACCGCGCTTATGCCGCTGTCAAAGAGCCGAATGGCTATCGCCCCCCTGAATTCCGCGGTGCGCTTGCCAGTGCCGTTCGCAGCATCCGGAGCCTGCGCTGATGCGTCCCAACCGCCTAACCGCATTACTGGCCAGTGCCGGGCTGGTATTGGGATCGTGCAGCGGCGGCGGCGGCAGCACCAGTGCCGTCCTGCCGACACCGACCCCGTCGGGCACGCCAACACCGTCGACATTCTTTGCGGTACCGGCTGCTGAATCGCTGAGCGTCGCTGATGTGCAGACCGTCATTGCACGCGCCGCCGCCGAAGCGAGGGCGCGCAACCTGCCCGCCGTGATTGCTGTCAGCGACCGGGTGGGCAATATCCTGGCGGTTTTCCAAATGACGGGCGCGGCGGCCACGGCGCGCACCCGGGCCGCCCCCAATGGCGACAATAGGGATGCCCAGGGCCTCACTATCCCTGCCGCCGGTGGCGCAATCGCCAAGGCGGTTACCGGTGCGTACCTGTCGAGCGGCGGCAACGCGTTTTCAACGCGAACGGCCAGCCAGATTGTCCAAGAGCATTTTCCGCCGGCGCCAGGGGCGGTCGGGCTGGAAAGCGGCCCGCTGTTCGGCGTGCAGTTCAGCTCACTGCCCTGTTCGGATCTGGTGACCCGCTTTAGCCAGGTCGCTGTGGGCGGCGCCACAATGATTGGGCCAAAGCGTTCCCCGCTTGGCCTGTCAGCCGATTCCGGTGGCTTCCCGCTATACAAGAACGGTGTCGTCGTCGGGGCAATCGGCGTGATGGCCGATGGCGATTACGGTCTTGATACCGACATTACAGACGTTGACGCCGATGTGCGCGAAGAGGCGATTGCCCTGGCCGGGACGGTTGGGTTCGAAGCGCCCGTCACGATCCGCGCAAACCGAATTTCGGTGGATGGCACCCAGCTGCGATACTCAGACATTGATTATCCTGCACTGATGACCGCGAGTCAGAGCCCAAGCTATGCGGCAACCGCGCCTGCGCTTGGCAGCCTCATCAGCGTGATTGGCTATTTCGGGATTCCAACCCCGGCAATTCTGGCGGGCACGGCGTATGGCACCGAGGCTTCCGGGGTGCGCGCATCGACGCCAGCCGAATTTTCGAATCGTGACGCCTTCATCCTCACCAATGGTTCGGGGGCAAGCCGTTTTCCCGTTCGTGCCGGCACCGATGCTGCCGATGTCGGCCAGGCGCTGACGACGGCAGAATCGAATGCAATTCTGGAGGAAGCCTTCCGGATCATGACGCGGTCGCGCGCCCAAATTCGGATCCCGCTCGACAGCCGGGCGCAGGTGACGATTTCGCTGGTGGATAGCAGAGGCCAGGTCCTCGGTGTGGTCCGCTCGCCAGACGCACCGATATTCGGCACAGACGTATCCTTGCAAAAGGCGCGCACTGCGGCGTTCTTTTCACACCCCCGCGCAGGTGCTGAGCTTTCGGCTGATCCCAGCGCTGATGTTCGCCAGTTCGCTCCTGCTTTCCTGACATTTCTGGGGAACCAGAATGCGCTCAGCGGGCAGATCGCATTTGGTGATCGCACCATCGGCAATCTGGCGCGTCCCTATTTCCCTGACGGTGAAGTTGGCCGCCCCAAGGGTCCGCTGTCGCGCGATATTGCGGCGTTCAATCCGTTGTCGACCGGGCTGCAATCAGCGCTGGTCCTCACG
>JBBSCC010000057.1:0-14847 GCA_038250735.1 Sphingomonadales bacterium | reverse complement strand
AGGCGGGTTATGCGCCCGGTGACCGCCGTCAGATGACTGTCAAATACAGCGCGAATCGCGCTCCGGTGGCGCGGCGGTGCGGGTTTTCCAGCCGCCATCAGGTGCCTGGTATTTTTCGCCCGGCACGGTTTTGGCAATCAGGTTGCAACCTGAGGTAAAGGCGAACTGCTCCACCGTGGCGCTGTCCGCCGCGCTGCGGGTATAAGCTGCCTTGCGCTGAATATTGATGTTGTTGACCAACGCACGCAGGGTAGCCGTCTCGCCGCCCACAATGCCCAGATAGCCATCGGTCTTTTCACCCACCTGGCCCGATGATCGCGCTGCCTGATATTCAGGCTCGCGCTGCGCCAGTGCGGCCGTTGCGGTCAATCCGGTGGCAAGCAGTGCGGCCGCGGCAACTGCCAGCGTTGCGGGTTTGCGTGAAAACTTGGTCATCAGAATATCCCTGGATTGCTCTGGATAAGCGCCTTTGCCTCGCCGTCGAGCCGATAGACGACCTGTTGGGTGATGTTGATGTTCAGATTGATGACAATCGGCTTGTCAGGCGCGGTTACATTCACGCACCCGCCGGTCAATCCGGCTGCCAATCCTGTTGCGCCAATCAGCGCCAGTTTCATCAATCTGCTCATATCGCCCTTGGTCGGTCTCCCGGCGTCGTTCGTCAATGCAGTTTGTGTCATGGCACGGGCTCGCTTGCAGGGGGCTGAACGGGTTTGTCAGCCTTTGTTTTGGTAGACGGTGTAGCCCGATCACGGATCGACTGGTTTTGCGCATCGATCAATGCGGGCAGATTGCGTTCAATCAGGCGGCGCGGATCATAATAGGATTGCGCCGAATCGATCAGCTGGCGGAACGGTGCCTGAATTCGAACATTAAACACCAGCGGCAGTTTCTGCAGTCTGCGGATTAGAAAATTGCTTTTGGCACCCGTGCCCTGGCTGATGCCGGCAAAGTTCACCTGGGTGATCATTTCGCCGGTCAACGGCCCGTTCAGCGCAATTTCCAAGGTGCGATATTTCAACGATTTCAGCGCCTGAAACGCCATATTGCCCCAAAAACCCAAATCTTCCTGCGACAATTCACCGACATAGGCGATGGTACCGCCGATTTCGCGCACCGTCAGCCTCCCATTCTCAATCCGCCCGCCCTGCTGATTGAAAATCATCGGCAGTTCGCCGTCAAACGTGCCGGTCGCGTCCAGGTTTTTGAAATCAAATTGCTGCAGGAATTGCGCGGCATTCACGCCTTCGACCCGGAACGTCAGGCGGCGCTCATGACTTTCGCCAAAATCGAGCACGCTGGGTTCAAGCACCAGTGATCCGCCCGCAAATGGCCAGCGCGCCCCTTCCACCACCACTCGCCCGCCAGGCAGCGTTTGATACCGCACCAGCCCCTGCACGACCGGGATGCCGGGATTGACGATTCCGATCGTCGCGGTCTGGCCCGGCGCGCTTTCAAGGTTGAGCAAATCGGTGAAGCGAATCTCGCCCGACAGGCCGGTTACCGGGCCAAACGCCGCCGCCAGATCGGTATTGGTGGTACGGAAAACACCGTCGCTTTTAGTCCCATCCCGCGTCCAGCGGATCTGGCCGTTGCCAGTTACGGTGCCAATCACATCGGCGATCACGCCATCGGCAAAACGCGTCAACTGGCGCGGCTGCAGCGCTTCACCAAAGGCGATGCCGGGCACGGCCAGATCGGCCTTGCCGACCCCGCTATCCAGATCATGCTCAATGGAAACTTTTGTCACCGCAATGCCGGTTGCCGGATGCAGCAGACTACCCAAAGCGGTGATGCGATTGTCTACCAGCGTAAAGGCCATGTCGCGGGTCTCAAGCGGCGTAAATCGCGGCTCAGCATCAGCATCGGCCACCCGCAGCCCGCCCTGGAGGGTCAGCGTGCCGCCGTCCAGCTTCCACGAACCCGCGCTGCCCGACATCAGCAACGGCACGCGGGCGATTTCCCCTGCCCCGCCGCCAAAGACCCCCGTTGCCCCCCCGCGCGCCAGCCGCCCATCGAGCATCGCCACATCAAGCCGGGTAATATGATCGGGCGCACCCAGTCGCACGGCGAACCCGGCGACACGAAAATCACGCGCGGCAACACCAAACTCGGCAGATGTGGCTGCCAGCGTCAGCGGGGCACCACCCAGCGTGCCAGCCAGCCGCGGCGCCGCAACCCGCCCGCCCCCGCTGACGGCATTGCCGTTGATCCGCACCAGCGCGGCACCCTGCGGGCACAGCCTGAATTGCGCCTTGTCGATCACCATCCCCGACAGTGCCAGGCGATCGAACCGCAGCGGCGCGCAATCGCGGTTAATCTGCCACAGCTGATGCCCGTCCCAATCAGCCTGCAGCGACATTCGCGCGCCATCAATACGCCCCCCCGCAAGCGGGCCGGATACCGTGGCGACGGTGGTCAGGCGGGTTGATCCGCCTGGGATCGCTGTAAAATCGACCGCGCCTAGCGCCAGCCTGGCCCCGCCCGCCGCGATGGGCCTGACGATGGCGCTCCCGGTGATCGGCGACCCGGCAGCAGCCTGTGACAGCTGCACGACAGCCTCTGGCAAACCGCCGCCCACCACCGCCAATATGCCGTTCAGCCGCACGCCCGCCGCACCAATCTCCACGCCATCGCCGCCGGTCAGCGACACCTGGGCGCCACTGGCGGATCGTGCCTGAAGGCTGCTGAGCACCACGCCCAATGTTTTGCCAGCACTGGCCAACGCGAAATCGGTCGAAATACTCAGGTCGCGACTAGCCGAGATTGCCGCCTGTACGACGTGGCTCATCAGCGGCGCGATTGGTGTCCCCGCCGCCCCGCCACCAAGCCCGGCGAGCATCGTGCGCGTGCCCGGCGTGATCGATGCACCGGTCGCCGTCACGCGCCCCTGCAGGCCGCTATCCGGTCCGCCAAGCCGGTACTTTCCGGCCAGCGTCGCTTCCCGCCCGTCCAGCACTGCCGTTGAAAAGCGCCCGCTATGGAGATCAACCGTCCCCAGCGTCTGCCGCGCAGATCCGGTGAAACCGATTGCGCCGCCAATCTGCTCAATCCGGCCCGCTGCATCCCGCAGCGATGCCAGCGCCACATCGCCCTTGCCCTGCCAACGGTCAAATCGCGCATCAAGTTGCACATCAAGCTGCACGCCCGCGCCCAGGGCGGTTGTGCCGCCACAAATTATGCTCGCGGCGCGCAGCGGCCCCCTCAGCCGGGGCTGGCGATCGGTAATCTGCACCGCCCAATTCGCTGCTGCACGGTCCGCAGTGCAGCCCGCGACCGTCAGCTTTTCGCTGATCATCGCCATCCGCCCGGTCCAGCCATTGTCCAGCCGCCCCCGCCCGGCAAGCTTTATGCCCACCACACCTTGCGGGGTCGCCAGCCGCATCCGGCCATCGGCAATGTCCAGGTCGATTGCGGGCAGCGTAAACGGCGCACCGCTGGGCGGGGGCAAAAGCCGGTCCAGACTGCCCAGCACCAGCCGCCCCTTTTCCAGCGAGCCGCGCACCCGCACCTTGCCTGCCCGCAGCCCCGTAACGGTTGCGCCGTTCAGGCCGATCTGCGTCGATACATCCACCCAGTCAGCGACCAGATCAGGATGCGCCGGATCGCCAATCACAACATTGGTCAGCCGCTGGCGGTTAAAGCCGATATCGGCGATTCGGTAGCGCGCGGTGACGCCGAGTTCCGTCAAAATGCTGGCGATATAGTTATCCGCAATTGGTTTGCGCTGGCTCCACACCACCAGCAGCCCTGCCAGCGTTACGCCGGCGATCCCCAACGCCCAACGCGGCGCGCCGCCATACCAGCGCTGCGCGCGCCGCGCCGGTGTCGGCGCTGCGTCATCCGCTGCATCGCGTTCAACCGTCACGGCAATCTTCACTCCCAAAGGCGCGCAGCGTTGATCATACCCCCCCGGCGCATCGGCGCAATTGCCTGATTCCCCAACAGCGCTTAATCCTTAAATCGCATGAGTGTTCCCGATCACGACCAGACTGGCCCCGTGGCACGCGGACCGGAGTCGCCCGACCCCGGCCATAGCGGCCACCGCGCACGATTGCGCCAGCGCCTGCTTGGGCATGGCGGTGAGGCGTTACTTGATCATGAACTGATCGAATATCTGCTCGCGCTTGCGATCCCCCGGCGCGACACCAAACCGCTGGCTAAGGCGCTGTTGAAGGAATTTGGCGGCATTGGCGGGCTGTTTACAGCAGAGCCAGAGGCGCTGATGCGGGTAAGCGGCATGGGCGAAACCGCCGCCGCTGCCATCAAGATCGGCCAGGCGGCCGCATTGCGCCTGTTGCGCGCGCAAGTTGCGGAACAGCCCGTGCTCGGCAACTGGCAGGCGCTGATCGATTATCTGCAGGCCGATATGGCGCACCATGTGATCGAGCGCGTGCGCGTGCTCCACCTGAATACGCGCAACATGCTGATTCGTGATGAATTAATCAGCGAAGGATCAATCGACGAAGCAGCAGTACATGTTCGTGAGGTGATCCGCCGTGCCATTGATCTGGGGTCAGCCGCGATCATTCTGGTCCACAACCACCCCAGCGGTGATCCAGCCCCCAGCCGCGCCGATATCGAACTGACGCGCCAGATTGCTGAGGCAGGCAAAAGGCTGGGCATTGCGGTGCATGATCACCTGATCATCGGCGCTACCGGCCATGTCAGCTTGCGCGCGCAAGGGCTGATGTAATGCTGCGGCACAGGCTTTGCTCCGTGCAATGACGATTAATCGAAGGGAATTGAGCAATGAAAGGTGAACTTCGGGGCCAATGCCTGTGCGGCAGCGTTCGCTATGTCCTGCGGCCCGGATTCCGCTTTAATCCTTATGCCTGTCATTGCACCGACTGCCAGACCCGGACAGGCAGTGCATTCAGCGAGCATATGTTGTTTGCAAAACAGGATATCCAGATTGAAGGCGATCTGGACGTCGGCACCTATGCGCAGCCCAGCGGCCCGCATTCACGGATTACCGGGTGCAGCCAATGCAAGACGCGGATCTTTGCGGAAAATGATTCACGGCCTGCTTTTGCGTCGCTGCGCTGTGGCACGCTCGACAACAGCGCAGATGTGGTCCCGGTCGCCCATCTGTGGGTGCGCAGCAAGCAAGCGTGGATCACCCTGCCAGACGGCGTGACAGCAATGGACGAACAGCCCCGCACGCCGGAAGAATGGGCTCGTATCGTCGGCATTGCGGCCCCTTGACGCTGATCCCCCAATAAAAAGCGGCCGCGATACCAGGGGAAGTATCGCGGCCGCACGCGGGTGTTACGCGCCCGGCGTTGTGGTGCGGGTTACCCCTTGGGCTGGGCAAGGAATCCGGTCAGCTCGATCTTCGTGATTGACTTGCTTTTGTCGGCATCGGCCTGCGCAAAGGCGCTCTTCGCCCACGCCTTCATCGACTTGCTTTCAGCCGTTACCGATTTGTCGGTGGCTGATCGTAACGCAACCATCCACGTGCCGAATTCGGCGGTGTTCAGGCTGCCATTGGCATCCTTGTCATAGGTGGGGAATTCGGCTTCCACGACCTTTGCAATCTGATCAGTGCCGGTAACAGGTGCAGGCGTTGCCGCCCCCTGAGCCTGGGTTGCCGGCGCTTCGGCTGGGGCTGTTGATGGCGGCGTCTGCATTTGCACCGGGGCTGCCGATGACGGTGGAAGCTGCTCCATGCCGGTGGGTGCCTGTTGGGCGATTGCGGGGGCGGCGATCAGCATCGCACCGGCAACCAGGGTGAACTTCTTCATGATCTGTCTCCAGTTTATCACTTAATTTCAGCGAGTTGGCCCGCGTTATAAGGCGGGATATCGGCGAGCTTCCTCATCACCACCAACCCCGCAACGTTGATTTGGCTGCATCATTTGCTCGTTTGGCGGCACGGCCCGTCCCTGCTAGGTCGCGGCTCGTCCCGAGTCCGTTCGCCGGACGCGACGACCTGCCGTTTCATGATCAAGGAAAGCCGATGATCCCCCGCTACTCCCGCCCCGATATGGTCGCCCTGTGGACGCCCGAGGCGCGTTTTCGCATCTGGTTTGAGATTGAGGCGCATGCCACCGATGCGCTGGCGGATCTGGGCGTGGTGCCAAAGGAAGCCGCCGCCGCGCTGTGGCGCTGGTGGGCGACCAACCCGGTGATCGATGTGGCCGCCATCGACGCGATTGAGGCTGTCACCAAGCATGACGTGATCGCCTTCCTCACCTGGGTGGCTGAACAGGTGGGGGATGAAGCGCGCTTCATGCACCAGGGGATGACGTCATCCGATGTGCTTGATACCTGCCTGGCAGTCCAACTCGCGCGGGCGGCCGATCTGCTTATCGCCGATATCGGCGCGCTGCTGGTGGTGCTGAAGCGCCGCGCGATTGAGCATAAATTGACGCCGACAATCGGCCGCAGCCACGGCATCCACGCCGAACCCGTCACCTTCGGGCTGAAACTGGCCCAGGCCTATGCCGAATTTGATCGCAACCGCGCGCGGCTGGTCGCAGCCCGCGCTGATATCGCCACCTGCGCCATCTCCGGCGCGGTCGGCACGTTCGCCAATATCGATCCGGCAGTGGAGGCGCATGTTGCATCCAAGCTAGGGCTCACCGTTGAACCCGTCTCCACCCAGGTCATCCCGCGCGATCGGCATGCGATGTTTTTTGCAACGCTGGGCGTCATTGCCAGCTCGATCGAGCGGCTCGCGACCGAAGTCCGTCATTTGCAGCGCACCGAGGTGCTGGAGGCCGAAGAGTATTTCGCGCCCGGCCAAAAGGGGTCGTCTGCCATGCCGCACAAGCGCAACCCGGTGCTGACCGAAAACCTGACCGGGCTGGCGCGAATGGTGCGCGGTTATGTGACGCCCGCGCTAGAGAACGTCGCGCTTTGGCATGAACGCGATATCAGCCATTCGTCCGTCGAACGCTATATCGGTCCGGATGCCACAATCACGCTCGATTTCGCCCTGGCGCGGATGACCGGGGTGATGGATAAATTGCTCGTTTATCCCGAGCGGATGGCAAAGAACCTGAACAAAATGGGCGGGCTGGTCCACTCGCAGCGCGTGCTGCTGGCGCTGACTCAAGCCGGGGTGAGCCGCGAGGATTCGTACCGGCTGGTGCAACGCAACGCGATGAAAGTGTGGGAAAGCGACGGCGAGCTATCGCTGCTCGACCTGCTTATCGCTGACCCCGATGTAACCGCCGCCCTGCCAGCACCTGAAATCGAGGCGAAGTTTGATCTTGGCTATCATCTGAAGCATGTCGACACAATTTTTGCGCGGGTGTTTGGCGATTAGGGCAATTGAATTGCGTGGGACGCAATCACGATTACGCGTAATAAAATTGCGTGAGTGCGTAACAATCTCCATCTGAACGGTGCTGGAATGATCCGGCGTTGGAGACTAAACCATGCGTAGCTTTGAAGCCGTCGCCACAGGCGTTGTGGCCATTGCAGCTCAGGCGTTAGTGATCGGCATAATCTTCGCCATCTGACGATCTAGCCGCCGCTTTTGGGGGCTGTAATTTCGAAAATGAGCAAGGCGAGCGTTACACCGCTTTCTCATCATCACCACTAGGTTCGGCGGTTTCATGGTGTTACGGTGAAGGATGTTTGCCGACATCCCCAACGTGCTCACCCCCGCTGAACTGGAGCAGCTTCGCGCAATTGCCGCCCGTTCGCCGTTCGTTGATGGCAAAATAAGCGCAATCGGATCGCCGATTAAAAACAATGTACGGATCGGCGACAATGATGCTTTCAAGCAATCTTCACAGATCGTGGGGCAGGCGCTGGCCCGCAGCGAGGACTTCCGGGTATTCGCTTTCCCGCAAGCGATGACGCCACCACTACTGACGCGATATGATACGGGCATGCATTACGGCATTCACGTCGACGCAGCCTTTATGCCGCTCGGCCAGCAGGCGCTCCGGTCTGATCTTTCCTGCACTGTCTTTATCAGTGACCCGGGAGAATATGCGGGGGGCGAACTGGAAATCAGGCTGGGTTCAATTCGAATTTCTGTCAAAGGCCAGGCGGGTAGCGCAATTGTCTATCCGTCAACGAGCATCCATCAGGTGCTGCCGGTCACTTCTGGTTCTCGACTGATCTCGTTGACGTTCATCCAAAGTCGGATTGCCAACACAGATCATCGCGACTGGTTGTTCGAGCTTAATGAAATCGGGGCGATCGCTGGGGAAAAAATGGATATCAACACTTTCACGCGCCTTCAGCGTGTTCAGGAAAATTTGCTGCGCGCATGGTCTGACCCGGATTAGGGTTCGACGCAATTTTTCAGATCGCGGTCGCTCCCCTACTGCTCCCCACTGAATTGCGCCAGGATCGCCGACCGGGTTTCTGACCAGCACGGCAAGTTCCAGCGGCTCGGCAACTCAATCCCAACGATCGGGTCGAGCCCGGGTGCCGTCCTGCGCAGCGGCAAGGATTGCCGGGTCTGGATGCAGAAAAACGGGCAGACGGCCGGGGCAGTGGCGTCGTCATCAGCCTCATCGAGCACCACCGCCAGCCGGTTACTCTGCAAGCGCACGAGCGATCCAACCAGAAAAATACCGATCATCACCGAAAATGTGCGCAGAATATCGGCATCCACCTTGCCGGGATTGGCCGCCAGATATTCCAGCACCTCTGCTGGCGATGACGCCGCCTTGTAAACGCGTGCAGATGTCATCGCGTCATAAATGTCGCAGATCGCCGCCATCCGCGCATAGACAGAGATATCTTCGCCCTTTTGCTGGTCTGGATAGCCGGTGCCATCCATGCGTTCGTGATGGTGCAGGCACACATCGAGCACGATGTGCGACAGCCGCTCGTTTGACCCTAGAAGCTGGTCTCCCTCCATCAGCAGCTCAAATCCCCAGCGGGGATGATTGCGAACAATGTCGCGCTCTTCCAGCGTCAACCTGCCGGGCTTGTCCAGCAGCATCGTCGGCACGCGCGCCTTGCCGATGTCGTGCAACAACCCGGCAAGACCGATTTCACGGTGCAGCGCGGGCGGCATCCCCATCTGCCTGGCGAGGCTGATCATCAACCCGCACACCGCCACCGAATGGACATAGGTATATTCGTGGCGATCCTTCAACCGCGTTACGCCCATCACCGCGCTGGGATGGCGTGAAATCGATGCCTGAATGCTGCTAACCAACGGCCACAGCTTGTCGACATCAAGCCCCCGGCCAAACCGGATATCATCATATGCGCTGGCGAGTTGCTGTTTGGCGTTCGAAGCAATGTCACGGGCACGATTGCGTTCCTGCGCCACAGATGCCCGGCGCGCGCCCAGATGAAGCGCCGCTGGCCCCAACGTGCGCCGCATTGCGGGCCGTTCTGCATCGGGCGCGACCGGGCTGGCCGTACCCGGCTGCCGCCACTCGCCCTGCAACAAACTGTCAGCAGCCCCCGATGATCCGAATTTCGTCCGCATTGCCCACCACTTAGTAAAACAAACTAAGCATTGGCATAAAGCATACCGGGTTTACGAAACGCATCACGCTACGGTTAATTTCGGCCCGGCTGGCGGCGAAACGGCGGATTGCGACCAGAAACCGCCCAAAATGGGTATACAGAAACCGGCTAGCCGCAGTCCTAGCCCCAAGCACCCTTTAACTTGGCGAAGAAGCCGCTCGATTGCGGACTTTCCTGGCCGGTCTCCGTCGCGCGGAATTCTTCCAGCAACTCGCGTTGTCGTGCTGAAAGCTTGGTTGGCGTTTCCACCTCAATCCGCACGACCAGATCGCCGCGCCCCCGCCCCTGCAGCACGGGCATGCCCGCGCCACGCTGGCGAAGTTCCCGGCCACTTTGCGTGCCCGGCGCGATGCGGATGCTGTGATGCTCGCCGTCAGGCCCCGGAATCACGATTTCACCGCCCAGCGCAGCGGTTGAAAAGCTGATCGGCGCGCGCGCGAACAGCGTCGTCCCGTCGCGTTCAAAGATGGCGTGGCGCGTGATGTGCAGGAAGATATACAAATCGCCCGATGGCGCACCGCGCGCACCCGCCTCACCCTCACCGCTCAGGCGGACGCGAGTGCCCTCATCCACGCCGGGCGGAATGTTGACGGTAAGCGTCTTGGTCTTGTCGACCCGGCCATCGCCGCGACAGCTGGGGCATGGGTCTGCGATCACCTGGCCTGCGCCGTGGCACGATGGGCAGGTGCGCTCCACCACGAAAAATCCCTGTTGCGCGCGAACCTTGCCGTGGCCGCCACAGGTATTGCAGCCCTTGGCGCTGGTGCCGGGGCGCGCGCCCGTACCCGAACAACTGTCGCACAGGCCCGATACGTCGACGGTAATCTCGCTCGATTTGCCGTTAAAGGCATCCTCGAGCGAAATCTCCATGTCATAACGCAGATCAGCACCGCGCCGCGCCGCCTGGCGACCACCGCCGCCACCGCGACCGCCGCCCATGAATTCGCCAAAGATATTCTCGAATATATCGCTGAATGCGCCAAAATCATCGCCGCCACCGCCGCCCGGATGGCCACCGCCCTGACGGAACGCAGCATGGCCGAACCGGTCATAGGCCGCACGCTTCTGCGGATCTTTCAGCACGTCATAGGCTTCCGAGATCGCCTTGAAGCGACCTTCGGAATCCTTGCATCCGGCGTTGCGATCCGGGTGATATTTCATTGCCAGCTTGCGATACGACGATTTCAGCGTTGCATCGTCTGCGCCGCGTTCGCATTCGAGGAGCTCGTAGAAATCAATCTCGGTGGTCATAGATTATCCTTGGCGCCGCCCAAGCGATCGATGGTCTGGGTGATGCGGCGGGCGCGTGTTTCAATGCGCTTGGCCTCGCTGATCCAGGTCAGATATTCGCGCTGGTGAGATGGCGGCAAAGCATGAAAAGCCGACGCAGTGCCGCCTTTCTGCAGTGCCATCGCCAGATCGGCGGGAAGTATAGCATCCATGCGACCAGTATCCCCCGCCACAAAAGGTAACCGTGGCAGCCCCTGCCCCGGTTGCTTTCGTTTACGCCTTGGTGTCGTCGACTTCCGAGAATTCGGCATCAACCACGTCTTCGGCAGCGACTTCGGGTGCTGCTTCTGCACCGGGTGAAGCTTCAGCGGCGGCCTGCTTTTCATAGATGGCCTGGCCAAGCTTCATCGCGACCTGCGTCAACGCATTGGACTTTTCCTTCATCGCTTCAGGATCGCCGCTTTCAACTGCGGTCTTGGCCTCGGCAATCGCCGCCTCGATCTCGCCCTTCAGCGCCGCGTCAACCTTGTCGCCATTCTCGGCGATCTGGCGTTCGGTGGTGTGGATCAGCGATTCGGCGTTATTTTTGGCTTCTGCCGCCTCGCGCCGCTTCTTGTCTTCCTCGGCAAACTGTTCGGCATCGCGGACCATCTGTTCGATGTCGCGATCCGACAAGCCACCAGAGGCCTGGATGCGGATCTGCTGTTCCTTGCCGGTGCCCTTGTCGCGTGCGGACACGTTGACGATGCCGTTTGCGTCAATATCAAACGTTACTTCAATCTGCGGCACGCCACGTGGTGCAGGCGGAATGCCAACCAGATCGAACTGGCCCAGCATCTTATTATCGGCGGCCATTTCGCGCTCGCCCTGGAACACCCGGATCGTCACCGCCTGCTGATTGTCATCAGCGGTCGAATAGGTCTGGCTCTTCTTGGTGGGGATCGTCGTGTTGCGATCGATCATGCGGGTGAACACGCCGCCCAGCGTTTCGATGCCCAGCGACAGCGGGGTTACGTCGAGCAGCAGCACGTCCTTCACGTCACCCTGCAACACGCCCGCCTGAATCGCGGCACCCATGGCAACGACTTCATCGGGGTTAACGCCCGAATGCGGTTCCTTGCCGAAAAATTCCTTCACGACTTGGCGCACCTTGGGCATGCGCGTCATGCCGCCGACGAGAACGACCTCGTCAATCTGCGCGGCCTTGACGCCCGCATCGGCCATCGCCTTGCGGCAAGGCTCCAGCGTGCGCTGGATCAGGTCTTCCACGAGCCGCTCAAGGTCGGACCGCGTGATCGCCTTCACCAGATGCTTCGGGCCATTCTGGTCGGCGGTGATGAAGGGCAGGTTCACCTCAGTCGATGCTGCCGATGACAGCTCGATCTTTGCCTTTTCAGCACCTTCCTTCAGCCGCTGGAGCGCCAGCTTGTCCTTGGTCAGGTCGATGCCTTCTGTCTTGCGGAAATCCTCCGCCAGAAAACTCAAAAGCTTGTTGTCGAAATCTTCGCCGCCCAGGAAGGTGTCACCATTGGTGGCCTTCACTTCGAACACGCCGTCGCCGATTTCCAGGATCGAGATGTCGAACGTGCCGCCACCAAGATCGTAAACCGCGATCGTCTTGCCGTCCTGCTTCTCAAGCCCGTAAGCGAGCGCTGCCGCCGTTGGCTCGTTAATGATGCGCAGCACTTCAAGGCCCGCAATCTTGCCGGCGTCCTTGGTTGCCTGGCGCTGGGCGTCGTTGAAGTACGCCGGCACGGTGATCACCGCCTGCGTTACGGTTTCGCCCAGATAGCTCTCGGCGGTTTCCTTCATCTTTTGCAGCGTGAAGGCAGAAATCTGCGCTGGCGAATAATCCTCGCCGCCCGCCTTTACCCAGGCGTCGCCATTGGCGCCCTTCACAATGTGATAGGGGACCAGTTCGGTGTCCTTCTTGGTGATCGGATCGTCAAAGCGGCGACCGATCAGGCGCTTTACAGCGAACACGGTGTTTTCGGGGTTGGTGACCGCCTGGCGCTTGGCAGGCTGGCCCACCAGCCGCTCGCCATCCTTGGCAAAAGCGACAATCGACGGCGTGGTCCGCGCGCCTTCTGCGTTTTCGATCACCTTGGGCTTGCCGCCCTCCATCACTGACACGCAGCTGTTGGTGGTACCCAGATCAATTCCGATTACTTTAGCCATGGTGGTGTTCGGCCCTTACCAGTTGAATGAATGCCCTCACGGCAAAGCCCCCCGCTTCGCCGCATCGTTGAAGGCGATATAGGTGGGCTTTTGCTTGCCGCAAGATTGCGACCTTTCTAGAAGTGCAGCGTTTATCCCAGTGTGGGCCGGGTATCGGGCCGGGTATGAGAGAGTGAAGATGCGACTGATGATCACGCTGGGCACGGCGGCACTGGCGTTAAGCGCCTGCAGCCAGCCTGCCCAACTTTATGTCGACAAGGGTTATGTTCGGCTGCCAGCGGTGGCGGGCAACCCCGGCGTTGCCTATTTTACGCTGCACGGCGGCGATACGGATACGCGCCTGGTGAGCGTAACCGCGCCCAGCGTCATCAAAACCGAACTGCACGAAAGCATGATGAGCGGTTCAATGGCGTCGATGGCCCCGGTGAAGGACGTGCCCGTCAGCGCCAGTGCCGAGCTGAAGTTCGCGCCGGGCGGCCGGCATGTGATGCTGTTCACGATCAACCCCAGCATCAAGCCCGGCGGCACAATGACGCTGATCTTCACCTTCGCCAACAATGTGAAGATTGAATATGACGCCCCCGTCATCGCCGCGGGCGACCCCGCGCCAAAGAAGTAAGCCATGGCGGTGTTACCCGGCAGGCCGCTGACTGCCGGGGAGATCACGCTGGCAAAAAGCGTGTTCGGCGCCGCAATCAATTATGCACCGGTGCGGATCATCCAGCGCAAATGGGCGTTTTTCCAGCCGCGTGAGACGGTTATGGCACCGCGCGGTAACCTGCATTTCCATCCCAAAGGCTGCCGGTACTGCGATGATTTTGCAGCGGGAAACCGCGATGCGCGGGGCCTGTTCATCCACGAAATGACGCATGTCTGGCAGCACCAGGCGGGCATTTTCCTGCCGCTGCGCCGGTTGCCGTTTGCGCGATATGATTATGCCATCAAGCCCGGCCAGCCATTGGTGCGGTACGGGATTGAGCAGCAGGCAGAAATTGTCCGCCACGCCTATTTGCTGCGCATCGGCGCCAGCGTGCACGGCGCGCCGCCACTGGCGCAGTATGAGAGTATTTTGCCGTTCGGGTAACCCGCCGCCGCTAGCGTCATCACGCCACACCGGCTAACGTGGTTTCAAATGAAACCAGTTTGAGGGGCCAATATCATGCATGACCTGAGCCATTACGGCCTGTCGCGCGACCGGGGATTTCTGTCAGCGGCGGAAATTGACGAGGTGGTGCTGCCCGATGATTTCGCCGAAGTCGAAGACGCCGCTGCCATGCTGTCTGGCCTCGTCACCACCGGGCGTATCCGCCACTGGCTGGGGGCGCTGCCGATCCCCGATTATGCCGCGCTGATCGCCACGGGTGATACTGCCGCAATTGGCGTGGCGATGGTGCGCTATTCCTTCCTCGTCCAAGCCTATGTGTGGGGGGAGCCGACCGCAATCACCACCCTGCCCGCCAACCTTGCTTTGCCCTTTGTCGCGCTGTCCGACGCGATCGGCTTTCCGCCGGTGATGAACTATGCCGGCTATGTGCTCGACAACTGGTTCCGGCTCGACAAGGCGGGCGGCATCACGCTCGATAATCTGGTGATGGACCAGCATTTTGCCGGTGGGCAGGATGAAAACTGGTTCGTGCTGGTGCATGTCGCGATTGAGGCGGTGGCGGGCCGGGCGCTCGCGCTGGGAGTCGATCTGGTCCGCGCCAGCGATGCAGGCGATGCCCCCCGCTGCGAGGCGCTGCTGATCGAGATGAGCAGCGTATGGGATGAAATCAACGCGATTTTCGACCGCATGGTGGAGAAATGCGACCCGTATATCTATTTCAACCGCGTCCGCCCGTACATCAACGGCTGGAAGAACAACCCGGCCATGCCCGACGGGCTGATTTATGAAGGTGTCGCGCAATACGGCGGCAGGCCGCAGGCGCTGCGCGGCCAAACCGGATCGCAAAGCTCCATCGTGCCCAGCATGGACGCGCTGTT
>JBBSCC010000056.1:0-15024 GCA_038250735.1 Sphingomonadales bacterium | reverse complement strand
GTTGGCCGCCCACCAGTTATTGGCAACCACCGCAACCCAGCGCGGTTGCTCAATCACCTCCAACACGCCCCTGATCTTGCTGGCGGCCGTGCGGTTGATTTTGGTGAGGCGCGTGTCACCCACCGGCCCCTGGCGGATCGCAGCAAACACCATGTCGGGCAGGCGGATATCGCCCGCAAAGCCCGCTGATCCATCAACCTTTGACGGCACATCGATGCGGGGCAGCGACTGACCCGATAGTCGCCCGGCATCTCGTTGACGCAGTGGCAGCGGATCGGGGGCGCTTTCACTGGCGGCATCGGCAGCGAGCACGCCAAATCCCAGCTTTTTCTTGCCGTGAATCACGAAACCGGCCTGAGTGGTGCACTCGCGCCAATCCACACCCCAGCGCCGTGCCGCCACCTTGCTCAACAACACGCGGGCCGCAGCGCCCGCCTGGCGGAGGTCCCCCTCAAAATTACGGATCGAGCTTGATCCCGCCGTCAAGACCAGCGCGGTGCGCGTCGCGTGGGTGCGCTTCAATGCTTCGGGAATCCCGGCAAACACGCCCTCAAACAGCTCCCCCGCGCCCAGATCATTGGCGTACAGCGGGTTCAGCGGGGCAGGTTCCACGCCCACACGCCGCCAGTCGGCACCCAGTTCATCCGCCACGATTTGCGGCATGGTGGTGTAAACGCCCTGGCCATGTTCGGCTTGCGGCACCGCCACCGTCACATGCCCGTCCTCACCAATTTTCAGCCAGGCACCGAATATCGTCTCGCCTGCTACTGCGGTAAGGTTGGGTAGGTATTTGCGCGGCCAGACGGCCCAGGCGATCAGCAGCCCGGTCCCCGCGCCACCACCAATCAGCAGGCCGCGCCGGGTTACCCCGTGCTTGATCTTGTCGCTTATCCCACCCTTGGCCATTGCCCCGCTCTATCGTGACGGGGCGGTGCGCGCCAGATCATGCAGCGGCTGTTTCTTCGGCATGAATCGCGCGGTACTCAGCGCGAAGTGACACCTTGTCGATCTTTTCGGTGCCGAGGCGGGGAAGCGGACCTTCCATGATCCAGATACGCTGCGGCACCTTGAACGCGGCGATTCGCGCGGCCAGAAACTCGCACAAGGTTTGCGGATCGACGATTTCGCCGGCGCGGATATGCACCACCGCCCCTGGCACCTCGCCAAGCCGCTCATCGGGCAGGCCAAACACGGCAGCTTCAGCGACATGAGGGTGCTCATACAGCGCGGCTTCGACTTCCTGGCACGAGATGTTTTCGCCGCCGCGAATGATGATGTCCTTCTTACGATCGACGATGAACAGATAGCCGTCCTCGTCCAAATACCCGATGTCGCCGGTCAGGAAATAGCGGTCCTCGGTAAAGGCGTCGCGGGTGGCATCGGGTCGGTTCCAATATTCCTTGAAGTTGCAGATCGACCGGACGCCCACTTCACCGCGCTGTCCTTGCGCGACCGGTTTGCCTGCCCCGTCCAGAATTGCCAGGTCTACCAACGGCGCAGATGCTCGTCCCGTCGAATTGGGCTTGGCGAGATAATTGGACCGGAAGTTGCCGCAGCCAATGCCGTTCGTCTCGGTCAGCCCATAGCCTAGCAGGGGGGCAGCCCCGCCCATTTCTTCATTCAACCGGCGGACATGCTCGACCGGGCGGGGTGCACCGCCAGCGGCAAAATCGGTCACGGTCGACAGGTCATAGTCGGGGCGCTTGGGGTGCGTCAGTATCTCAAAGCTCATCAGCGGCACGCCGACGAAATACGTTACCTTCTCACGCGCGATCAGCCGCATGGCCTCTTCGGCGTCCCATTTGGGCATCAGCACCAGTTTGCGGCCCATCGCAAAGCTTTGCAGGAACACCGGCACCTCAGCCGTTACATGGAATAGCGGGACATTGAGCAGCGTGGCGTGCTGAACAGTTACCGGGTTGCCATCCTCACTGGAGATGCCGAGCATCATTAGCGCGCTGACCAGATAGTTGAACACGGCCTGCGTCACCGCGCGGTGATCAGACAGCGCGCCCTTGGATTGGCCGGTTGATCCGCTCGTGAACAAAATCGTAGCATCGTCATCGCCGCGCAGCATGGGCAGCACGGTCGCCTCACTGCCGCCGCGCGCAAACAAGGGGGCAAGCGCGGTGGCAAGCGGCAGCCGATCGTCGATCGCCATCACCTGCGCGCCAAGCGCGGTTGCCTCCTCCAGCCGTTGGGCGCGGGGCGCATCAGCAAACACCAGCGCGCAATCGACATCGGCGATTGCACTGGCCAGCTCAGCAGTTTGCCACCAGCCATTCAGCAGGGTCGCGATGCCGCCTGCCATCAGGATTCCCATGTAAAGCGCAATCCATGACGGCGAGTTGCGCATGGCGATGCCCACCCGATCGCCCGGCTTCACGCCGCAGCCATCAACCAGCGCGCGGGCGGTTTGCTGGGCAAGTGCATAAACCTCGGCAAAGCTCAGCCGCTCGTCGCCCGATACAAGAAACGTCTTGTCGCCATGCAATGTCGAGAAATGCGCGAAATAATAGCTGAGCGCCGGCGGAGCGACCGCGATTGTAGGATAGCTAAGCCCCTTCAACTCAACGGGAACGACAGGCATCTGGCCGTTCAGCGCGGTGAGCGCGGCAATGCCGTCATCAATTCGGCGGTCCAGCTCACTCGGCATTCGTCTCTCCCCTATTGGTCTTGTCGCCAGACCCCCTTATGGAAGCTTCGCAGCCTGGGGAAAAGCCTTGATCCTGTCTACCATCGCCACAACCGCCGCCGACCATATCCGGTTTACCGATTTGGGGCTGAACGACACGATTTTCCGGATCGGCTGGTTCAGCCTGAAATGGTATTCGATCGCCTATATTGCGGGGATCGTCACTGGCTGGTGGTATCTGCTGAAACTGGTCGCGCAGCCCGGATCGCCTATGGCGCGGCGCCATGCCGATGATCTGATTTTCTACGCCACACTGGGCATCATTCTGGGCGGGCGAATCGGTTATGTGCTGTTTTATCAACCCGCCATGTTGCTGAGCCCCTTGCAGATTTTGCGATTGTGGGATGGTGGCATGTCTTTCCACGGTGGGGTGATTGGCACATCGGCTGGCCTGATTCTGTTTGCCCGCTCCCAAGGTCTGCAATGGCTGCGCGTGCATGATTACGTCGCCTGCGCGACGCCTTTCGGGCTGTTCTTTGGGCGACTGGCAAATTTCGTGAACGGTGAGCTATACGGCAAACCGAGTAACGCACCCTGGGCGATCATTTTCCCGCGCACCGGCGATGATGTCGCTCGCCACCCGAGCCAGTTATATGAGGCTGGGCTGGAGGGTGTGGTGCTGTTCGCTGTGCTGTGGTTCTGTTTCTGGCGGACCAAGATGCGCTATGATCCCGGCAAGCTCGTCGGCATTTTTGTCGCCGGCTACGGGATCGCGCGTTTCACGGTTGAATTTTTCCGGGAGCCCGATGAGCAATTGCGCGAATTCGCTGCGGCAACCGGCCTGCACATGGGCCAATGGTTGTGCGTGCCGATGATAGTGGGCGGTGCCTATCTGATCGCGACCGCCAAAGGTCGCCGCCAGCGCGTCGAGCCGGTTGCCGGAGCCGAAAGCGTCGCCTGAGATGAGCGAGGTTATCGAAGCCGCGCTGCCCGATCGGCTGGCCCGCGCGATTACACTCGCCGGGCCGATCTCGCTTGCGCAATATATGGCCGCAGCGAATGCGCATTATTACGGCACGCGCGATCCGCTGGGCAGCGATTTCACGACCGCACCCGAGATTAGCCAGATGTTCGGCGAGCTGATCGGCGCCTGGTTGGCTGATCTGTGGGACCGGGCCGGGCAGCCGCCGGTCGCCTATGTCGAGCTGGGACCGGGGCGCGGCACGTTGGCGGTGGACGCGCTGCGCGTGATGGCCAAAGCCGGGGTGACGCCGCCGGTACATTTCGTTGAAACCAGCCCCACTTTGCGCGCGGCGCAGGCAACGCGCTTTCCTGACGCGATTTGGCATGACGACACGACGACGCTGCCGGATGACGCCGCGGTGCTAGTCATCGCCAATGAATTTTTCGATGCGCTGCCGATCCGCCAGATGGTGCGCGGCGCTGGCGGTTGGCACGAACGGCTTGTCGCGTGCCAGGATACGCTTTTCCTGCCAATTGCGGGCCGCCAAGTACCTGACGCAATCCTACCGCCAGATCTGCGCGATGCCGCGCCCGGATCAGTCATCGAAACATCGCCCGCCAGTGTGTCAATCATGCGCGACCTGTCGGCACGCATCGTGCGGCAGGGTGGGGCGATGCTGACAATCGACTATGGTTATGAAGGCCCGGCGATCGGCGACACGTTGCAGGCCATGCGGTCCGGGCGGTTCGCCAACCCGTTCGAACAACCCGGCGAACATGACCTGACGGCGCACGTCGATTTCGCGACGCTTGCCGCTGCGGCACAATCCGGGGGCGCACGCGCCTTCGGACCAGTGGAGCAAGGGGCGCTGCTCGTCGCGCTGGGCATTGATGCGCGTGCGGCCGCTTTGGGAGGTCGGGTAAGCGCTGATCGTGATAGGCTGATATCGGCTGATCAGATGGGGCGACTGTTCAAGGCGCTTGCCACCACCGCCCCGCAATGGCCACAACCCGCAGGATTTGCATGACCGACGCGCCCGTCACCTATCGCAACGCATTGTTGGCAGATGGCCCCACTCTTGACGCCATGGCCCGAAAGATTTGGGTGGAAACCTTTGCCCATTCAGCCCCGGCCAGCGATATCGCGCTCTATCTCGACAAGGCCTATGGCCCCGAAGGTGCGCTGATCCGCAGCCTGGCCGATCCCGCGCATCATTTCAGACTGGCTTGCGCGCAAGACGCCATCATCGGCTATGTCAAACTGTCGCCGCTGTGGTTGGATGATCCTGCGGTGCTGCCTGGCGCACTGCAGCTCAGCCAGCTTTATATCGCCGCCGACTGGCACGGGCGGGGCGTGGCACAGGCGTTGATGGATTGGACGATCGACGAGGCCCGCCGCCGTTCGGCCACCGCATTGGTGCTAACCGTGTGGGAAGAAAATCTCCGCGCCAAGCGGTTCTATGAACGCTATGGCTTTGGCCATATCGGCGACTACGCCTTCCCCACCGGCACACAAATTGACCGAGACCTGATCATGCAGCTGGTTCTGTGAATCCCGTCGACGTCATTCTGTCGGAAGCGCTTCACGGGATAGCGCATGGCTTTCTGGGGCGGCGCGGCGGCGTTTCCACCGGCGCAATGGCATCTTTGGACATGGGGCGGCGTGATCAGTCGCCGACGCCCGAGCTGATCGAGAATCAGCGCCGGGCAATTGCCGCGGTCGCGCCGGGCAGCACGCTGGTAACACTGTACCAGGTTCACTCAGCCGAAGCGGTAATCGTGACCGCACCATTTGACGATGCCGCCCGCCCGCGTGCCGACGCGCTCGTTACTGATCGGCCCGGGCTGTTGCTTGGCATCCTGACCGCCGATTGCGTCCCGGTGCTGTTTGCGGACAAGGCCGCCGGTGTGATTGGCGCAGCACATGCCGGTTGGAAAGGCGCGCTTGGCGGGGTCACCGACGCCACGGTTGACGCGATGATCACCCTGGGAGCGCAGCGCGACCGGATCGTCGCTGCCATCGGGCCGTGCATTGCCCGCGCCAGTTATGAAGTGGATGATCATTTCGCCGCACGCTTTGCCGAGGATGATCCAGCGACCGACCGGTATTTTTCGCCCGGCAAACCCGGCCATCAGCAGTTCGACCTCGAAGCCTATGTCGCGCACCGTATCGCGCATGCAGGCGTTGGCACCGTGGAAATGCTGGGGTTGGACACGTATGCCGATCCGGCACGTTTCTTCAGCTATCGCCGCGCCACGCATTTGGACGAACCCGACTACGGACGGCAAATCTCGCTGATCGGGTTGGTTGAATAGCCGCACAGCTCGTGCAAAGCAGGGTATCGCTCCGACGGTAGTAACTGTAGAGACTAACCTTGATGACCGGCTGCACAGGAGCCATCGCGCATGACCGACGAAACCGAAGTCGCGTTCACCGGGGCTGCCCCGCGCCGCCACCCCAAGCCCCAGGTCGACAAGCTCGGCGGGCGCAAGTTGAAACCATCGACGTTGATGATGGGGCATGGCTATGATCCGATGCTGTCCGAAGGATCGCTAAAGCCGCCCATTTTCCTCACCTCCACCTTTGTTTTTCCCAATGCGGCGGCAGGCAAGCGCCATTTTGAAGGCGTAACGGGCAAGCGGCCCGGCGGGGCGGACGGGCTGGTCTATTCGCGCTTCAACGGCCCCAATCAGGAAATCCTGGAAGACCGGCTGGGCGTGTGGGAAGATGCCGAGGACGCGTTGACCTTTTCCAGCGGCATGTCCGCGATCGCGACATTGTTCCTGTCAATGGTGCGCGCGGGCGACACGATTATCCATTCCGGGCCGCTTTATGCCGCCACAGAAACGCTGATTGCGCGCATTTTGGGCCGGTTCGGCGTTCATTTCGTCGATTTTCCCGCAGGCGCGACGCGTGCGGAAATCGATGCCGTGATGGCCAAGGCGAACGCCATGGGGCGGGTTGCGCTAATCTATCTGGAAAGCCCCGCCAACCCCACCAACGCGCTGGTCGATGTGCAGGCTGTCGCCGCTGCCCGAGACGCGGTGTTCGGCGATTCACCGGACAAACCGCCGATTGCCATCGACAACACATTTCTGGGGCCGCTCTGGTTCCAACCGCTCCAGCACGGGGCGGACATCGTCGTCTATTCGCTCACCAAATATGTCGGCGGGCATAGTGATCTGGTGGCGGGCGCGCTGCTGGGGTCGAAAAAGCACATCGATATGATCCGGCTGATGCGCAACACCATCGGCACGATCACCGATCCCAACACCGCGTGGATGCTGCTACGCAGCCTTGAAACGCTGGAACTGCGGATGACGCGCGCGGGCGAAAATGCCGCCAAGGTCTGCGCCTTCCTGCGCGATCACCCCAAAGTGGAGCGGGTCGGCTATTTGGGTTTCCTTGCGTCCACGCCGGGCGACGAGCGCCAAGCCGATATTTATCAGCGCCACGATATGGGCGCAGGCAGCACCTTTTCGTTGTTCCTGAAGGGCGGCGAGCGGGAGAGTTTCGCCTTCCTTGACGCGCTGCGGATCGCCAAGCTGGCGGTATCGCTGGGCGGCACCGAAACCCTCGCCAGCCATCCCGCGGGGATGACGCACCTGTCCGTTCCCGAAGCCCGCAAGGCGGCACTGGGCATTACCGACAATCTGGTCCGCATTTCGATTGGCGTGGAGGATGCCGATGATCTGATTGCCGATTTCGATCAGGCGCTGGCGGCGATTTGAACCGGGCCTTGCGAAAATCGCTGTCCTAACCGCCGCGACAGGCCGATAGGCGGGTCAAGCGTTGGTGCCACACCGGGCGGCGACAGGGTATGCGTATGAATCGGCCTGTTTTCTTCGATCCCAGTGGTAACCGCCGCCGATGGACGAGTCGGTCGCTTGCGTTGTTATTTGCAACGATCCTGCTGGCTGCGATGGCATTTGCGTTTACGCTGGCGCGGGTGCCGGCCCAACCCACGCTGCCCTTGTTGTTCGAACGCCCGCAACCTGCCCGACTTCATACGCAGATCGCCGCGATCGGGCACGGGCTGCGCGGCGGTGGCAGTCGCGTGTCGGGTTGGTTGCCGCAGGTCAGGGGCGGCAAAAAGGCAACGCCGCTGACCATTGGCTTTTACGTTCCCTGGGACGAAGCCAGCGCGAGCTCGTTGACCGCGCATATCGCCGCTTTGGACTGGATTGTGCCCGCCACGGTAGAGGTCACGGGGCCTGCCCATGCGCTACACGTGCTGCCCGATGTGCGACTTGCCCGCATTTTGGCAAGCGCGGCGCACCACCCTGTTGTCCTGCCCATGGTTCAGAACGCCAATGGCGGGGTTTGGGATGCCAGCAGCGCCACTGCCTTACTCGCCAGCGCAACCAGTCGTGCTAGGCTGGTGCGTGAGCTTGCCGTAATGGTCGCGCGCGATCACGACGCTGGCATTGTCTTTGATTTTGAAACGCTGCCCACAGCCGCCCTGCCGGGCTATCGCCTGCTCATTGGTGCAGCGCGTACCGCACTCGCTCCGCTGCAAGCCATCGTGGCCGTTACTGTGCCTGCCGGTGATGCGGATTGGTCACCGCGTGCCTTTGGCGCGGTCGCTGACCGGATCATCCTGATGAATTATGATTTCCATTGGCAGGGCGGCGAAGCCGGGCCAATCGCACCGCAACCATGGTTCGTCGACGAGCTTCGTCACGCAATCCGCGCGCTGGGGCCCGATCGGGTGATCGTGGCGGTCGGCAGTTATGCCTATGATTGGCACGCAGGCAAAGCAGATGCGCAAACGATTGAGGAAGCCTGGCTCGCCGCGCATGACAGTAATGCCCGCATCATCTTTGATCCCGCCAGCGGCAATGCCGGTTTTGGTTATGACGATGGCGGCGTGCATCATGACGTCTGGATGCTTGATGCGGTGTCCGCCTGGAACGAGCTTCGCGCGGCACAG
The DNA here is from genome assembly GCA_038250735.1 of Sphingomonadales bacterium. Taxonomy (GTDB): domain Bacteria; phylum Pseudomonadota; class Alphaproteobacteria; order Sphingomonadales; family Sphingomonadaceae; genus Sphingomonas. The sequence goes on along the minus strand of JBBSCC010000056.1, from coordinate 6,492 downwards.
GCACTGGGCGTGCCCGCTGTGGCGCTGTGGCGGCTGGGCAGCGAAGACCCCGGAATCTGGAACGCGCTCGCGCATTTCCGCGGCAATACGCGCCCTGATCTGACCCAGCTCGATCAGACATCGAACGTCGATGTTGAGGGCAACGGCGAAATTCTGCGCATCACCGCGACACCGCAGGCCGGCAACCGGTCTGTCACCTTTGACAAGCAAGGGCTGGTGCGCGGCGAAGTATATCGGCAATTGCCAACGCCCTATGTCGTCAGCCGCACTGGCGCGCGCGACAAGATGGTGGCGTTAACGTTCGACGACGGCCCCGATCCCGATTGGACGCCGCCGATCCTTGACATACTGAAGCGGCTCCACGTGCCAGCGACGTTCTTTGTGATCGGCGAGAATGCGCTTGGCAATCCCGGCCTGCTGCAACGCATGGCCGCCAACGGCAACGAGATTGGCAACCATACCTATACCCACCCAAATCTTGCGCTCGATTCAGCAAGCGGAACGCGGATTGAACTAAACGCCACCCAGCGGCTGATTGAGGCATATACCGGCCTGTCGACTCGGCTGTTCCGCGCGCCCTATTTTGGCGACGCCGAGCCAACCACCGCTGGTGAAATTGATCCCGCGCTAGTCGCGCAGCAACAGGGCTACACCGTGGTTGGCCTGCACGCTGACCCGGCGGACTGGCGGCAGCCCGGCGTCGACGCGATCATCAACCGCACGATCAACGCCGTGGAGGCGGGCGACACTGATCGATCAGCCAATATTGTGCTGCTGCATGATGGCGGCGGCAATCGTGCGCAAACGCTTGCCGCCCTGCCCCCGCTGATCGCCGAGCTGCGGACGCGCGGTTACCGGTTCGTGCCGGTTTCCACGCTGGCAGGCCTCTCCCGCGCAGCGGTGATGCCGCCAGTGAAAGACAGCGATCTGCTTGCAGTGCGCATCGATGTCGGCATTTTCCTGATACTTGCCGCGGTTAGCTGGCTGTTGAACTGGTTGTTCTTTCTGGCAATCGGGCTGGGCATTGCGCGTGCCGTGCTCATCGCGGCGCTGGCATTGGCCAATCGGCGGGGTTCGCCCCCAACGCCGGCGGGACCATTGCCGACCGTCTCTGTCGTCATCCCGGCCTATAATGAAGCACGGGTGATAGACGACTCGGTCCGTCGCGTGCTCGCCAGCGATTACCCCGGCATTGAACTGATCGTCGCTGACGACGGATCAAGCGACGCAACCAGCGCCATCGTTGCTGCCGCCTTTGGCGATGATCCCCGCGTGACCCTGCTCACCCTGGAAAACGGCGGCAAAGCAGCAGCGCTTAACCGCGCGCTGGGCCAAGCGCGGGGCGAGATTATCATCGCGCTTGACGCCGACACCCAGTTCGAGCCCGAGACGATCAGCCTGCTGGCACGCTGGTTTGTGGATCCGGAAATTGGCGCGGTGGCTGGCAATGCAAAGGTCGGCAACCGGGTCAATCTCGTCACACGCTGGCAGGCAATCGAATATGTCACCGCTCAAAATCTAGAACGCCGCGCGCTTGCCCGGTTTGATGCGATGACGGTGGTGCCCGGCGCAGTTGGCGCGTGGCGGCGCGCGGCGCTGGATGATGTTGGTGGCTACCCCGAAGATACGCTGGCTGAGGATCAGGATCTGACAATCGCGATCCAGCGCGCCGGTTGGCGGATCGAATATGATACCGATGCCATCGCCTGGACCGAGGCACCGCAGAGTTTCGCGGCGCTGGCCCGGCAGCGTTATCGCTGGGCGTTCGGCACGCTGCAATGCCTGTGGAAACACCGCAGCGTGATCCGCCACCGTTCCCCGCCGGGTCTGGCGTTTGTCGGGATGCCGCAGGCCTGGCTGTTCCAGATATTTTTCGCCGCAATTTCGCCGGTGATTGATCTGGCGTTGCTGACGTCGATTGTTGCCACCGTCATCCGCGTCACGCAGCACGGCTATGCCCAAACGCAAACCGATGTGGTGCGCATGGCGCTGTACTGGATCGGCTTTGTTACGATTGATCTCATCTGCGGCTGGATCGCGTACCGGCTTGATGGGCGCGAGCGCCGCTATCCCGGCCTATTGCTGATCGCCCAGCGCTTTATCTATCGCCAGATCATGTATTGGGTGGTGCTGCGCGCAATTGGCTCCGCGCTAGGCGGCTGGTTCGTTGGCTGGGGCAAGCTGGAACGCACGGGGATGGTCAACCAGGCGCCGGTGGGATCTGCCGGCTAACTAATCAACCGTCGCTGACACGCTCAATGTCGGCACCGACGGCGGAGAGCTTTTCCTCCAGCCGTTCATAGCCGCGGTCAAGGTGATAGACGCGCTGGACTTGCGTCTCACCCTCTGCCGCCAGGCCGGCCAGGATCAGGCTCATTGATGCACGCAGATCGGTCGCCATCACCGGCGCGCCGATCAGCTTGTCGACACCGCGCACCACCGCTGTACGGCCACGAACCTGAATATCCGCGCCCATCCGCGCCAGTTCGGGCACGTGCATGTAGCGGTTTTCGAAAATCGTCTCGGTCAGCACGCTGGCCCCGTCAGCCATGCACAGCATCGCCATAAATTGCGCCTGCATATCGGTGGCAAAACCCGGGAACGGCGCGGTTGACAGCGTCAGCGGGCCAAGCCCGTTGCTGGCGGTAATCCGCATGAAATCGGCATGTTCTTCCACCGTCACGCCGGCCTCAACCAAGGCGGCCGTGGTCGCGCGCATATCAGCAGCGGACACGCCAACCAGATCAAGCGAGCCACCCGTAATCGCCGCCGCACAAGCATAGCTGCCAGCCTCGATGCGGTCGGGCATCACACGGTAGGTTGCGCCGTGGAGCCGGTCGCGCCCTTCAATCTCAATCGTCTCGGTACCGATACCTGAAATCGAGGCACCCATTGCCACCAGGCAATTGCAAAGATCGACGATCTCGGGCTCACGCGCGGCGTTGTCGATCACCGATGGCCCCTTGGCGAGCACGGCTGCCATCAACGCATTTTCAGTCGCACCAACCGATACGATCGGAAAGCTCACGCGCCCGCCGGGCAAGCGGCCACCGGGTGCGGTTGCCTTTACATAGCCTGCCGCAAGTTCGATTTCCGCGCCAAGCGATTCGAGCGCTTTGAGATGGAGATCGATCGGACGGTTGCCAATTGCGCACCCGCCCGGCAGCGACACCGTTGCTTCGCCCGCACGACCGACCAGCGGCCCGAGCACCAGAATCGACGCGCGCATTTTCCGCACGATATCATAGGGCGCAACCGTTGATGTCAGCCGCCCGCCCTTCAGCGTCATCACCCGCCCAAACTCGTCCGGGCGCGATCCCTCTATCATGGTCGACACGCCCAGCTGGTTGAGCAAATGGCCGAACCCGTCGACATCGGCGAGGCGCGGCAAGTTGCGCAGCGTCAGCGGCTCTTCGGTCAGCAGTGCGCAGGGCATCAGCGTTAACGCTGCGTTTTTGGCCCCTGAAATGGGAAGACGGCCCGACAGGCGATTGCCGCCGCGAATGATAATTCTGTCCATTGGAAAGCTTCTAATGGGTCAGCGATGCCGCGCAAGGGGATGAGGCGGCGGTCGATGAATTCGCAACCGCGCCGCAGTTACGCCTTTTCCATCGTGCATTGCAGCGGATGCTGGTGCTGGCGGGCAAAATCCATGACCTGGCTCACCTTGGTCTCCGCCACTTCATAGCTGAACACACCGCAAACCCCGACGCCCTTTTGGTGGACGTGCAGCATCACCCGAGTCGCATCCTCAATGCTCATCCGGAAAAAGCGTTGCAGGCACAGCACCACAAATTCCATCGGCGTATAATCGTCATTCAGCATCAGCACCCGGTATGGCGTTGGCTGTTTGGTGCGGGTGCGCGTGCGGGTTGCGATGCCAAGGCCGGTACCCTCGTCATCGTCACCGGGTGGGCGCTGCGCCATGGCGCGCGGAGGGATGGGCTGGGTCATCATGTGAAATGAAAATATGGCACCTGCCCGCCCAAGGGCAAGGGGCTAGCGTGGCCGAACAGCCGCGATAACCACAAATTTGCGCGAAAACTGACATGAAAAGGGCGGCTGCATCGCTGCAACCGCCCTTTCATTGGCTTTTTCAGCCCGGCATGGCGCCGGGCCGGGCCGGGCCGATTATGCGCTGATCTTGATCTTCTCAGCGGCAATCGCAACGCGGTTTGAGATCGGCTGTGCGATCTCACCAGCGAGCTTCAGCATCGTTTCGGTGGTCTTCGACGATTCAGCAACCATCGAGTCGAACGACGTACGCATGTAATCGCTCTGGAGCTTCATGAACTCGGTTGGCGACTTCACAGCCGACAGCGTCTTGACGATCGCGGTCATGTTTTCGAACGACTTGCGGGTATATTCAGCGGCGTCCTGGCCCATCGTTTCGATGCCCTTGGCAGCGATCTTCGACGATTCAACGAGCGCTTCGACGTTACCCTTGTTGAACTCGGTCACGTCAGCGAACATGCCCTGGGTCTTTTCGAGGGCTGCCTTGGCGCGGTCGTTCATGTCGACAAACATGGCCTGAGCCTTGTCGGTGGTGTTCTTGATGGTGTTTTCCATGGTGGTTACTTCCTTTTTGGTGTGGGTAGCTGCAGGCGCAGCGATTGGCTTGGCTTGGGTCTTAACGCTAACAATCTTCTTCGCAGGCTTTGCTGCGGGCTTCTTCACAGGCGCTGCGGCCGGCGTTACCGGCTTAGTTGTGAGCGCCTTTGGTGCGAGCGCCTTCGGCTCGGGGGCCTTTAGTGCGGCAGGCTTTGGCGTCGCCGTCTTGACCAAAACCTTTGCAGAGGCCGTTTCAGCAATCACGGGAGCCGCGGGTGCGGTTTTCGCCACAACCGGCGCGGGAACCGCTGCGGGGGTTGGCGCAACCGCTGCTGCGGTGGGAACAACAACCGGCGTTGCTGCTGCCTTTACAACAGGAGCCGCTTCGTTTGTCGTGATAATCTTGTCAGCCATCGCGGCCTCCCTGCTCTCGTTTGCTGCACTGCAATATATAACATGCAGCCCACGATGCAAGGACTTTTTGTGCAGCGCAACAAAGTGCGATTTGCTGCACTAAATATCAGATATTTATAGTTTTATCGTGCCGCGACATAATCTCCTGGCGCATCACCCAAGGATTTCAGGCGACCCTTGCCGGGATGGCGCGCTCCTTTCACGGGCACCGTCGATGCATCCTGCGCGCGAATCCACGCCATCCAGTCTGGCCACCAGCTTCCCTTGGTTTCAGTGGCGCCGGCGATGAAAGCGTCAAGCGTTTCAGGCAGAACTGGATTCGTCCAATACTGATATTTGCCCGCGGCCGGCGGATTGACCACGCCCGCAATATGACCCGACCCTGCAAGCACAAACCGAATCGGCCCCGTGAAGTGGTGCGTAATCTGCCAAACGCTGTCAGCAGGGGCGATATGATCATCACGGCCGGCCTGGACATAACTAGGCGTTGCCACCGCACGCAGATCAATCGGCGTACCCGAAATCGCCATCACGCCCGGCTTGACGAGCAAATTGTCGCGGTAAAGGTCGCGCAAATAACTCAAATGCCATTTGGTCGGTAAATTGGTGGTATCGCCGTTCCAATGCAGCAGATCGAACGGGGCGTAATCCTGACCGAGCAGGTAATTGTTGGTGACGTAATTCCAGATCAGGTCTCGGCCGCGCAGCAGGTTGAACGTCGCCGCCATATAGCGCCCATCCAAAAACCCCTCCGGCGAAAGATTTTCAATCCGCTGCATCTGTTCATCGTCGACAAAATTGAGCAGTTCGCCGGCCCGCGCGAAATCGACCTGGGCCGTAAAAAAGGTCGCGCTTTTCACCTTGCTGGCCTGCCCGCGCGCGGCAAGCACCGCCAATGTCGCCGCCAGCGTGGTTCCCGCAACGCAATAGCCAATTGCGTGAACGCTTTCGACGTTGAGCAGATCAAGGACCGTGTCGATCGCATCGATCTGCCCGGCCTCTACATAATCGTCCCAGACGATGTCTTTCATTGCGGCATCTGCGGATTTCCAGGACACGACGAACACCGTTAGCCCCTGATCAACCGCCCATTTGATGAAACTTTTTTCCGGGTTGAGGTCGAGGATGTAATATCGATTGATCCACGGCGGAAAGATCACCAGCGGCACCGCCAGCACATCGGGCGTCGTCGGCGTGTACTGGATAAGTTCGTACAGCGGCGTGCGCTTGACAACCTTGCCCGGCGTCATCGCCAGATTGCGGCCCACCGCAAACGCATCAGGATCGGTATGCGTCAGCTGGCCCTTTGCCAGATCTGTCATCATATTCTGCAGCCCGTGCAGCAGATTCTCGCCGCCGGTCTCCAGCGTTTTTTCAAGCACCAACGGGTTGGTGGCGGGGAAATTGCTGGGGCTCATCGCATCGACAAAACCGCGTGTGGCAAAGCGCAGTTGCTCGCGGTGCCGGTCATCAATCCCCTCAACCTCATCAACACCGCGCAGCAGATGATCGGACATCAGAAAATAG
>JBBSCC010000055.1:0-15209 GCA_038250735.1 Sphingomonadales bacterium | reverse complement strand
TCCAGGTAACGCGTGGCGAAAAAGTTGTTTCCTTGCCGCTGTCGATGGTGATCAATGATCCCCGCCAGAACATCCGGTTACAGGCCGACGATGTCGTTACCGCGCTGTTCCAGCCGTATAGCTTCACAGCGCTGGGCGCGACTGGCCGCAATGAAGAACTGCCATTCGAAGCCACCGGACTGACGCTGGCGCAGGCGCTGGGTCGCGTTTCGGGGCTGCAGGATCAGCGGGCCGATGTGCGCGGGACATTCATTTTCCGGCTGGAAGACCCCGCAATGCTAGATCTGCCGCCGGGAACCGAAATACGCACCACGCCTGATGGCAAGGTGCCCGTTATTTACCGGATCGATCTGAAGAACCCGGCGACATTCTTCATTGCTCAGGGCTTCCCCATTCGAAACAAGGACATTTTGTACGTGTCCAACGCGCCATTGGCTGACATCCAGAAATTCGTTGGCGTCATCTCGTCATCGATCCTGCCGATCATCACCGTGGCCACCATCGTTCCCTAAACACAGATCAGCCGGGCCAGGCCGCTCCATGGGGTGGCTGTGCCGCGGACGACATCCCTTACCGCTGGCCAGGCGGTCAACAAACGCGATCAACCATGGCGATCACGGTTTCAAAATGGCTGGCCCAGTCGATTGCCTGCCAGCCAAGCCGCCGTTCGCGCTGCAGCCGGTGCGCGGGCGAATCCGGGTCAGCATAGGCCATTATCGCCCCGCGCCAGCCTGGCCCATCCAGCGGGTCGAGATAATCGGGAACGTCGCCGCCGGCTTCGCGGTGCGCTGGCAGGTCGCTGCAAATCACCGGCACGCCCATGGCAATGGCCTCCGCCACGGGCAATCCAAACCCTTCGGCGAAAGACGGCATCAGCAACGCCCTGGCGCCCGCAATCATTTGCCGCACAGCATGGTCGGATAGCCCCGACCGCTCATCAACATGCGCCTGCAGCGCCGGGCAGCGATCGAGCATGTCGACAATATTCTCATTCTCCCACCCGCGCCGACCGATCACGATCAACCGGGGAACAGCAGCCGGATCGGCCGCCGTTTCCACCATTTGGCGCCACAGGTTGAGCAGGAGCAGATGGTTTTTGCGCGGTTCAATCGTCCCCAGGCAGACGAAATATGGCTGCTCACCCGGCACCGCACTGCCCAACCAGGCTGCTGGAACGTCATCGGCCAGCAGGGCGACATCCACCGGGATGTCACGCCCGGTCTTGGCCAGATACGGCGCGAAAGACTGCCGGGTGCTGGCTGATATCGCGATCACCCCGTCGGCCAGTCGCGCCATAGTCTCAATGCGTTTCAAATGCGTCGCTGCGCCATCTGGCCGGGCATATTCGGGAAATTCGATGGGGATAAGATCGTAGAGAAGGCAGACGAATTTGGCACCTTCCCGCTTGATGATATCGGCAGTTTTGGTTTCGTCATGCAGATGGTGCGGTGACGCCTGAAGCAGAACACGGGGCCCGTGAGCGGGGGCAATTTTGCGCGGCCAGGTCAAGGTTAGCAGGTCAGCGGCGGCGGCATAGGTGGCGAACTTGCCCTTCGGCTTTGCCGTTTGGCCCGACCAAAGCGCTTCGGTTCGATCAAGAAACTGTTCGGCGGCAGCATGGGGGATATGCCCATAGGCACCAAAAATGTTGAGCGCGGAAAAACACAGCCGGTCGGGCGCCATCCGCAGCAATTGCCGGGCATAGGCCATCTCTACACGGTCAACGCCGGTCGGCGTTGCATGGAGCACGCGGGATACAAGCCTGGATATATCCAGGACAATTTCAGGCGCCGACGGCTTCGGCATTATCTCGCGGTCGCCGAACCTGAAAGCATTTCAACGGCAACCCGGTCGCTGGTCAATCGATCCGCTGCCGCGTTGATCATCATGCCAATCCCATCACTGCTTAAGAAAGCGCCATGCAGCAGGCAGCGATCGATAAGCACGCGGTAAAACGCATCGAAAGTCCTGGGGTTTGGCGATTGGGGCGCGCGCCAAAACTCATTCAACCCTGATTGATGGGTGATACCGGCGATATCGTAAACGGCATTGCCCATTACCGCCACAGGCTTTCCCTCAATCAGCGCCAGCGTGCCCGCCGTGCTGTTGACAGTCACCATCCCGTGCGCGCGCTGGACCAAGCCAAGCAAATCGCCGTGTTCGATGAAATCAACCCGGTCGGCCACCCCGAACCGAGCCGCTTCCTCCTGCGTGATCCGGTGCCAGTCGTTCAGTCCGGGGTCGAGCGGATGCTCCTTCACCGCCAGCCGCATGGTCGGGGGCGCGTGTTCGGCAAAGCTAGACAGCACTTTGACAATCGCCGGGCGCATCCCCGCAAAACTGGAGTGCAGCCGGATCTGATAATCTGAATCAAGCTGCAGCGGGAAAAGGACATAGTCAGCACCGTCCAGCTTGCTCTGCGCCAATGCGGTGCGCGCATATTCCTGCTTGCGGCGCTGGAACCGGCGCAGCCACTCCACGCCTTCTGCCACAGGATCACTGGGGCGGTGGCTGTGATGGAACGGGAAACGCCAATATTGCAGCACAAACTGGGCGTAATAAAAAAACGCCCCCCACCCACGGGTGGATTGGAATGAGTGGATGGGTGCAAAACTGGGCACTGGCGGCAAGTTGCGCGCCTGTTCGATATACCATTCAGGATCGCGGGGCAGCATGGAGTTGCCATTCACGCCGTCGCGCTCCAGCGTTACCCAATCCGGCCTGATATAGCCTTCTTCAAACACCTGAACGCGAACACCAATCGCCTTAGCAGCCTTGATTGCCACTGCGTGTTTTGGCCGACAATCGCCATAGACGACCAGATCGGTAATCTGGCGTTCCTGCAGGAAGCGGGCGATATAGCCAGGCCACCGGCTTTCAAGGCCAACATAATCGATCTGGCCCGGCCATGTCGCCCGATCACCGCCGTTGAAGTTGATCCGTAGAACCTTGTGTCCACGGCTGCTGAGCGCTGCCCCCAGTCGAGGGAAGAACGCGCCATGGGGGCCCTGGAGAAACAGGAAGGTCTGGCTTTGCGCGGCTGATATTGTGGAGACCAAATTCATTGGAACCACCGATTTATCTGCCCCTGAATCGCGCGAACGCGCGTCAGCAATGTCCGCTGCTGGAATTGTGGATGTGCCATCCGGGAAATGAGCAGTTCGGGGGTACATGGCAAATTCGTTACCGGGTCAAGGTATCGCGGATAGACAAGCAGCGTCCCCGCGACAAGCTCCATCAACGACAGCCGCCGGGTCCGGCGGGACACATTTTCTGCCAGATCGCGCGTCAATCCCCAGCCCGCGAAAAAAGGCTGACCGTGAACAATCACCTCCCGGCGGCGCAGTAGCGCTTCAAACCCCGCCAGCGACGTCCAGACATGCACCGCATCGACTGAATCAAGCAACGCGGCCATTGAAACATCACGAACCACGAGATCAGCGAATTTCAGGCATTCGCTGTCGCTGATTGCTCCTTTGCGGTGCCCCGCCTCCACATCTGGATGCGGCTTGAAAATCAGGAAGGAATCCGGTTCTTCGGCGCGGGCGCGGCGCAGCAGATCAAAGTTACCGGTCACGTCGCCCCCGCCGAGCAGAACCGACCGATCATCCTCCACCTGACCGGTTACCAGCACGCGGCGCCCCGCATTGGGCAATGCTTCAACCCGGTCACGCCCGGCTGCATATTTGCTGATCCCCGACGATATGATCACCGCCACAAGCGTTTCGGCCCGGGCTATCAGCGAGGGTGCAAAATCCTGCGTCTGAAGCACCTGTTCCAGCGCACTGGCGCACGTGGGATCGTAATAGATTCCGACAGGATCAACCACGATTGATTGCGGCGGGTGCAGGCCGCTGCCCAGCCCGACCGACCGGATAAATCCGTCCTCAACCTGATGCACGGCGATGCCCACAGCTGCAGCGTCGGTGAACAGCGAGGGCGGAACGCGCGACGGCCAGGCTGCAACGGCACCATTTGTGGCGGCGACGGCACGTAACGCCCGTGCGGGTGAGCGGTGGAACATCAGCGGTTGCGCGCGCCCAGCCCAAAAAAACGTTTCGATCTCGCGCCGTTTCCAGCCCGCTATGCCTATTGCTGCGCCGATCGCCCGATTCTGGTCTATCTGCGCCCGCCAGCCACCCAGTTGATCGATGAACGCGCTTGGCGAACAGGCTGCCCCAGTAAAACTGTCCCAATAGTGATGCTGCGACAGAATGTGGCGCTGCGCCGTTTCGATGGCGTCGGGCTGCGGTGCCATCAGCTCTGCACCACCGGCGATTGCAAAACGGCGGACGTGCAGCCCGCGCAGCTGTGCCACGAGGGCAAAGTCGTCATCGGCGGAGGTCAATAAACTCAGGCTGTCGTCACGCACTGACCATGGATCAACCGGGCCGGATTGCACCGGCACGCCCTGCGCATGCAACCATGCCGCAATTTGCTTTGCCTTTGGGCCGGGCCGAACGATCGCCTGGACGATCGCCCAACTGGGCAGCTTTGCTTCGGCCACCAGCGCGGCGTGCATGGCGCTAGCTTGCTCCAGCGTCAGCGGGATCATGATGTGGCTGGGACGTTCCAGGCCAAGAATTGGCGGCGCCCAAAAATCGCCGCCCACGCGATTCTCCAGCAATTGACGGCAGATCATGGCTGCCGTTTCAGGTGACGATTCGGCCTGCAGCAGACTTGTTAGCGGTGGGCTGGTGCCAGCGAATGGCGCTGGCTGGGACCGCGGGAATGGCGGGAGGCGCAGGAAGCTGGTGGCGGCGCTGCCAATCGGGCGCCCGTCGAGCAAGGAAAGCCGCGCCATCATCGGCCAGCCCGGTCAGCGGCGATCATTACATCTGAACATCGCGAAGCGCATTTCTATCAGCCAAGGCGAGGAAAAAGCCGACCGTAAATGGCAATGCTTGCGGTATGATCGCCACCATCAGCACAACCGAAGGGCTCGCTGAAAAAAACATCATCATAAAGGCGACCAGCGCAAAACTGACCTGCGCGGCATATGATTGAATGCTGTTCAACGTCCTGTCCGCACGATCAGCGAGATGCGCGCGCAGCGTCAACGGCAGCGTCACCACACCATATGACCACAGCCAGACGTTCATATTATCGTTTGCCAGCGCGCTGCTGAAACATTCGAGCACGACGCCAATGGCAAGCACCGCCAACATCGGGACGAAGGCGCTGACCAATACTGCCACGGCGTAACCAACGCCATATTGCCCACGATCAACGGCACGCTGTGCACCATTGGCCAGCTGCCCGTCGGGCCGGGGTGCCAACCATGCAAGGATGTAAAACACGCAGGCGACGGCAAGCCCGACCGCAACTGTATGCGCATCACCAAGCGCAGCGAGATAAACCGCTGAAAAGATAGACAAGGCAGTCAGTGCGGCCATCGGAAACGTGGCCGTGCCCAGAAATGTACCGCTTGATAACAATGAATTACCTGCCTTGACGGAGTACACTGCTTATAGCTGGAAAAATTATCCGGCCAACCTTCCAAATTACGAACGGGATGGAAAATCCCTTTGGTGCGTCGAATGTATCACGCAGCGACCCGGACATTTGCCATCAACATTCTCTGGCTAATCAATTGTCATTACATAATAAGTTCTGCCGTCTGAACACGCCAACCTGCCAAAACGTTTGTTCAGCGCGTAAACAAGCACTGCCACTTTGGCAAATTGCTGCGGGTTAGCGACCAGTGATCCCGACCAACCGGGCAGCAAACAACCGGTCATTGGAAAACTGCCGCGTGCAACAGGTGTAAATCGCCGCGGCCCCGGTGTTGTTCCGACAACGCTGTTCTAAATACGCCCCCCGTCGCGGCTGTGTTGCGGATTGGGGGGCGCTGTCTGGTAATCCGGCGTGGTTTCGCTAGAGGGGCGGCTCGGTTAATCGGGATGGTGTTGGGTTATGCGGATTACGATGATCGGCTCGGGCTATGTTGGCCTGGTTTCGGGAGCATGTTTTTCAGATTTTGGTCATGATGTGGTTTGCGTTGACAAGGACGCGGACAAGATTGACGCGCTGAAGGCCGGGCGGATGCCGATCTTTGAGCCCGGGCTAGACACGCTGGTGGCGGCCAATGTTAATGCCGGTCGGCTGACCTTTACGACCGATTTGAAGTCCGCAGTGGCCGGTGCCGATGCGATTTTCATTGCGGTTGGCACGCCGTCGCGGCGCGGGGATGGCCATGCCGATCTGACCTATGTGTTTGAGGCAACGCGCGAGATTGCGGCCGCGCTGACTGGGCCCACCGTGATCGTCACCAAATCGACCGTGCCGGTGGGCACAGGCGATAAGGTGGAGGCGATCTTGCGTGAGATGGTGCCGTCGGTTGATGTGGCGGTGGTCTCCAACCCCGAATTCCTGCGCGAAGGGGCCGCGATTGGCGATTTCAAGCGCCCTGACCGGATCGTGATCGGCACAGAGGATGCGCGCGCGATGCAGGTGATGCGCGACATTTATCGCCCGCTGTACCTGAACGAAAGCCCGATCCTGTTCACCGCGCGGCGCACCGCGGAACTGATCAAATATGCCGCCAACGCCTTTCTGGCGACCAAGATCACCTTCATCAATGAAATCGCTGATCTGTGCGAGGCGGTGGGCGCCAATGTGCAGGATGTATCGCGCGGGATTGGGCTTGATAACCGGATTGGCTCCAAATTTCTGCATGCCGGGCCCGGCTATGGCGGGTCGTGCTTTCCCAAGGATACGCTGGCGCTGTTGAAGACGGCGGAGGATTACGGCGCGCCGGTGCGGATCGTGGAAGCAGTGGTACAGGTGAATGACAGCCGCAAGCGCGCGATGGGGCGCAAGGTGATATCGGCGCTGGGCGGCGATGCGCGCGGCAAATCGGTGGCGATATTGGGGCTTACCTTCAAGCCCAACACCGATGACATGCGCGACGCGCCCAGCCTGGCGATCATCCAGAGCCTGATTGATGCCGGCGCAAACATCCGCGCCTATGATCCCGAAGGGATGGATGCAGCGCAGGCGATGATGCCGCAGGTAACCTATTGCCGCGACGCGTATGAGGCAGCGGCAGGCGCCGATGTGATCGCCATCGTCACCGAATGGGATATCTTCCGCGCGCTTGATTTGAAGCGACTGGCAGCGGCCATGGCCGCCCCGGTCATGGTCGACCTGCGCAACATCTATCCACCCGAAGAAGCGGCGCGGGCTGGCTTTGTCTATAGCTCTGTTGGGCGATGACGGCGCCAACACGGCAAGGGCGATCACCGGATTGCGGTGCCCATGATAGCGGTTAAATCTCCATCATGGACCGGCTAATTTCCTTGTTCCACAGGCTTCCACAGGCAGCGCGTTGGCCGATGCTGGCGCTGGCAGCAGCCATGGTCCCAGCATGTTTCTCCGTCGCCCCTGCCGCCGCGCAGACAGTGCAAACCGGGGACCGGATCGACGGCACCGCCGTGATCGACAAGCTGCACGTGGGTGATCTGGCAACGGGCCAGGTGCACCGCTTCTGGTTTCGGGTAAGTGATAATGCCATTGGCCAGGGCTGGTATGTGCCCGTTATCGTCGTGCGCGGCGCGCAGCCGGGGCACCGGTTGTTGCTGACGGCGGGGATTCACGGCGATGAACTGAACGGCATTGATGTGATTCACCGGCTGGTCGGCAAGATTGATCCTGCCAAGCTGTCCGGCACGATTATCGCGGTGCCGGGGCTGAATACGCCGGGCTTGCTGCACCACACCCGCGCCTTCACGCCCGGCGGCGGGGTGGACGGGGCGAACCTGAACCGGTTGATGCCGGGTGATCCCACCAGCAGCGATCGCGCCAGCCTGTATGCGGGGCGGCTCTGGTCGCAACTGCTGCGCCCCAATGCGGACACCGCGATTGATCTGCACACGCAATCACGCGGCACCGCCTATCCGATGTATATCTTTGCCGGATCAGACCGGGCGCGCGCGATTGGCGAATTGATCGGCCCGGACATGATTAAGATCGATCCCGGCGTTGCAGGCAGCGTGGAGACCGAAATGCTGAAAAGCGGCGTCCCGGCCATCACGCTGGAGCTTGAACGCCCCGAAATGTTTGACCGGGTGGTTATTGGCCGTGCGGTTGATGGCATCGAACGCGTCATGGTTGATCTGAAAATGCTGCCGCCCGGCAGCGCCCCTGCCCGCACCGTCAAACCCTATATCGGCAATACGCTCGCCCGGGTTGCCACCAGCCGGGGCGGCTATGCCACGCTGCTCGTCGATCTGGGCGACGCCGTGACCAAGGGCCAGCCGGTCGCGACGCTTGCTGATCCATTTGGCCGAATCATCGAAACGCTTGCCGCACCCGAATCAGGCCGTGTGAACAGCATCGCCACCGATCCGCTGCGCGATCCCGGCGATACGCTGATGCGGATTTTGTACATGGCACCCCCGCAGCCGCAGCCTGCGCCCGGCAAATAAGCCCCGCCGCCGCCCGGCCGCAGGTACAAAAACGCACCCGTCAGACACAATTTAGCAATGTACGTGACTTTTCAGTTACACTTCTAAAAAATCTCTGCTGAGCAGGATCTTGGCTTTTGTGCTGCATTGCAACCAAACAAAAGTTGGTACACCCTCAATCGGTAATTTTGTTGCCTTAGGGGGTATAAATGCGGTTGAATTCGAAACTTTCAGTGCTCGCTGGCGCATCTGTTGTTGCAATGATGCTGGCGGCACCAGTGCACGCGCAAACTGCGCCGGTGGCCGCAGAAGAAGCAGCGGACGATGGCGCGATTGTTGTTACGGGCAGCCGGCTGAAGCGTGATCCCAATGCAACCTCACCTCTGCCAATAAGCACCGTTACCGCAGAGCAACTGCGTGCATCGGGCAATACGGACGTTTCGGCCACACTGCGCACAATTCCGGCACTGCTTGCGTCAGGCACGGTCGCTGATTCGCTCGAGCGCGGCGGTGGCGGCGCTGGTCAGGCGACGTTGAACTTGCGCCAGTTGGGTTCAAACCGCACGCTGGTGCTTGTCGACGGATATCGGCACGTATCCGGTGTGGCGGGCGCGCAGACGGTGGACGTCGCGACGATCCCCCGCGCACTGATTGACCGTGTCGATGTGCTGACCGGCGGCGCATCCGCCATTTATGGTGCCGATGCCGTCACCGGCGTGGTCAACTATGTCCTCAACAAGAATTTTGAAGGCTTTGCTGTCGACGCCCAAGGCGGCATTTCGTCGCAAGGCGATGGCGAAACCTTCCGCATCGAAGGCACTTATGGCAAGAACTTCGCCGGTGGCCGTGGTAACTTCACCTTCAGCGCAGGCTATACCAACGACGCCGAAGTGCTGTTCGGCGACCGTGATTTCACTGCCAACAATGGCCGCGGTAATAACTCAACCACCTATCAAAACCCCGTGCTTCGGTTCCAGGTGGGCGACATCAGCGCCGCAGCGACCCCGAATTTTGCCAGCCGTTTCCGTGTCGGTGGCCCCGGCCCGCGCGGTACCCGGATCGCCTTTGGCCCCGCGATTCCAACGGCAGCGCAGTTTGCCGCCTTGTTCCCTGGCATCACGCCGACAGCGGCCGAACAGGCACTGATCACGCGTGCTGCCAATTCTCCCACCTTTGTCATCGGTCGTGCACCGGTGTTCGCAATCAGCTCAAACGCTGGGCTTATCTTCCGCGCCGATTTCGCGCCGTTCACCACCGATTTGAACAACAATGGCATTCGCGATTGTAACGAAAGCTTTATCGGCCTCACCGGCTTTGGTGGTGGTGGCTGCTATGTCTCGACAGACAATGGCGGCGTGCGCATCTTCCAGGACGGCATTATTTCAACCAGCCAGAACCAGTTTGGCGGCGACGGCGCGGTGGAGCGCACTAACCAATCGTCGCTGATCCCGGGCAGTGAGCGGTTTTACGGAGATTTCCGCGCCAATTTTGAACTGTCGCCGGCAGCCGAATTCTTCGTTGATGCAAAATATGCGCGCAACAACACCACATCGCGCAACAACTACAATACGTTTTATGATTCGCTGCTGATCTTGCCGGACAACCCCTTTATCCCCGCCGCCTTGCAGGCGGAAGCGAACGATGCAGGCGGCCTTCGCGTTAGCCGCGACTTTCTTGATCTGGGGCCAAACATCCAGACCGCCAAGCGTGATACCTATCGCATCGTTGGCGGCGTGCGCGGTGAAGTGACCAGCAACCTGAACTATGAACTCGTCGCCAATTATGGCCGCACAGACAGTTCGGTGACGCAGGGCAATTCGGTTCGCTACGATCGTCTGTTCGCGGCGATTGACGTGGTGCGCGGCCCCAATGGCCAACCGATCTGCCGTTCTGACATCAGCAATGTGCCATATGTGGGATCGGAAACCTTCCCCTTTATCGAAGGCGGTTTCTTCACGTTCCGGCCGGGCGACGGCCAATGTCGGCCAGCCAGCCTGTTCAACGGGGTGAATTCGATCAGCCAGGCAGCGGTTGATTTCATCACCACGCCAACCACCGATTTTTTCCGCCTGACCCAGTTCGTTATCACCGGTTCGGTAACGGGTGACACCAGCGGGTTCTTCAACCTGCCCGGCGGCGCAGTGCGTTTCTCGGCCGGTGCCGAATATCGCCGTGAAACCTCCAGCTCGCGGTTCAGCGATCTTGAACTTGGCCTGTTGCCCGCCAACTCGCCAGCGGGGCCAGCGGGCACTTTTATCGGCGATATCTCGGCAAACCAGCAGCTGATCTTCGATCCGTCAACGCGCACCCTAAACACCGGTGGCTCGTTCGATGTGAAGGAAGTGTTTGGTGAATTCGAGCTGCCGATCCTGAAGGAAACGCCGTTCTTCCACGAACTGACGGTGGGCGCTGCAGGCCGTTACGCCGATTATTCCACCACGGGCGGCGCCTTCACATGGAACGTCAACGGGGTTTGGGCACCAATTCCGGATATCCGATTCCGCGGCACCTATGCCCGTGCAATCCGGGCACCCAACATCGCCGAATTGTTCAGCCCGGCGCAGGGCGCAACCTTCCGGCCTTCTGATCCGTGCGATGTGGTCAATATTGGGGCGACGCCCGCACGCCGTGCCAACTGCATCGCAGCGGCAACGGCGCTTGGCATCCCCAATGCAGCAGCTTTCCTTGCCACCTACAGCGATCCGCTGACCGGGCGTTTTTCAGGAACCAGCGGCGGCAACCCCAATCTGACCCAGGAAACCGCATCGACCTTCACGGTTGGCGCGGTGGTGCAGCCGCGCTTTATTCGCGGGTTGACGGTGTCTGCCGATTATTATTCGATCAGCATCGAAAACGCGATTTCGGCGGTGACGGCGCAGGATACGGTCAACACCTGCTATGATAATACCACCTTCCCGAACCAGTTCTGCAGCTTGTTCCGTCGCAATGGCCCGACTGCTGGCCCTGCCACATTCGGCTTCAACTTCCTGACGCAAACCCAGCTCAACTTTGGCCGGATTGAAACATCAGGCATCGACGCCAGCATTAACTATGGATTCGACATCGCCCGCGAATATAAAGTCAATATCGGCCTGAACGGGAACTGGACCGAAAAGGTCAACCGCTTCTTCGATCCGGGTAATCCAACCTTGGTGAATCCGGGGCTACGCGAGCTCAGCGTGCCGGAATTCCAGGGCACGGCGAACCTGAACATCAAGCGCGGGCCGTTTTCCTTTGGCTATAACGTGCAATATATCGACAGCACGGCGGCAGCCGCTGCGATCCAGATTGAACGGATCGCGACGGAATTTGGCGATGCAGGCTTTGCACCGACCTATTTCATCCACGGCCTGTCGTTCAACGTCGATGTGTTCAAGGACAGCACCATTTATGGTGGTGTGAACAACCTGACCGACGCGCAGCCTTACCTGTCGAGCTCGGCTTTTCCTGTGTCGGGTCTTGGCCGGTTGTTCTTCTTGGGCATCCGCACCAAGCTGTAAGTCACCTGCCGGGCGCGTGCCCGGTGGCCGACCACCAAATCGCGGCGGGGGAGCAATCCCCCGCCGTTTTTTGTGGGCGGGCGCAAGTGCGATCAAACGGCCCTATCCTCACAATCCCCTCAATACACCACGACCGATCGGATGCTTTCGCCGGCATGCATCAGGTCAAATCCCTTGTTGATCTCCTCCAGGCTCAGGACGTGGGTGATCATCGGGTCGATTTCGATCTTGCCGTTCATGTACCAGTCGATGATCTTGGGCACATCGGTGCGGCCCTTGGCACCGCCGAATGCGGTGCCGCGCCAGTTGCGGCCGGTAACAAGCTGGAACGGGCGGGTGCTGATTTCCTTGCCGGCTTCTGCCACGCCGATGATGATGCTGGTGCCCCAGCCGCGGTGGCATGCCTCCAACGCCTGGCGCATCACCGTGGTGTTGCCGGTGCAATC
This sequence comes from Sphingomonadales bacterium, assembly GCA_038250735.1. Taxonomy (GTDB): domain Bacteria; phylum Pseudomonadota; class Alphaproteobacteria; order Sphingomonadales; family Sphingomonadaceae; genus Sphingomonas. The sequence goes on along the minus strand of JBBSCC010000055.1, from coordinate 2,855 downwards.
AAAAGTATAATCCGCCCCGCCATCGGTAAGTGCAACAAGGTGCGCGACCAGATCGCCATCGACGGTGTTAGGGTTGACGAAATGGGTCATGCCGAAACGCTTGCCCCATTCTTCGCGCGCAGGGTTGATATCAACGCCAATGATGAAGCTCGCACCCGCCATGCGCGCGCCCTGCAGCACGTTCAGGCCAATGCCGCCCAGCCCGAACACGATCACCGTGTCACCCACCTGGACCTTGGCGGTGTTCACCACCGCGCCCACCCCGGTGGTGACCCCGCAGCCGACATAGCAGCTCGCCTTGAACGGCGCGTCGGTGCGAATTTTCGCCACGGCAATTTCAGGAAGGACGGTGAAGTTCGAAAAGGTTGAACAGCCCATGTAATGGAAAACCGCCTGCCCCTTATGGCTGAACCGGCTTGTGCCATCGGGCATCAGGCCCTTGCCCTGAGTGGCGCGAATTGCCGTGCATAAATTGGTTTTGCCGCTGAGGCATGATTTACACTGGCGGCATTCAGGCGTGTAGAGCGGGATCACATGATCGCCGGGCACAACGCTGGTAACGCCCGCACCCACCTCTCGCACCACGCCTGCGCCTTCATGGCCAAGCACGCTGGGGAACAGCCCCTCACTGTCCAGACCGTCCAAAGTATAGGCATCGGTGTGGCAAATGCCCGTCGCCATGATTTCCACCAGCACCTCGCCAGCGCGAGGCCCATCCAGATCCAGCTCGACGATTTCGAGCGGCCTCTTTGCTTCGAAAGCGACAGCGGCACGGGTTTTCATGATGATTCCTTTTTGTTTTGGCAGTCGCGGTTTTCGAAACGGTTGGCCACGTGTCGATGGGGCCGTTGCGATTCGCTCATAGGAACAATTCCGCCGCCGCATCGATGATCGCGGCGGCGTCCAGCCGGTATTCGCGGTACAGATCGGGCAGATCGCCCGTCTGGCCAAACCGGTCCATCCCTAGCGGTGAGACGCGGTTGCCGCGCACCCCGCCAATCCATGAAAGCGTGCCGGGGCTGCCATCGATCACCGTTACGAGCCCAGCCGTAGGCGATAATCCGCCCAACAGGGTTGCGATATGTGCCGCCTCGCCGCCCCCAAGGCTCTGGGCATTCCAGCGCGCCGCGCGTGCGGCAGACCAGCCCCGGTGAAGCAAATCAGGCGAGGTAACCGCCATCAGCCCGATGCCGGGCACATCGTCGCGCAGTTGCTCCCACGCCTCCAGCGCTTCGGGCAAGAGTGCGCCAGTGGCCACGATTGCCGCCTCAGCACCGGGGGCTGGGGGTTTCAGCCAATAGCCGCCCTTGATCGCGCCTGCCTCCCAGCGGTCATTGGCGCGCACCGCCTGCGCAATGCTGCGTGTCGACAGCCGCAAATAAACCGCGCCGCCATCGTCGGCCTGCATATGGCGAAACGCATGGCCCATCAGCAGCGCCACTTCATCGGCATAGGCCGGTTCATAATAGGTCAGGCCCGGCTGGCCCATGCCGATCAGCGGTGAATTGATTGACTGGTGCGCGCCGCCTTCCGGCCCCAGCGTCAGTCCGGATGGCGTTGCGACGAGCAGGAAACGCGCGTTCATGTAACAGCCGTAGTTCAGCGCATCGAGCCCGCGGGCGATGAAAGGATCATAAACGGTGCCGACCGGCATCAGCCGGGTGCCGAACAATGGGGCTGAAATCCCCGCCGCCGCCAGCATCAGGAACAGGTTGTTTTCGGCAATACCCAGTTCGATATGCTGTCCCGCCGGGCGCGCCGCCCATTTCTGCGCGGAGGGAATGCGCGCGGCGGCGAACACATCGGCCATGTCCTTGCGCCGGAATAGTCCGCGCTGGTTCACCCAGGCCCCCAAATTGGTCGACACGGTAACATCGGGGGACGTGGTAACGATATGATCGGCCAATGGGTGGCCCGATTTGGCAAGATCGAGCAGAATTTTGCCGAACGCGGTTTGCGTCGCTTGATCTTCACCTTCGGGGACCGGCAATCGAGCCGGAACCGGCACCGCTGCAAATGCCCGGTCAGCGACCTTCGTCTTTAACGGCGACTGATCGATGAATGCGTTAAGGCTGGCCTGTGCATTATCGCCCAGCCCGGCAAACGGCACCCATTCATCCCCCGCCGCAATCCCCATCTGGTCGCGCAGGTTGGCGATCTGGCCGGGGTTCATCAACCCGGCATGATTGTCCTTATGCCCCGCAAACGGCAGGCCATATCCTTTGACGGTATAGGCGATGAAGCAGGTCGGCTTGTCATCCGCGGCCTGGGCGAAAGCATCGAGAATCGTTTCCATGCAATGCCCGCCCAAATTGGTCATCAATCGGGCAAGGGCGGCGTCATCATGGCTGTCGATCAGGGCCGCGACATCCTGCCGCGTGCCGATGTCGCGCATCAGCCGCGCGCGCCACGCGGCACCGCCTTGATAAGTGAGCGCGGCGAAATCGGCATTGGGGCAATGCTCAATCCATTCCTCCAAGTGCAGGCCACCGGGGCGCTTGAACGCCGCGCGTTGCAGCTTGCCGTGCTTCAGCGTGAGCACCCGCCAGCCGCATGTTTCGAAGATATCATCGAACCGGTCGAACATCCGGTCCGCCGTTGTCGCGTCCAGTGACTGGCGGTTGTAATCAACGATCCACCAGCAATTGCGCACGTCATGCTTGTACGCCTCAATCAGGCATTCATAGATGTTCCCCTCATCCAGCTCGGCATCGCCCATCAGCGCGATCATCCGTCCGGTGTCCTCAGCCGCCAGCTTGCCCTGCGCAACGAGGTAATCCTGCACCAGCGATGCACAGGCGGTAACGGCAACGCCCAGCCCCACTGATCCGGTGGAAAAATCGACCGGAATCTGG
>JBBSCC010000054.1:0-15514 GCA_038250735.1 Sphingomonadales bacterium | reverse complement strand
GTCAGCAACATCGGCGCTCATGCGGGCGACCCTGACGGTGTCGCAGGCTGCATCGGCTGCATCACCGGCACGCCTTCGGCGGCCGCAATTTCGTCATCGGTCAGCGCAGGTGGCGCGTCGTGCAGCAAGGGCGCGGCAGTCATCACAGGGGGGGCATCGTCGTCCAACGCCGCAGCACCATCTTCCAGTGATGGCAATGCTGCAGGGGTTGGGGGATAGGCGCTCATGATCCGGGCATTTTCTGCCGCCCAGCGTTCTTCCATTTCCTTCAACTCGGCCTCGCGCACCATGGTATCGAAACCGGCGCGGAACTGGCCCATCACCCCGCGCGCCTTGGCGACCCAATGGCCGACAAAACGCATCGCCTTTGGCAAATCCTTGGGGCCGATGACCACCAGGGCAATCACCGCCAGCAGCATCAGTTCGGATGGGGCAACGTCAAACATCAATCAGGCCCGACAGCAGTAAAAACGGTAACGCGTAAAGGCGCAATCAGCGGTCGTCGCGGGCACGCTCGGCAGCGGGGTCGAGCACCACATCGGCGTCGCGCTTGGCATCAATCCGGCTTGGTTCGCGCTTTACGCTGGCTTCGTCTTCCTCGGCCATGCCTTTTTTGAAGTTCTTGATGCCCTTGGCCACATCGCCCATCAGGTTGGAAAAGCGGCCGCCGCCCAACACCAAAATCGCGATTACGCCGAACACCAGCCAATGCATCAGGCTGAAACTACCCATTACGCGTCTCCTTCAGGATAAGCCCCTAGATAGGCCTCTTCATCGCCATTTGCCACCTCCGGCTGATCGATTGCCAAATCGAGCTGATCATCTTCGCCGTAGCCGATCTGGCCCATCGCCAAATCCACCGGATCGAGCAGCCCGGCGGCGCGCAAATCATCCAGGCCGGGCAAGTCGCGCCGGGTCGCCAGCCCGAAATGCGCCAGAAAATCAGCGGTGGTTGCATAGGTCAACGGGCGGCCCGGCACTTCCCTTCGCCCGGCGGGCCGCACCCAATTGGCCTCCATCAGCACATCAATCGTACCCTTTGATATCTGCACGCCGCGAATCGCCTCAATCTCGGCGCGGGTAACCGGCTCATGATAGGCGATAATCGCCAGCGTTTCGATTGCCGCGCGGCTCAGCTTGCGCGGCTCCTCACGGTCGCGCCGCAACAGATGCGCCATGTCCGCCGCCGTCTGGAAATGCCAACGCTCGCCGCGCCGCACCACGCCGATGCCGCGCCCGGCATAATCGGATTCCAGCGCCGCCAGCGCGCCGCGCACATCGCCCCCATCAACGTCGGGGCCCACATGCGCGCGAATCTGCTCGATCGTCATCGGCGCATCAGCGGCGAACAGCACCGCTTCCACCGCGCGGACAAAATCATCAGGCGCGTTCATGCCGGTCGCCGCAGATATAGCGGCGCAAAGGGTGATTTCTGTTGCAACTCCACCCGCCCCTGCCGCGCCAGTTCAAGCGCCGCCAGAAAGCTGGATGCCAGCGCCGATTTGCGGAAAGGGCCATCGGCCTGGGGCGGCAGAAATGCCTCAATCGTCGCCCAGTCAACCTGCGCACCCAGCAATCGGGCAACGCGTTCCAGCGCCACCTCCAGCGTCATTACCGGGCGATTGGCAACAATATGCATCACCGGCCGGGTGCGTGCACTCACCCGGCCATAAGCGGCGATCAGATCATAGATTTCGGCCTGCCACAGCGCCTTGCGCACCGTCCGCAATCCTTCAGGGGCACCGCGTACGAACACGTCACGCCCCAGCCGGTCCCGCGCGAGCAGCCGCGCGCCGCTTTCCCGCATCGCATTCAGCCGTTCGAGCCGCAATTGCAGCCGCAGAGCAAGCTCCTCAGGGCTAGGCTCCACTTCGGGATCGCGGGGTAGCAGCAACGCCGATTTCAGATAGGCAAGCCATGCCGCCATCACCAGATAATCCGCCGCCAGTTCCAGATTCAGCGACCGCGCCTGATCAACATAGGCCAGATATTGATCAACCAGCGCCAGGATCGACAGCGCCCGCAAATCCACCTTTTGTGAGCGCGCGAGCGCCAGCAACAGATCAAGCGGCCCTTCCCACCCGTCAATATCGACGGTCAGCACGTCCGCCACGTCAGCGTCAGGCATCGCCGGATTTTCCGGGGGCGTCAGCAGATCGGGTTCAATCGTCATCGGTTCTAACAAACGGGTTAGGGCCAATCATGCCACCGCGACAAGCCCAGCGGTTCACGGCACTACGCGGTTGGCGTCGGTGCCGCACGGCTCGTCATGGCGCCCTGCTTGGGCAGCGACACTGCGGTGCCGAAAATCAGCATCATCAGCCCGCCGAAAACCTGATCAGTCCCGACAACGCCGAACAGGCCGGCAAGAATGCCGACCAAGCCGGCTATCGTCATCGCCACTGCACCCACGCGGAAAATGCGCTGGCCGGACGCTGCGCCCTTAACCGACTTACCGCGCATCGATGCGCCACCAATAATGCCCACCAGGCCAATCAACGCCAGCACGCCGATTACCAGCGACACATAAAATGCGATGTTCATGGTCAACTCCGCTCCTGTAAAGGACACGATGTCCTTACATATAGTCATGTGTACATTACATGCAGACAATGTCAAGCGTCACTGACATTACATCCGCGCCAATCAGGCGAGCGCGAGCAGACTGTCTCGCTTGGCGATAAACTCAGCGATGTCGCCCTGCGGCGTGGCACCGGCAATTGTCGCCATCGCCCGGTCCAGCCGGTCGCGCGACACTTGCGGCATGTCCCCGATCAGATTGGCGATCTCCACCATCTCATCCATCCGCCCCCAGCAATCGAGCACCACATCGCACCCCGCCGCCAGCGCGCCCGCTGCTTTTTCGCCAGCGGTGCCCGACAGCGCCTTCATGTCGATATCGTCGGTCATCAACAGCCCGTCAAAACCGATCCGGTCGCGAATGATATCGTTGATGATGATGGGCGACAGCGTGGCGGGGCGATCCGGATCCCAGGCCTGGAAAATGATATGCGATGTCATCCCCATCGGCGCGGTGTTGAGCGCGCGAAACGGTTCCAGATCAATCTCAAGCTCAGCCTCGCTCGCGGTGACCGTGGGCAACAGATAATGCGTGTCGACCACCGCGCGGCCATGCCCTGGCATGTGTTTCACCACGCCGACGACACCTGCCTGCCGCAACCCCTCCATAATCGCGCGCCCCATCGCGGCGACGCGCATCGGCTCATGGCCGTAAGCGCGGGTGGCAATCGCCGGGGTGGTATCGGGCTGCGACACATCGAGCAGCGGCCAGCAATCGACGTTAATCCCCACCTCAGCCAGCATCAGCCCCACCGCCTGCGCATTGGCCCGTGCCGCCTCAATCGCGGACATTGGTGCTACATCATACAACGCATCAAACGCTGGCCCAGCGGGGGATGCTGGCCATTCCGGCGGCCCCATTCGCGCGACACGCCCGCCCTCCTGATCGATCAGGATCGGCACATCATCACGGCCGCAAAGCGCGCGAAGTTCACTGGTCAGCGCCCTTATTTGGTCGCGCGTCGCCACATTGCGCTTGAAAAATATATAGCCGCACGGGTCTGCATCACGAAAAAACGCGCGCTCATCGGCGGTTAGCGACAGGCCGGACAGCCCGTAAATCACTGGTTTCATGCAGCAGGGCTAGCCTAGTTCTGCGCGATGAAACAAGCCTCTCCGGCAAGTTGCAGCTTGGCGCAAAGTTCGCGAGCTTGCGTCGCGCTGCCGGCATTGACGCGCAGCCGGTAAACGGTGCGGCCCTTCACCTCGGCGCTCTGCACAGATTTGCCCAGCGGCCCCAGATAGGTGAACCGTTTGGCCGCGCGTGCCCAGGCGGTATTGGCCGATCCCTCATCCGGGAAAGAACCAAGCTGCACCACAGCACTACCCGATGTACCCGCCGCAACCGGCTTTGCCATTGGCATCGCGCCGGGTGCCGGTGCCTTCAGCATACCGCCCGACGGGGGAACGGCTGCCGCCCCTGTTTTGCCCTGGGGCTTGGCCACAGAACCCGGCGTTGCCGCCATCGGGGCTTCAGCGACGGCTTTCAGGTCAATCGATGCATTGCCGTCGCCCTTGCCCTCGCTGGTGGCAAAGGCGGTATCGCCCTCTCCTTCAACCTTCATCCCGCCCGGCGTATCCGGCTTTACCTTATAATCGCCTTCCACAGCGGCGATCAGCTCGCCGGTGCCTTTTTGCTCGTCGCGGTGCTGGTACCAGTAAACGCCGTAAATCGCCCCGGCGATGATCGCGAGGCCAAGCAGGACCAACAGGCCAATCCGCACGATCGACGGCCCGTCATTATAATCGTCCTCAACGGTTTCCAGCCATGGCAGCCGGTCTTCGTCGCGGATCTCATATTCACCGGCGGTCGCCATTAATTCATCTCCAGAACGGCCTCGACACCCATGATACCCAGCCCACTACGAATTATTTGCCCTATCGCATCTGCCAGGAAAAGTCGCGCGCAGGTAAGCGGCGCATTATCCACAATCAGGAAGCGGCGGTCAGGCCGATCATTGCCGACATTCCACGCCGCGTGAAAAAGTGCTGCAAGATCATAAAGATAAAACGCAATCCGATGGGGCTCACGGGCCGCAGCCGCAGTCTCAACGATGCGCGGGAACTGGGCGGCGAATTTCACCAATGCCAGCTCTTCTGTATCAAGTTGGGACAAATCAACGTCAGCGCACGCAATTCCCGCCTCTTCAGCCCGCCGGTGCAGCGAAGCGACTCGGGCATGGGCGTATTGAACATAGAAGACCGGATTGTCTTTTGATGCCTCCACCACCTTGGCGAAATCAAAGTCCATCTGCGCATCGGCCTTGCGCGTCAGCATCGTGAAGCGGACGACATCCTTGCCCACTTCATCAACTACATCGGCCAACGTCACGAAATTGCCGGATCGTTTTGACATTTTCACCAGCTCGCCCGCGCGCAGCAGCCGCACCATCTGAACGATCTTGATGTCGAACTTCTTCTCGCCGTGCGTCAGCGCGTTCACCGCTGCGACGATTCGCTTTACGGTGCCGGCATGGTCTGCGCCCCAGATGTCGATCAGCTCATCGGCGGTCTGCGTCTTTTGATAGTGATAGGCGAGGTCGGCACCGAAATAGGTCCATTGACCGGTTGATTTGCGGATGGGCCGATCCTGATCATCGCCAAATTGCGTGGACCGGAACAGCGGCAGGACAACGGGTTCCCAATCGTCCGGCGTTTCGCCCTTTGGCGCTTCGAGCACACCATCATAAATCAGCCCGCGCGCGCGCAGCTCCGCCTCGGCCGCCTCGGGCTTGCCCGCCGCTTGCAATTCGGCTTCCGAAGAGAAAATATCGTGGTGGATGCCCAGCTTCGCCAGATCGCCCTTGATCAGCACCAGCATCGCCGCAACCGAACGCTGCCGGAACAGCACCAGCCACTCACCCTCGGGCGCGTCCACATACCGGGTGCCAAATTCAGCAGCCAGCGCCTGCCCCACCGGCACTAGATAATCGCCGGGATATAGCCCTTCCGGAATGTCGCCAATGTCCGCGCCCAATGCCTCGCGGTACCGCAGATGCGCTGACCTCGCGAGCGTATCGACCTGCCCACCCGCATCGTTGACATAATATTCGCGGATCACGCTGTGCCCGGAAAATTCCAGCAACGCCGCCAGCGCATCACCGACCACCGCGCCCCGGCAATGCCCCATATGCATCGGCCCGGTGGGGTTGGCGGACACATATTCGATGTTGACGATCGGCTTGCTGGCAGGCTCCGCGCGGCCATAGGCATCGCCCTGCGCGCGGATCGCGGTCAGCTCGGCGCGCCATGTCGCATCGGTCAGCGTCAGGTTGATGAAGCCCGGCCCTGCCACCGATACGTTCGCCACATCGGGCAAGGCACCCAGTTGCGCCGCAATCTTGTCCGCCAGCGCGCGCGGATTGGTGGCGGCGGGCTTGGCCAGCACCATCGCGGCATTGGTCGCCAGATCACCATGGCTGGTGTCGCGCGGCGGCTCCACCGTCACATTGCGTCGATCAAGCCCGCTCGGCAGATCACCCGACGCGACCAGCGCATCAAGGGCAGCATCAATATGCGCGGCGAACCGGTGGTAGAGCGTCATTCCATTGTCCCAGATAAGGCAGGGCGTGTCGTTAGCGGATCAGGTGGCGGTAGCAAAGGGCAGCTTGACTTGGACGGGGCGGTGCCGCCCATAATGCCGCCATCCACAGGAGAACCCTTCGCATGCGCCTTCGCCCCACGCCCGCACTTTTGGCCGCCCTTATCCCCGTGCTTGTCGCCGCCTCGCCTGCGCTGGCCCAGGCACCCGCTCAAAAAGGCCCAGTGTGGAAAGCCGCCGCCGCTGCGCGGCCTGCGCAAATCGCGACGCTGGAAAAGCTGGTCAACATCGATTCGGGCACGGGCGACAAGGTGAGCGGGCAAAAGGCGTCCGAATTCGTCGCCGCCGAACTGCGCGCGCTGGGGATGACCGTGGAACTGGTCCCCGCCGAACTGCCCACCCTGCCCGACAACGTCGTCGCCACGCTGACCGGCACGGGAAAGGGTCGCATCCTGATGATCGCGCATACCGATACCGTGTTTGGGCCCGGCACCGCCGCCAAGCGCCCCTTCCGCATGGACGAAACCCGCGCTTATGGCCCCGGCGTTTCGGATGAAAAGGGCGGCGTGGTTGAGGGTATTTTCGCAATCAAGCTGCTGCGCCAGCTGAATTTCAAGAATTTCGCCAAGATCACCTTCCTCGTGGAAACATCAGAAGAAGGCGGTTCACCCGGCACCCGCGCGCTGATCGCCAAGCTGCTCACCGACGCGGATGTTGAACTGAACCTTGAACCCGGCGATTCGCCTGATCGGCTGACGGTGTGGCGCAAAGGGAGCAATGGCTTCACCATCGCGGTCAAAGGGCGCCCGGCACATGCTGGCGTCGCTCCGCAGGACGGCCGCAACGCCGCGCTCGAACTGATCCACCAAATCCAGCTCGCCGATCCGCTGCCCAAAACCGGCGACGGCGTTACCGCTAATCTGACGCTGATGAATGCCGGATCACGCTATAACATCATCCCCGAAGATGCATCGGCGACGATCAACGTCCGCATCCGCACCAAGGCGCAAGGCGAGGAGGTTGACGCGCTGTTCCGCCGCAATGCGCAAACCACGGTCATTCCCGACACCCAGGTATCGATCACCCGCGCGATCAGCTTTCCGCCGCTGCCAGACAATGCCGCCACGGACGCGCTGGCTGACCGGGCAGAACGGATTTACGCGGCTGCCGGGCTGAAAATCGCACGCGGCGGCAATGGCGGCGCGTCTGAATCCGCGCTGGCGCATGAAGCGGGCGTGGCGGCGCTGGACGGGCTAGGGCCCGTGGGCGGCGGCTTTCACTCGGAACTGGAATATCTGGAACTCAGCTCACTCACCCCGCGGCTGTATCTGCTGGCGAGTTTGATCATGGACCTGGGCAAGTCTCCGCCTGCGCGGGGGCAGTAGGCTAAACCAACCCCTCAATCGCACGCCCCCGCGCCGCCGGGAAAAGTGCTGTCATCAGCCGCGCTGGATCAAGCCCGAAATGCCCGGCCACCGCGCCGCCGATAAAGGCATCGAGCGCGAGCGTGGGCCGAAGATCGCGCCCCTCATACAGCGCCGATGCGCCCAGCCCTGGCCAGTCCGCCAGCACCCGCCCGCCTCGCACCGCGCCGCCCAGCAGCATCGCCGACGAGGCCGTGCCGTGATCGGTGCCGCCGGTGCCATTCACCGCGACAGTGCGGCCAAATTCGGTCGCGACCAGCACCATCGTATCCGCCCATAATGGCCCCAATCCGTCCTTCAGCGCGGCAATCATTGCATCCAGCCCGCCCAGCTGCAGCCCCAGCCGCCCGCGCTGCCCGGCATGCGTATCCCACCCGCCCGTCTCAATCATCGCGATCCGCGCGCCGTCTGCGGGGGCGAGCAATTTGGCGGCCAGCGTGCCGGTGGCGGCGGCATTGCGCACGCCGTTCTGCGCACCATTCGCGCCGCCGTCAGCCCCCATCCCGCTCGTCAGCGCGCGCGTGCTCATCGCATCGCTCCACAGCGCATGAAGCTGGGCATCGCCGTCATACAACATCGCCACGCGCTGGAGCAGGTCTTCACTCGCCTGAGGCAAGGCTGACGGAGCATAGGATGACACTTCACGCGCACCACGCAGCGCCATCGGCACGGTAATCGCCACAGCAATCGCCTTGGCATTCTCCGCCGGTAACTGTCTCAGCAACCGATTCAGCCAGCCGTCCTTGACCTGATAGGCCCCCGCCCCGCCCGTCTCCAACACATTCTGCCCGTCAAAATGTGATCGGTCGCGGTACGGCGAGGCGATGGCATGGGCGAACAGCGCCTGTTTTTGGGCATAGAGCGCGCCCACATTTTTCAGGTTCGGGTGCAGCGCGAACATCGAATCGAGCGCGGGCACCCCGGCAAAATCAGCCGCCAGCACCCCGCGCGTGCCAGCAAAGGCCGGATCGCCCACCGGCGCAACCGTGCCCAGCCCATCGGCGGCACCGCGTTGGATGATGAACACAAAACGCTTGGCGGTCGCCGCTTTGGCGAACACCAGCCGGGGTGCAAAACCAAGCGCAACCGCGCTGGCGGCCCCTGCCCCGATAAATAAACGGCGATCAATCATGACATTATCTCCGCAAAAATTCGGGGGAAACCAGCATCAGCGCCAACGCCTGGCCGGGGCTGTCGGCATTGGCGATGGCGGCCTGGGTTGCGCTGCTGAGCGCGCCTGGAAACAGCCGGGGGGCGAGCATCCGCGCGTCAACATTGCCGCCCGCTCGACCGCCAAAACGCTCTGCGGCCTCCACACGGCGCAGCACCGCGTCAGCCCCCGCCCATGTTGCATTCAGATCGTCAAACCCGGCGGGGGAGCCGGGTCGCCAGGTCGGCTGGCCAAGCTGGTTGGTCAGCCCGGTCACCTGTTGCGCTGGCACATCACGCGCGCCCATTGCCCGCAGCGCCGCGATTGACCAATCCCAGGGCGATCGAAACTTGGTCGGCGCATCGCCCCATATTTCGGGGGACGCAATCAGCGTGCGGTACAGCGTCGGCAGATCGCCACCCGATTGCAGAAACGCTGCCTTTAACCGCGCCACCAGCGCGGGCGGCGGCGTATCGCCTGCAAAATGCCGCGCCAGTTTCGTCGCGATATGCTCCGCCGTGGCGGGGTGCACCGCCAGATCGTTCAGCACCGCCTGCGCCTGCGCCTCGCCGTCTTGCGGGTATCGTTTGCCCATGATCGTCCGGGCGCCGGGTTCGTGGATGGCATTGGCGAACACAAAATCGCCCGGCGTTCCGTTCGTCCCGGCAAAGCGCGCAATCGGCCCGCGATTAATGCCGGCAACCGTCCACCCCGTCATCGCGCGGGCAAATTCCGTCACATCGCCCTGGCCATAGCCGGTGCGCACGCCCAGCGTGTGCAGTTCCATAATCTCGCGCGCCAGATTTTCGTTGATGCCCAGCTTGCGCACGCCGCGCGCCGCCACGCGCACCCCAATCGGGCTGGCCGGGCCAACCGACTGCGCCTGATCCAGATATAGCAGCATCGCCGGGTGCCGCTCCACCGCGTTCAGCATGTCACTGAACCGCCCCAGCACATGCGGCCTGATCGCCTCCAGCTCCAGATACCCAGCCAGCCCGATTACTGTCAGCTTGTCCGCCGACACCGCAAAATGATTGGCCCAGAAATGCACCATCCTCTCAATAAACGGCGCGGGCGACACCAGCGCGGCATTGGCGCGCGCACCGACACAAGCGACATAGTTTTCGCGCCCCTGCATGCGCAGGAAAGCGCGGGCACGCTTGATCGCATCTGGCTCGTCCGGGTTTTCGACGGCACCCGGCGGCGCGGCGGCGACGGGCATTTGCATCATTGCCTGGCGATTCCCCATCGGGCGCGGCCCGGCGAGATAATCTGCAAGCTGACCTGCAATCACTCCGCGCGCCGGCAGCGCAGCGATTGGGCTTGGCCGCGGATCAAATCGGTCGAATTGCGGGATCAGCCAGCGTCGCGCGCCATCAACCCCCGCACCCGGCGGCATATCATCAGGCCGCGCGCCCAGACCAAATCGATTAAGCGCGATGCTGGGGGCAGACATGAACCCGTCTCCGATCCTGTGCCGGGCACCATGCTGCCCGCCATCTGCAGGGTTAACGCGTGTACTGCTAAAACCCTTCCGGCAAATCGATTGGCCCCACCGCCTGCTGATACCGGGTGATCGCGTAACGATCGGTCATGCCGGCGATGAAGTCGGCAATATGGCGGCTGCGCTGCGGCTCTGCCTCGGGCAAGCGCGCGGCCCAGTCAGCAGGCATCAACGCCGGGTCAGCGCGGTAAGCGGCAAACAACCCGCCCACGATCCCCTCTGCAATGCCCGCCGCTGCGCGCTGGCTGGGATGGTGATACAGGCTGGCATACATAAAGCGTTTCAACGCCCGCTCATCGTCGCGCATCGCGGACGAAAATCCCACCAGGCATTCCCCCGCCGCGCGCACATCATCCGCAGATGCCACGCCTGATGCGCTAATCCGCGCCCGCGTTTCGGTAATCAGGTCGGTCACCATCTCGCCAATCTGGGTGCGGATCAGTTCGCCCACCAGCCGTTCAGGCAGCACATCAGCAAAGCGCGCGCGCACCTGCGCCCAGATGCTGGCGACCAAGGGCACCTGCAGCACCTGATCCATCGTCAACAATCCGGCGCGCAGGCCATCATCAATATCGTGATTGTCATAGGCGATATCGTCGGCAATCGCCGCCACCTGCGCCTCCAGCGATGACCATTGCATCAGATCAAGCGGAAACGCCGCATCGGCCTGCGCCAGCGCCCAGCCGGGGGTGGCAATTGGCCCATTATGCTTGGCCAGCCCCTCCAGCATTTCCCAGGTCAGGTTCAGCCCTCGCCAGCGGGGATAGGGTGCCTCAATCTCCATCAGCGCGCGCAGCGTGTGACCATTATGGTCAAACCCACCCTGCCCGGCCATCGCCGTGGTCAGCGCCGCTTCGCCAGCATGGCCAAAGGGCGGGTGGCCAATGTCATGCGCCAGGCACAATGCCTCGGTCAGATCCTCGTTCAGCCCCAGTGCCCGCGCAATCGTCCGGCCGATCTGCGCGACTTCCAGACTATGCGTCAGCCGCACGCGAAAATGGTCCCCGTCCGGGGCCATGAACACCTGCGTCTTGTGGCGCAGCCGCCGAAAGCTGATCGAATGGATAATCCGGTCGCGGTCGCGCTGGAACGCGTCACGCGGCCCCCGGACGATCAACGGCGCGGTCGTGTTTTGTTCTTCGTGAAGGCGGCCTTTGCTGCGCGCTGGGTCAGATGCCCAGGGCGCATGGACGCTCACTTGGCCGGTAACTTGGCGATTTTCTGCCCGGCCTCGCTGGTGAACACAAAGCCCGTCAGCCCCGATTTTGCGATCTGGTTGACGAAGGATTGCGCATCATCATCGGTTTTGAACGGCCCGGCGAGCAGCCGATTGGTAAAGCGCAGCGGGGTTGTATAGGCGTTGCGCGCCTTGAAAGCCGCTGGTGCCTTGTCGCGCAGCCGCGCCCATTCCTTCGGCAAATCACGCACGCTGGAACCACCCGCCACCTGCACCCAGATGCGCGATGGATCGGCCTTTTCAGCCTTCAGCTTGGCCGCCTTTTCATCGGCCAGTTTCTTGTCGGCCAGCTTCTTTTGGGCAGCTACCTTATCCGCCAGCGCCTTTTTCTCCAGCGCCTTCTTATCGAGCAAGGGCGGTTTTTTAGGATCGATCGGTGCTGCTACACCCCCGGCGGCAGCCGAAGCGGCGGATGCCCCTTCCAACTCGGATTCAGGCACACCAATGGTCGCGATGATGCGGGCAAGGATCGATTCCTCGCTCGCCACCGGCTTTATCTGCGCTTTCGCCGGCACGGGCACTGACGGAGGTGCCGGAACAGGCTCCGGCGCGGGTGCTGCCGGTTGCGGCGTGATCACCGCTGGTGCTGGCGTGTTGCTGGCCGTTTCCGTCACGACAGGATCGTTGACAATAATGTCCCCGCGCGCCGCCTCTGGCGCAGGCCGGGTCACGCTCGGCTGAACGGGGGCTGCAATACCAGGCTGATCGATCAACGGACCGCTAACCGGCCTTGGCACCGATAGCGCGGCAACACTTGCTGGCGGCGTCGGCTCGGTTTTGGCGGGTATCGGCGACGCAGCCGCTACGACCGGCGGGGCGGCAAGTGGCGCAGCAGGCGGCGTGCGCAGCGCGACGGTGGGCGGATTGGCGGTCGGCACGCGCGCGGCGGGCGGGGTAATCACGGCTGTGCTGGCCACCACGGCTGGCGTTGGTGTTCGCATTGGCACCGGCGTCGGCGTCGGCGTCGGCGTCGGCATTGGTATCGACCGGGGTATCGGCGCGGCCATCACCACGCGCGGCGGTGGCGGCAATTGCGTCGGTGCCGGGATGGGCGGCGCGATCAGCGCGGCGACCTCCACCGGTGCACCGCGCCGCCGGTTGCGATCACGCTTTTGCTGCGCCTTTGTCCGCACGGGCACTGCCGCCACTTGCACCGGGGCCACCGGTTCCGGAATCAGAACCGGCAATACTGGGATCATCCGCGCGTCAGCGATCCGTTCAGGGGATGCGCGCACTTCGCCAAAATGCACAGCAAAGGCGCGGTCAGCTGCATTGAGCCCCGGCAATATCTGGAAAAATGGTTGCAGCCCGGTGGCCATTTCACGCGGCAACATATTGTCCGCAATCCTGCCCGCCCCCGCAACATCGCCGTTCATCGCCAGCACCACCGCGCGCACCCGCCACGCCGCACGATCGCTGCGCCGCAACAGCCCGTCAATCACGTCCAGCGCCATATCGCGTTTGCCCGATATGCCCAGCGACAGCGCATAGCGGCGCTGTGTTTCATCATCGGGCTGGCGCTTCAGCGCCTGGCGATAAATGCGCTGGGCGCGTTCCTGCTCCCCAATCAGGTCAAATGCCAGTCCCCGGTCTGCGGCAATTGATCCGACGTCATAGCCAAGCGCCTCGGCTTCGTTGAACAGCCGCAGCGCTTCGCCCGGGCGACCCAGTTGCACCAGCGTGCGTGCCTTGCCCGCTTTGATCTGGCCGTTGTTCGGGCTGATCCGTTCGGCGCGTTGAAAAAATGCAGCCGCTGCTTCCATATCGCCCAGCTTCAGCGTGCGTTCGCCAGCGCTGATCAACGCGGGCAGATCAAACGGATTATTGCCCAAAATCCGCATATCAGCGGCCAGCGCATCGGCCTCCGGCGTGGGGGCCGGCATCATCTGAAATTGCCCGGCGAGCACAGGCCCCGCCGCCAGCACCAACGGCGCGGCAAGCGCAAGGCGCGCGGCATGGATCATCATTGCGGTCATCTGCGCTCCGCTAGACCCGAGCCGGGCGTAACCGACAATGGCCCCGCCCCCTGCATTCGCCAGAACGAGGCGCGCTGGCGATGAACGGGCGTGCGCTGCACCTGCATGCGCGCACGCCCGTTCCGATTACTGGTTGTTCTGACGATGCAGGAACCGCGGAATATCGAGCGGATCCTTGGCGGTTTCATCGTCCTTCGCCGCGCCGCGCGTCACGTTGGACATGCGTTCGAACAGCGTACCGCCGACCTTGCCGCGCGGTGCTGGGGCAGGCTCGGCTGCGGGTTCAGCCGCTGGCGATTCGATGGCGATGGACGGCGTGGCCTCTGGCGTTTCCAACGCACCTGGGGCCAGCCAGTGGCCGCGATCCTCGGTTGCTGCTGGCTCGTCACCAAAAATGGTTGGCTTGGCGACAGCCGCTTCTTCGCCAAGGACCAGTTCGTCATCGGCTGCATCGATCGTGACAGGGGTGTCGACCGTCGCCTCAACCGGCGCTGGTTCAGCGGCAACCACTGGCGCGGGTGCGGGTGCCTCTACCACCGGCGTCTCTGCGCGGCGTGGGGTCGCAAAGCTGAACGCGCGCGATGGCTCTGGTGCCGTTTGCGGGCGCACGTCGGCATCAATGCCGGTCGCCACCACCGATACGCGGATTTTGCCATCCAGATCGGAGTTGAACGCCGATCCCCAGATGATGTTGGCATCGGGATCAACCAGCTCGCGGATATGGTTGGCGGCCTCATCCACTTCGAGCAGGCGCATATCTTCGCCGCCCGTGATGGAGATGATGACGCCCTTGGCACCCTGCATCGACACACCGTCGAGCAGCGGGTTGTTGATCGCCTTTTGCGCCGCCACAATTGCGCGATCGTCGCCCTCGGCTTCGCCCGTGCCCATCATCGCCTTGCCCATTTCCTGCATCACCGAACGAACATCGGCGAAATCCAGGTTGATCAGGCCGGGCATCACCATCAAATCGGTAATGCCGCGCACACCCTGCTGCAGCACTTCATCAGCCATTTCAAAGGCTTGTTTGAACGTGGTGTTGGCATTGGCGATCAGGAACAGATTCTGGTTGGGAATAACGATCAGCGTATCGACATATTTCTGCAGTTCTTCGATGCCCGCTTCAGCGCTTTTCGCGCGGCGATTGCCCTCAAACGCAAATGGCTTGGTCACGACGCCGACGGTCAGGATACCCAGATCACGCGCCGCCTTGGCGATAACGGGGGCAGCGCCCGTCCCGGTGCCGCCGCCCATGCCCGCTGCGATGAAGCACATATGCGCGCCTTCGAGCATCTTGGTGATCGATTCGATTGTTTCTTCAGCAGCAGCCCGGCCAATTTCCGGCCGCGATCCGGCACCCAGGCCCTGGGTAATCTTTGCGCCCAGCTGCACCCGCTGTGACGCTGTCGATTGTTTCAGCGCCTGCGCGTCGGTGTTGGCGACCAGAAAGTCGACGCCCTGCACATTGGCACGCATCATGTTGGTAATGGCGTTACCGCCAGCGCCGCCCACGCCGATCACCGCGATGCGCGGCGTCAGCTCGTCTACCTCGGGTGGAAGGAATTCGATGCTCATCGACCTGTCTCCGTCATAGCCCTGCGCACATCAGGGCTCGAAATTGTTTCTACCGTTCTGCACCATGCAACCGGGCGACTCTAGCCCCAATCACCACCCAGTGTCGCAATTGTTTAATAATTTGTCCGAAACGCCTGCACCAGCCGCTGAAACATGGCAAAACCCCGCGGTCGCACCACCATTTGTTGCGTCGGCGATGCCGCCCGCAGGTCAACCGGGTTCGATGCCGCATAATGCGCCAGCCCCGCCAGCGTGGCAAAGGCCGGGCCGCTATGCGCCTCTGGCAACGCCGTCAGCCCGCGCGGACGGCCAACCCGCACAGAACGGCCCAGCGCCGCCTGGGCATAATCGGCAATCCCCTTCAGCTCCGCACCGCCGCCGGTCAGCACAACCTGCCGCCCTACCGGCCCTTCAAATCCAAGCGCCGACAGCGCCTTTTGCACTTCGCCCATCAAATGATCGAGCCGCTGGCGGATGACCGCAATCAACTGCGCCTTGGTGATCCGCGCGCCGTCTGTCGCGTCTTC
>JBBSCC010000053.1:0-15584 GCA_038250735.1 Sphingomonadales bacterium | reverse complement strand
GTATTTCTTGCAACAGCAGGACATGAGCCGGCTCGACGCGGTGAGCTTCATCAGCCACGGCGTTGGCAAGGGCGGCACGCCCACCGAAGCCGCATCGCCAAAGGGTGCCGAAGAGGAAAAGCCCGCCAAGCAGGACGGCAAGGCCAAGGGCGAAAGCGCGCTGAAGCAATTCTGCGTCGACCTCAACGAAAAGGCGCGCAAGGGCAAGGTTGATCCGCTGATCGGCCGCCATGCAGAGGTTGACCGCACGGTGCAGATCCTGTGCCGCCGCAGCAAGAACAACCCGCTTTATGTCGGTGACCCCGGCGTGGGCAAAACCGCGATTGCCGAAGGCCTTGCGCGCAAGATCATCGAAGGCGATGTGCCTGAAGTGTTGAAGCCCGCCGTCATCTACTCGCTCGACATGGGCGCGTTGCTGGCGGGTACGCGGTATCGCGGTGATTTTGAGGAGCGGCTGAAGGCGGTCGTGAACGAGCTGGAAAAGCTGCCCGACGCGATCTTGTTCATCGACGAAATTCACACCGTGATCGGTGCGGGGGCGACGAGCGGCGGGGCAATGGATGCATCGAACCTGCTCAAGCCGGCGCTGTCCGGCGGCACGATCCGCTGCATCGGCTCGACCACCTACAAGGAATTCCGCAACCATTTCGAAAAGGATCGCGCGCTGCTGCGCCGGTTCCAGAAGATCGACGTTAACGAACCGACGATTGAGGACACAATCAAAATCCTGACCGGGCTTCGGACAGCGTTTGAAGAACATCATTCGGTGAAATACACGCCCGATGCGATCAAGACCGCGGTTGAACTGTCGGCGCGCTACATCAATGATCGCAAATTGCCCGACAAGGCGATTGACGTGATTGATGAAGTGGGCGCGATGCAGATGCTGGTGCCGCCAAGCCGCCGCAAGCGCACGATTACCGCCAAGGAAATCGAACAGGTGATCGCGACGATGGCGCGCATCCCGCCAAAATCAGTGTCGAAGGACGATACAGCGGCACTCGCCAGCCTGGATACTGATCTGAAGCGTGTGGTGTTCGGCCAGAATGCCGCCATCGAAAAGCTCAGCTCGGCGATCAAGCTAAGCCGCGCGGGGTTGCGTGATCCCGACAAGCCGATTGGCAATTATCTGTTCACCGGGCCCACCGGCGTCGGCAAAACCGAAGTCGCGCGCCAGCTCGCCAGCATCATGGGCATTCCGCTCCAGCGATTCGACATGTCCGAATATATGGAACGCCACTCGGTCAGCCGCCTGATCGGTGCGCCCCCGGGTTATGTCGGTTATGATCAGGGCGGTCTGCTCACCGATGCCGTTGATCAGCAGCCACATTCGGTGTTGCTGCTCGACGAGATCGAAAAGGCGCATCCTGATCTGTTCAACATCTTGCTGCAGGTGATGGACAACGGCAAGCTCACCGATCACCACGGCAAAACGGTCGATTTCCGCAACACCATCCTGATCATGACGACCAATGCGGGTGCCAGTGACATGGCACGCGAGGCGGTCGGCTTTGGCGCGGTGACGCGCGAGGGCGAGGATGAGGAAGCGGTGCGCAAGATGTTCACGCCGGAATTCCGCAACCGGCTCGATGCCATTGTCCCCTTCGGCTATCTGCCGCCCGAAGTGGTCGCTCGCGTGGTCGATAAGTTCATCCTTCAGCTCGAATTGCAGCTGGCGGATCGTCAGGTGCATATCAATCTGGACGACGAATCAAAGGCCTGGCTGACCACCAAGGGCTATGACAAGCTTTACGGTGCCCGCCCGATGGGCCGCCTGATCCAGGAAAAGATCAAACAACCGCTCGCCGAGGAACTGCTATTCGGCAAGCTCGTCCATGGCGGCGAAGTGACGATCAAGCTGAAGGACGGCGCACTGGCATTCGAGATTGTAGCCGCCGCGCCGAAAAAGCCGAAGAAGAAGGGTAAGGCTGAGAGGGTTGTGACTTAAAGGGATTGGCGGGCCGTGCTGCGCGCGGCCCGCATTGCCTGATTACTTATCCCAAGTAAGCACGATAAAGCTTCCATCTGCAACATTGGGAGCGAGCCACTGAGGTTCCGCGGGCTTGTCTTGCCGTCTAACTACTGCCAAGCCGATAGCGCTTGAAATTGCGGCCC
This sequence comes from Sphingomonadales bacterium, assembly GCA_038250735.1. Taxonomy (GTDB): domain Bacteria; phylum Pseudomonadota; class Alphaproteobacteria; order Sphingomonadales; family Sphingomonadaceae; genus Sphingomonas. The sequence continues at coordinate 13,469 of JBBSCC010000053.1, read as the reverse complement.
CCTGTTTGGTCGGGTTGCTTGCTGCTTGATTGTAAAAAGCGTCAGCTTGATTGTGCTGATTTGGTCCGAAAATGGTTACGAGACAGTTTTTCATAGATCGATCTCCCTTATCAGAAATACTATCTTTGGCGTGTGATGCATCTATCTGCCTAGCGCCATCGCCAGCTGCGAATCTGAGCGCATAATGCGGGCCGACCATCGGCCTTTGGTCGTTACCCAATGGGCGCTACCGTCGGGAACTCCACTTGGTGTCAGAACGAGAAAAGCACGGCAGCGTCAAGCTGCGTATTGCTTAGCCCTTGGATCAAAGAAGTATCATACTTTCGGATCAATCCTACACATTGCTGCTTGGTAACGCCTGAGGCACTAGAACATAATGACACAAAGGTCGGAGTCGAGAGTACACTCGTGTCTAGATTCTGCATTGCCTTATCGAGCGTCGGTCCATCAGCTACCGCACTTTTTTCGAGATGATCAGCGATCAATTGAAACTTGGCATGGCGCTCCGAAATCCACTTCTGTCCTTCTGGATTACTTGCCTTCGCCTCCGCTGTTGCAGCTTCGCCAACGGCCACGAGCGATGAGCCATGTTTTGCAAGCTCGCGAGCGGCAAGGCCTGTGGCAAAATATTGCGCGATTCCGCCGCCTGCTTTCACCTGGCCCGTTTTTGGTTCAGTGATGTTACTGGTCGCATCGAATCTGGCGCCAAAACTCGCTAGCACGGAATAGGAATCGATCTGATCTTTATCAGTCCCAACGAACTTGCAGTTGATCGATAATTGCGCAGGGGTCGGAGGATCGTCTGGCACGGCCGCCTCCTGTGCTGGACACGGTGCCAGTTGATCGCCACTCCCACTCGTATTCGCGAGCAATGGCATCAACACCAGTTCCTGCCGGGAGTAAGCCAATTGAATAGCCGGCGTTTGCGTCGCATCAGCACCCACTTTCAGCCCGACAACGGTATTGGTCCCAAATATCAGCAAATTGGAGTGCCGCGGCGTGGCGCAGCCGCTCAGGATTAGCGCGAGTGCTGTAGCGCTGGCGATTCGGTAATGCATGCCCCCTCCATTGATTTAACAATCGCCTCGACACTGGCCAGATCAGCCCGGTCGCGGACAACAATGATGACACGGCAATCTTCTGGCTCGGCATAGACGAATTTACTGTTCCGCCAGCCCAGAAATGCGGCCCCGTCAAAACCCAGCCCCAATGTTTTTACATCAGCCACAACAAGCGGCCCATTTGCTTTGGGGAGTTTTACGCGCACCAAACCAAGATAAACATGGTCACCCGCCCGGCCGCTCGTGGGGATCACGGTGCAGCCTGACAACAATACGCCAATGCACATGGCGATACTACGCCTCATGGTTAAAATTGGCGCTGATTCTTGAAAACGTCAACCCTTTATTGGGTTCGAAACGAATTTATCTTGCGCCGTTCAGCCGGGCGCGACCGGGGCCGCAGGGCATGGCTCGCGGCGGATGGCCAGCGGCACACGGTTAACGCGCGCTCCCCGCATCTTCATACTATCTTTGCTATAGTCATCTAACGCGGATCGGATGAATTTCGGTCGGTTTTTCTCTGTGTGGCGCATGGTCGCGGTGTTGCTTGGGGCGCTTGCCGTCAGCCTTGGCAGCATGCCCGCCGCTGCCCAGGGCGCATTGCGCCACGCGCCGCTGAAAACCTGCGTCAAAAAGGTCGGCGCTGGCGATACGGTGCGCACGCAATTTGCCGCGCTGGGGCGATTTGACTGCACGACCAGCCAGACCAAATTTGGCCGGGGTAGCTTCTGGGTGGTGGCACCTGCTTTGCCGCAATGGTCGTACCCCGCCAGCCCGATGGCAGTGCGCACGGCGGCGGCGTGGCAAACCCGCGCCACCCTGTTTGGCCGCTACGCTGATGGCGCAATCGTCGCGCTCCCGATGGAGCGGACCGCAACATCGCGGCACATGCAGCTTGGCGCGATTATTGAACAAGTGCTGCCTGCGCGCGCCGCCCCGGTGGTTCAGCTGATGTGGCGGGTAGACGGATCGGCGAATTTGCGCGGCATCCTGATCGGGCCCGAAATTGTCAGCCTGCGCGAAAGTGCCCAGATCAACCTGTTCATGGCGGCGGTATACGCAGCCTTTGGCGGACTGTGCCTGGCGCTGATCATCCAAAATCTCGCAATGTGGCAGGCGATGCGGCACCGGTTTCAGCTCGTCTATTGCCTGATGATCGGCACGCTTGCGGTGTACGCGCTGTCATCATCGGGGGTATTGGCCTGGATTTGGCCGGATATGCCCGACGTTAATCGCGTACGGCTGAACTATTTGGCGCTGGGCAGCTCGGCCAGCCTCGCGCTGCTGTTTGCGCGGACATATTTTGAGCCGCGCGTGTTTGCGGGCTGGCTGTCGCCGGCAATCATTGTTTCGTGTTCGCTGCTGACCGGCAGCGCGACGTTGTTTGCCGTGCTGGCACCGTGGCAGGCGGGCAATTTACACTGGCTGTTCACGCTCTCTTTCCTCAGCATGGTGGCGCTTGTTCCGCCGATCCTGTGGCGCGCGTGGCGGGCCAAAAGCCAGTTTTTCTGGATTTTCACCATTGCCTGGGCGACGCCGATCTTTTTTGCCGGGCTGCGCGTTGCCAACGGGCTTAACTTTCTCAACTGGAGCTTTTGGGTCGATAACTCGACGATCCTGGCGATGACGAGCGAGGCATTGCTGTCATCACTCGCCATTTCCTATCGCATCCGCCTGCTCAGCCGTGAGCGTGATGACGCGCGGGTGCGCGAGCTCGCCGCGCGCGCGCTGGCCGATACCGATCCGCTGACCGGGCTGCTCAACCGGCGCTCGTTCCTGCACCGCGCGATTGGGCAGACGGGGGATCACATCCTGCTGATTGCTGACCTCGATCACTTCAAGGCGGTCAACGAGACGATCGGCCATGACGGTGGTGATGAAGTGTTGCGCGTCTTTTCCCGGGCGCTGCGCGCATCGGTGCCCGCCGACGCGTTGGTGGCGCGCATCGGCGGCGAAGAATTCGCGATCCTGCTGCCCGCTGATCGCGCCATTGATGCCACAACCATATTAGATCGGCTGCGCGCTGAACGAATGCCGTTCGATCTTACCGTCACCGCCAGCATCGGCGCCAGCACCGGCCCGCTGCAGACCGAGATTGACTGGAAGAAGCTTTATCGCCGCGCAGATCGCGCGCTGTTCGCCGCCAAAACCGAAGGGCGGGATCGGGTGCGATATGATATGGCGATGGCGGCCTGACCCGACGCTTGTTTACCATGATAAAGTAAGGTAAGCCTGACTGCAGGAGGTCGATTCGCCATGCGTAATCGTCGTGTTGTTCTGGCTGGATGTGCTTTGTTGCTGGTTGCGCTGTCGGCGCGGCATCCGTCTGCTGACATTCGTATCATCACGCATCAGGTGGGGGATCCTACCCCGCGCGAAGTGCGCGCTGCTTTCGATATCGGGCTGATGGCCTTTTCGGTGCTGGTAACCTGGACATCAAAGCGCTTCGCCTGATTAGCGGGCCTGAGTGGCAGGCCTGAGTGGCAGGGACGGTCGCTGACAAGCACGCCGCGCACCGCTTGCGCGGTGTTCCGCCGTTGCTTACACCTGTGTAAATGATCACGCATGAGACTGCCTGGCGCAGCGCCTATCGCCATCCTGGAACATGGGACCGGGTTTTCCCGCCATTATCGATGGTTGATATGGTCGATCAGGCGGCCCGGCAGCACGGTAACGCGCCGCTGATCGATTTCATGGGCCGACGGTACAGCTATGCCGAAACGCTTGATGGCGCGAACCGCGTGGCAAAGGGGCTGCATGCGCTTGGGTATGGCCCTGGCGACCGGATCGGGTTGTTCCTGCCCAATGTGCCGCATTATCTGGCGGCCTATTACGGCATCTTGAAACTGGGTGCGACGGTGGTGAATTTTTCGCCGCTGTATACCGCGGCAGAACTTGAGCATCAGGTTGCCGATTCGGGCACAAAAGTGTTGTTCACCATCTCGGCCTCTGCGCTGTTGCCCACCGCGCTGAAGGTGCTTGAGGCAAGCGCGCTTGAACGGCTGATTGTCGGATCAATCGCAGGCGCGCTGCCGCCGGTGAAGTCGGCTCTGTACCGGTTGTTCAGCAAGAAAGACGTCGCGGCAAAGCCCAATGATCCGCGCATCACCGCTTTTTCCAGCCTGATCGCCAATGACGGCAAGCACGCCCCCGCCGTGATCGACCCCGAAAATGATGTCGCGTTGATCCAATATACTGGCGGCACCACGGGCAGCCCCAAGGGCGCGATGCTCACCCACCAGAATTTGACCGCCAATGCCCGGCAAGTAAACGCCATCGATCCCCAGCCCGGCATGGAAGACCGTATTTTGGGCGTGCTGCCGCTGTTCCATGTGTTCGCCAATACCTGTGTGCTCAACCGGACCATCGTATCGGGCGGGTGCATCGTGATGCTGCCGCGTTTCAATGCAGAACAAGCGCTGGCGGCGATCACCCGCACCCGCGCAACCGCGCTGCCGGGCGTGCCCACCATGTATCAGGCCCTGCTCGATCATCCCAAAATCACCCGCACCGATTTTTCGTGCCTGCGCGTGTGCATTTCAGGCGGCGCGCCATTGCCGGGGGAATTGCGCACCAAATTTGCGCAGATCACCGGTGCGCAATTGGTGGAAGGCTATGGCCTGTCGGAAACATCGGGCGTGGTTTCGGCCAATCCGTATCTGGGTGAGGGCAAAACCGGCACAATCGGCCAGCCGCTACCCGCCACGCGCATCCGCCTGGTCGACAAGGAAAACCCCGCCCACCCAGTGCGCGAAGGGGAGCCGGGCGAGATTCTGGTGGCCGGGCCGCAGATTATGAAAGGCTATTGGAACCGGCCCGATGCCGATGCCGATGTGTTCATCTTCGACGATGCCGGCACCAAATGGCTGCGCACCGGCGATGTCGGCCAGATCGACGGCGATGGTTTCGTCGCGATTGTGGATCGGCTGAAGGATATGATCGCGGTTGGCGGGTTCAAGGTATTCCCCAGCCAAATCGAAGCCGTGTTGTACAAGCACCCGGCAGTGAAAGAGGCGCTGGTGATCGGCATTCCTGACACCTATCGCGGCGAACACCCCCGCGCCTATGTAACGCTGAACGACGATATGGTGGAGACCGGCGCCGCGCTCACCGCCTGGCTCAACCCGCAACTTGGCAAGGTGGAGCAGGTCGATAGCGTGGTCGTGCGCGAAACCATGCCCAAAACGATGATCGGCAAGCTGAGCCGCAAGGATCTGGTGGCAGAAGTGCTGGGCTGACGCCCGCGTAATTCTCGGCCCGCGAGCACACGGCCCGCCACCTCTGCGACCTGATCGTTGCTAACTCGCGGTTGCGAGAATCAGCTCGTCGAGCTGCTGCAACTGTTCCGGTAGTGCTGCCGCCGATCCTTGCAGCGCCTCTTCAAGCGCGGCGCCGGATGAATATCGTTCGCTAAACGTCAGCAGGGTGCGTCCGTTCTGATCCTCAAAGATCACCGTTGTAACGGCTCCTTCCTCGCCCGCAGCGCCCTCCTCGCCCTCTTCATTCGTCCAGACGATGCGCTCGTTTGGCACCACCTCAAGATATCGGCCGTGAAACGCCATGGTGTCCGATCCGCCGGCGCTGAATTCAAGTCGGTAGGTGCCGCCGGTGCGGACATCCATGTCGCATGATATCAGCGCAACACCCGCAACCGATTTCGGCATCCACCATCGTCGGAACAGCGCTGGTTCGCTCCACGCCCGGTAAACGATGGCCGGCGGCGCATCGAACGTGCGCACAACAACCAGTTCGCGGTCCCCGCGGCGCTCAACCGACACCTGGTTCTGCGCACCACGCCCATCGTCAATCGGGTGATCCATCGCTTTTCTCCTGCTGCAATTCGTTGATGATGTCGTCCAGGGCGTTGAAGCGGGCCTCAAACAGCGCGCGGTGCACGTCGATCCATTCTGCTTCGGCCTTCAGGCTGCGTTTGCCCAGCGTGCAGGTTCGTACCCGCCCGACCTTTAGCGTGACGACAAAGCCTGCCCGTTCCAGAACATCGACATGTTTCTTCATGCCGGTCAGCGTCATCTGAAACATGCCCGCAAGACCGGTAATCGATGCGTCCCCGTGGCCCAGTCGAGCGATGATCCCCCGGCGGGTGGGATCAGATAGCGCTGCAAACGAAACATCGAGCGGCGATGTGGCTGAATACTGAACCATATGGTTCACTGTCTAGCCCGCATTCGGGGGATAGGCAAGCGCCCAAACGCCTCAACCTCGTCCTACGCGCACACCGCCCCCTTCCCCCGTGCGCAGCCACTTGCTATGGCCCGCCGCAATGCAATGCATCGGCGGTGTCGCGGGCATGGGCGGTTTCCCCAACTGCCGCCGCGTTCATTCTCGTCGATCGGGCCACCAGGGAAGGACCGCTTAATGACCGCCATTGGACAAGACACGCTCGGCACCAAGGACACGCTGAACGCAGGCGGCCAGAGCTATCACTTTTACAGCCTGTCCAAGGCTGAGGCGAAGCTGGGCGATATCAGCCGCTTGCCCTTTTCGATGAAGGTGCTGCTGGAAAACCTGCTGCGGTTCGAAGACGGCAAGACCGTGACGGTGGAGGATATTCAGGCGCTGGTCGATTGGCAGCAGGAACGCAAATCTGACCGCGAAATTCAGTATCGCCCTGCGCGCGTGCTGATGCAGGATTTCACCGGCGTGCCCTGCGTCGTCGATCTGGCGGCGATGCGCGATGCCATCACCAAGCTGGGCGGCGATGCGCAAAAAATCAATCCGCTGGTTCCCGTCCACCTCGTCATCGATCACTCGGTGATGGTCGATGAATTCGGCACCCCGCAGGCGTTCCACGACAATGTGGAGCTGGAATATCAACGCAACAACGAACGCTATGAATTCCTGAAATGGGGATCAAAGGCGCTCGACAATTTCAAGGTGGTGCCACCGGGCACCGGCATTTGCCACCAGGTGAATCTGGAAAACATCGCGCAAACCGTGTGGTCGTCCAAGGCACCCGATGGCAGCATGATCGCCTATCCCGATACCTGCGTCGGCACTGACAGCCACACCACGATGGTCAACGGCCTGGGCGTGCTCGGCTGGGGCGTGGGCGGGATTGAGGCGGAGGCGGCGATGCTCGGCCAGCCCGTCTCCATGCTGATCCCCGAAGTCGTCGGTTTCAAGCTGACGGGTGTTCTGGCGGAAGGCATCACCGCGACCGATCTGGTGCTCACCGTCACCCAGATGCTGCGTGCCAAGGGCGTGGTTGGGCGTTTTGTGGAGTTTTTCGGCCCCGGCCTCGACGCACTCAGCCTTGCTGACCGCGCGACCATCGCCAATATGGCCCCAGAATATGGCGCGACCTGCGGGTTCTTCCCGATTGATGACGCCACCCTCACCTATCTGCGCCTGACCGGCCGCACCGATGAACAGATCGCACTGGTAGAGGCTTATGCCCGCGCGCAGGGCATGTGGCGGCTGGCCGATGCGCCCGATCCGGTGTTCACCGACACGCTGGAACTCGACATGAGCACCGTCGTTCCCTCGCTCGCCGGGCCAAAGCGCCCGCAGGACAAGGTGATCCTCACTCAGGTGGATGACGTGTTCAACGCCGATCTCGCCAAGGTTTACAGCCACGCCTCTGCAAAGCGTGTCGCCGTGGAGGGTCGCGAGCATGACATTGGCGACGGTGACGTGGTGATCGCCGCGATCACTAGCTGCACCAACACGTCGAACCCTTCGGTGCTGGTCGCCGCCGGCCTCGTCGCGCGCAAGGCCAATGCGCTTGGCCTGAAGCCAAAGCCATGGGTGAAAACCTCGCTCGCCCCCGGCAGCCAGGTGGTGACCGATTATCTCGACAAAGCCGGCCTGACCGCTGATCTGAACGCGGTCGGCTTCAACCTCGTCGGCTATGGCTGCACCACCTGCATCGGCAATTCGGGGCCGCTCGCGCCTGCCATTTCAGCAGCGATCAACGAAAATGACATCGTCGCCGCCTCCGTCCTGTCGGGCAATCGCAACTTCGAAGGCCGCGTGTCCCCTGATGTGCGCGCAAACTTCCTCGCCAGCCCGCCGCTCGTCGTCGCCTATGCCCTGAAGGGCAGCGTGACGACCGATTTCGTCACCACCCCCATCGGCCAGGCAACCGATGGCAGCGACGTGTATCTGAAGGACATCTGGCCCACCAACGCCGAAATCCGTTCGGTGATGGACGCCAATATCGATCGCGGCATGTTCCAGGCGCGCTACGCCCATGTCTTTGCAGGCGACGCCAAATGGCAGTCGATCGATGTGACGGGGTCTGACACCTATATGTGGCGCGCAGGCAGCACCTATGTCGCCAACCCGCCCTATTTCGACGGGATGACGATGACGCCTGCCCCTGTCACCGACATTATCGATGCACGCCCGCTGTCAATCTTTGCGGATTCGATCACCACCGATCACATCAGCCCGGCTGGCAGCATCAAGGCCGATTCACCCGCTGGCAAGTTCCTGCAGGAACATCAGGTATCAAAGGCTGACTTCAACTCCTACGGCGCGCGGCGCGGCCATCATGACGTGATGATGCGCGGCACCTTCGCCAATATCCGCATCAAGAACGAGATGACGCCGGGCATCGAAGGCGGCGTGACCAAGTATATTCCCACCGGCGAAGTGATGGCGATTTATGACGCCGCCATGCGCTACAAGGCCGATGGCACGCCGCTGGTGGTGGTTGCGGGCAAGGAATATGGCACCGGCTCCAGCCGTGACTGGGCGGCAAAGGGCACCAACCTGCTCGGTGTGCGTGCGGTGATTACCGAAAGCTTTGAACGCATCCACCGCTCCAACCTGGTCGGCATGGGCGTGCTGCCGCTGCAGTTCGCCGACGGGGTGGATCGCACCACGCTGAAGCTGGATGGCACAGAAACCTTCACGATCACCGGCGTCGCTGATCTGCGCCCGCGCCAGAACGTTACCGTCACCCTCACCCGCGCCAATGGATCGGTTGAGAGCTTCGAAACACGCTGCCGCATCGATACCGTGAACGAGCTGGAATATTTCCTGAACGGCGGCATCCTGCATTATGTGCTGCGAAACTTGGCAGCTTGAGCGGGCCGCTCACCGGCAGTTGCCATTGCGGCGCGGTGCGGATCACCATCCCCACCGCGCCTGACTATATCAACGACTGCAACTGCTCCCTGTGCGTGAAGCATGGTGCCACATGGGGGTATTTTAAGCGCTCGGAGCTGGCGGTTACCGGTGTTTCGATCACCAGCTATGTCCACCCGCATATGGCCGATCCGTTCGTTCGGCTTCAATTTTGCATTGGCTGTGGCTGCACCACGCATTGCGTAGCGATCGACGATTCAACCGATTGGGCGTGTGTGAACACACGACAATTTGCGCCTTCAGACATGGCAGAGGTTGAAGTACGCCACCCTGATGGGCGTGGCTGGGTCCGCTGATCATGGAGGCCCCCCTGCCAAGCATCGAGGCCGCTGACGAAATCAGATTTCACTTGGCCAGTTGTTTCCCGCAATATGCGCCCACCGGCATGGCGTCCGCGTGAGCGAAGCGCTCACCGGAAGCTGCCATTGCGGCGCGGTGCGGATCACCATCCCCACCGCGCCTGACTATATCAACGACTGCAATTGCTCGCTGTGCGTTACGCATGGCGGGCTTTGGGGGTATTTCTCGCCCGGTCTGGTGGAAATTACCGGTGGCCCCACCAGCCGCTACGTCCGCAGTGACCTTCCCCAACCCTTTCTGGCGACGCATTTCTGCCCGCAATGCGGATCCACCACCCACTGGGCACCACTTGACCCAGACTATGACCGGATGGGCGTGAACATGCGGCTATTCGCGCCTGAGGCATGGGCGCATATCGACATCCGCGCGATCGATGGCCGCAGCGTGGTAGGTTGATCGTTCGATCCGCTAGCCAGCCACGCCGCCCACCCCAGCGCAAACGTCGCCGCTGCGGCCATCCACGGGCCTAGGCAGGCACAAACGCACCTATCGCAGCGCGCGTCCGGCCAGCGCAATTGCCCCCAGCGGCCCCGCGTCCGTGCCCAGCGTCGCCACGGCAATCCGGTCCTCTGGCAGGCCGCCATGATCGGGCAGATACCCCGCCAACCGGGTCGCCACTATCCGGCGCGCAGCAGCGATCAGCTGGGGGCGGCGCAGCACCACGCTGCCGCCCAGCGCAATCCGTTCAGGCGCAAAGCTCAGCAGCATATTGGCCAGAAAATCGCCCAGTTCCTGCGCCACCCGGCCCCAGACGGGGTGATCATCGGAAATGTCTTCGCCCGGCATGCCCGTGCGTGCCGCCAGCGCCGGGCCGGCGACAAGCCCCTCCACGCAATCGCCGTGGAACGGGCACGCCCCGGCAAAGCCGTCCCCCGCCACGCGCGGGACGCGGATATGGCCAATTTCGGGGTGCAAAAAGCCGTGCAGCGGCACGCCGTCCACCACAATGCCCGCGCCAACGCCCGTGCCGATGGTGACATAGGCGTGGACCCGGCACCCGCCAGAACCGCCCCAGCGTTCCTCTGCCAGCGCAGCCGCGTTGACATCTGTATCAATCACCATCGGCACATCGAACGCGGCCGCAACCGTGCCCAGCACATCAAATCCGCTCCAGCCGGGCTTGGTTGTTTTCAGGATATGGCCATGGTCCGGGTTGCCGGCGCGCAGCCCGACCGGGCCAAAGCTCGCAATCCCGATGGCAGCAACGGGCGATGCCATATGCCAGTGCGCGACCACGCCGCACACCGCCGCCAGCGTCGCGGCAGGATCAGCACTGGTGGGCACCGATTCGCGTGCCACAATCACCCGCCCCCGCGCCAGCACGGCAATCGCCTTGGTCCCGCCCAGCTCAACCCCCGCCAGCAATGGCGGCGCGCCTGCATGATCATGATCGTCCATGGCGGCTATGCTCCCGTTGCTGGCCCAGTGTGGCCCAGTGTGGCCCAGTGTGGCCCAGTCTGACAGAGTCTGGCAGAGTCTGGCAGAGTGATGGGCTTACCGATTATCAAGCTGTGCCCGTACCGATGCCAGCCCCAATCGTGTCGCGCGATACGGGCCACCGGCCTGGCTGGCGATCAAGCCCCGCCGCCTGAGCCGTTGGAATAGAACCAGCGTGCAATCGGTAAGCACATAGCCTTCCCGCGTAAAGCAATCGACCTGCGTAATCCGGCCGTCATCATTTCGGCGGTGGACGATGCGGCCACCCTGCGCCAGCGCGTGCAGCACGCGCTGTTCGTATTTTGAGATATTCATGGGAAATGTCAGCCCCCGACATGGGGTTAGCGCCCACATCGCCGCAATCGCCCGAACCGGGCGGCGGCAATGCACGATGCTGGGCTGCGGGAAAAAATCCCGGCCAGCGATCAGCGGGCAACAATTCCAGACATATCCACTCCGAAAACGGATGGCTTATCTATCGCCGATGCAACCAGATCGTCAAGCCGTGGGGGATGAACGGCGGTGGCCGCTGCGTTCCCATTGCCCCTTCAGCAGCCGTCCCACCATCGCGGGCAGGCCGGGACGCACCAACAGCCAATCGCGGATTGCGGGCCCTTGGGTGGCCCCAATCACCCGTTTATACCCGCTATCGCCCGCGCCCCAATCAACCATGGTCATGCGCCGTGACATCGCTTCCACCAGGTTGCGATAATATAGCAATTTGCCGGGCGAATGCTTTGCAAAGGCCGGGTCATAACTGTTGGCGACTGCATATTTCAGCGGCCCGGCGTCAATATCGAACGAAAATGCAGCCGGCACGCCGTCAACACACAGCAATGCCGCATGCATCATCTCGGCCAGCACCGGATCATCCGCCAGCGCGCGCCAGAATGCGCCGTGGCCGGTGGCGGTAAACTTGGCATCGTGCCCGTCGGTGCGCGCGGCAATCCAGCTTTTCTGTTCGATTGCAGCCAGCGCATCGAATCCGCCCGCCTTCAGCGCTGCACCATCCAGAAACCGCCAATCGAGCACGCCGTGTTCCGCCAGATGCTTTTCATGAAAGCGGTTTTTGCGCAGCGTGGAATTGCGCGGCCAGCCGTCTGCTGCCGCTGCCGCCATATCGAGCAGAAAACTATCCGCCACGAACCGGTCGAGCACTGTCCACCCTTGCGCGCGCGCCGCCGCGACCAGCGCTGTTGCCGATGGATCACCGTCATAAACCGGCCCCATCCGCAGCGCATTCACCCGCTGCCCCAGCGCGGTGGCCAAAACGCCAAAGGCGCCATCGGGCGTGCCGATCGCACTGGGGAAGCTGCGGAACGGCCAATATCCCCCCGGCACCGCCGCCACCCCGGCCCAGCGCGGCCCCACCGCCACCATGGGCAGCGCGATCAGCGGTACACGGTGAGCCTCCACCAAAATTGTCCGCGCCTCGCCGCCATAGGCCGCCAGCGCCGATGCGAACCAATGATAGCGCAAGAATTTGTGACGTTCCGGCGCTGTCGCCGCAACATGATCAATCGCCGCTGACAGGCCATCGACAGCGATGGCCACCATGCTGGGCGGCAACCGCGCGAAATCCGCGAGCAGCATCGGCTTTGTCATGCGGCAATTTTACAGCAATAATCGTTACCAAGCCGTTGGCGCTTGACCGTGCCGCCGGTTCGCTTTCTGGTGGTGCCATGCAGTTTACGCCCGCCGTTTCCACCATTGCGATGGCCATTCAGCTATCCGTCGCCCCGGTTTTTTTGCTCGCCGGGATTGGCGCGGTGCTGAACGTAATCGCCGGTCGCCTGGCCCGCGTCATTGATCGCGCCCGCACGCTGGAACGCCTGCACCCTGCCAGCAGCGGCGCGGAACATGACCGGCACGTCTGGGAACTGCGCCAGCTTGATAAACGAATGTCGGTAATCAACGCCGCGCTGTTCCTGTGCGTCAGCAGTGCCGTGGCGGTCTGCGTCCTGGTCGCGCTGTTGTTCGTGGCAGAACTTACCAATTTGCGAATCGGCCCTGTCGTCGCCGTGATCTTCATCCTGGCGACCGCTTTGCTCGTCTGCGGCCTGGTGCTGTTCATGGTTGAAGTGCGCCTGTCGCTGCGCGCCACCCGCGTTCGGGTGGAGTTGCTAGAGGTTGATAAGAAATAGGCGCACGTCTTCCGCCGGGCGCAGATGCCCCTTAGCGCGCCCCATCCATCCCCGGCCCCACATCAGCGCTGGGCAGATAGCGCGGCGCGACGCGCGCTTTGCTCGCCTGTTCGTACACATAGCCCGCGCCCAGCAGCTTGCCCTCGCTATACGCCGTGCCGATGAACGACAGCCCCACGGGCAGCCCGCGCACCAGCCCCATCGGCACGGTCAAATTGGGGTAACCCGCGACGGCCGGCAATTCGCTGGACGATGGGCCATTATACTGGTCGCCATAAACGGGTTCGATCAGCCAGCCGGGGCCATAGCTTGGTTCGACCAGAATTTGCGCATCGGCCTTGGCGAGCATTGC
>JBBSCC010000052.1:0-15919 GCA_038250735.1 Sphingomonadales bacterium | reverse complement strand
CGTGCTCTGGGTGCGCAAAAATCGCCCCAGCGAAATCAACATTTGATCGGCGGATAAAGACATGCGCCTGCTGAAACTTGTTCCAGACAACACCAATATCGGCTTTGTGCGCCTGCGTTATTGGGCGTTCGGGCTGACGACGCTGTTGTCGATCATCGCGCTTGCCACGGTGTTCGTGTTCAAGCTGAACCTGGGTGTCGATTTTGTCGGCGGGCTGATGATCGAGGAAAAATTCCAGGCCGAACCCTCACTCGACAAGCTGCGCAGCTCGATCGACGCGCTTGAGCTGGGCGAGGTGCGGCTGCAGCTTTATGATGACAAGACGACGGTCGCCATTCGATTGCCGCCGCCGAAATCGCAGGATGAAGGCGCCACCAATGCCGTCGTCAAGCAGGTTCAGACGGCGATTAACAAGGACTATCCTACCGCCCGCTTCTCAAAGCAGGATGCGGTATCCGGCAAGGTATCGAATGAGCTAATCTGGAAGGGTGCAGCCGCGGTTGCGCTCGCGGTGCTGGGCATCGGCCTGTTCGCGATCTTCCGTTTCGAATGGCAGTTCGGCGTCTCCACCGTCGTCGCGATCGTGCATGATCTGTTGATGACGCTGGGCTTTTTCGCCATTACGCAGTTCGAATTCGACCTGAACATCGTGGCGGCGGTGCTGACGATTATCGGCTATTCGATCAACGACAAGATCGTGATCGATGACCGTATTCGCGAAAATATGCGCCGCTATCGAAAGATGGATATGCGCGAGATTATCGATCTGTCGGTCAACGAAACCCTGCCACGCACGGTGATGACATCGCTGACGATCCTGCTCGCGTTGATGGCGTTGCTGTTGTTCGGCGGGCATGTGCTGCGCGGTTTCACTGCCGCCATGATCCTGGGCATCTTCGTCGGCACCTATTCGTCGATCTATGTGTCGTCGTCGCTGCTGATCACGCTGGGACTGCGCGCAGATCCCAATCTCGAAAAGGGCCCGGCCAAGGCCAATATTGCCACCAACGCCGAACGCGTGGGCCCCAAAGACCCCGTCTGATGCGGCTGGAACATACAACCGCCCCCGACGGCCCGATTATCAAGGGCTTTTCGGGCGGTGGCTTTCGGATCGACGACAACGTTTACACCGCCTTGTTGCTGACGCCCGCCAGCGCGCATGGATGGGCACCACCCGCCATCACCGCGCTGTCACAGGATGACATCGCAAGCCTGATCACGCCCGATCCGCACCCCGAATTCATCATCCTGGGCACCGGCGCAGGGCTGATCCACCCGCCGCGCGCGCTGGTGAACGCGTTGGACGCACACGGCATCGGCATTGATATCATGGACAGTCGCGCCGCTGCCCGCGCGTGGAGCGTGCTGCGCCAGGAAGGCCGCTGGATCAGCGCCGCACTCTACCCGCTCGATTACCGGGGCTAAAACCCGCACAGATTACGGCTCGACGCGCTCCGCCGCGCGCGATACCATTTCGTCACAACAATAATGGGGAGAGATTTGTGAAGCTGTTCGCCGCGTCCACCGTGATTGCCGCTATCCTGTTCGGGGTCGCGCCCGCCGCCGCGCAGACCGATCCCGCCGCTGCTCCCCCTGCCGTATCGCGCGCGCCCGATTACACGCAGGACGGCGACTGGCTATGCCGCCCCGGCCGCGCGGATGCTTGCGCTGCTGATCAAAGCGCCACGGTTATCGCCGCCACCGGCAAGCGCAGCGCGGAACCCTTTGTCGCAGCCGCCGCGCCCAAATTCGATTGCTTCTATGTTTATCCCACCGTCTCGCTCGACAAAACGGCGAACAGCGATCTTGAAGCAGGCCCTGAGGAAAAACAGGTTGCCGCTTTCCAGGCGGCACGCTTTGCCAAAAATTGCCGGGTATTTGCCCCGATGTACCGTCAGGTAACGCTTACCGCGTTGCAGGCGATCATGGCGGGCCGGGCCGTCCCGGCGGACCGCGCCGTTGCCTATGCCGATGTGCGCGCGGCCTGGTATGAGTATCTGCGCCGTGACAATGGCGGACGCGGCGTGGTGCTGATTGGGCACAGCCAAGGTGCTGGCGTGTTGAAACAGTTGCTGATGGAAGAAATTGATCGCCGCCCGGTCGCAGGCCAGCTGATTTCGGCAATGCTGATCGGCACCAACGTCGCGGTGCCCGAAGGCAAAGATGTTGGCGGTGACCTGAAAACAATCCCGTTGTGCCGCCGCGCTGATCAATGGGCGTGCATCGTCAGCTATGTCACCTTCCGCGCTGATGCCCCGCCGCCTGCCAACAGCCGTTTTGGCGTGGTCGCGCAGCCGGGCATGGTTGCTGCCTGCACCAACCCAGCCATGCTCGCCGGGGGCAAGGCGATCACCGATAACTATCTGGGCGCAGCCGGTGCCGGGATCGCCAGCGGCAAGCAGGGCCCATGGACGGCGGATGGTGCCGCGGTAACAACGCCGTTTGTGAAGGCGCCGGGGCTGCTGTCGGCCGAATGCGTTGCAAATGGCAAGTTCCGCTATCTCGCCGTGACGGTAAACGCCGTGCCGAGTGATCCCCGGACGGACACGATTGTTGGTGATGTGTCAGTTGGCGGGCAAGTACTCGCCGATTGGGGCCTGCACTTGATCGACATGCCCGTGGTGATGGGTAACCTCGTCACGCTGTCAGCCACACAGTCCAAGACCTGGCTGAAACGCCCCGGCGCGCGGTAAGCGGTTAGCCCCGCCGCGCCACCAGCGCGTGCAAGTGCGCGTATAGCGCGTCGGTATTGGCGGCCCAGGTGAACCTTTCCGCCCCGCGTCGCACATCGGCTGGCGCGGGCGGATCGGCCAGCAGCGCGCCGATGGCCTGCGCAAAGGCGGCTGGCTCGCGCGCGGCAATCCGGCCATTACTGGGCTCAGTAACCACCTCCGCTGCCCCGCCCGCCGCTGTAATCACAATCGGCGTTCCGCACGCCAGCGCCTCCACCCAGGCATTGGCCAGCCCTTCGGATGACGATGCCAGCGCCATCACATCTGCTGCCGCCAGCAAGCCGGGCAGTTCGGCATGCGGTGTGCTCCCCAACAGCCGCACCCGATCGCCCAGCCCCAGCCGGGCGATATCGGCCACCAGCGCAGGCCGCGAAGGGCCCTCTCCTGCGATCAACAGGCTCGCGCCCGGCAAATCGGCCATCGCGCGGATGACGGTGGCATGGCCCTTGCGATCAATCAGCGCCCCTACTGACACGATCAGCGGCCCGGTAATGCCGATCGCCGCCTTGGCCGCGCACCGGTCAACCGGTGCAAACCGGTCCAGATCAACCCCGGTTCGGTGCACGTTGATGCGATCACGCGGGATACCGATGGCGGTCATGTCATCGCGCATCGCCGCAGATACCGCCAGCAGCCCATCGGCAGCACGCCCCGCCGCGCCAACCTGCGCCGCTGTTGGCCCATGCCCCCAGTGATGGATGTCCGCGCCCCGCGCCTTGATTGACACCGGCACGCTGAAATGCCGCCCCAGCGCGATGGCGGCAGGGCCATCGGGGAAGAAAAATTCGGCATCGATCACATCAAAGGCAAAATCGCGGCGAATATCTGTCAGCACGGGCAGCAACGCCCGCACCAGCATCGCCACATGCAATCGCCCGCCAATCCCCGGCACCGCGGCAAAACGCGGTCGGCGCGTATCCAGCCCTTTCCAATCCTCGGCCAATGGCACCGCGTCAAAGGCGCGATAACGCGGGTGGCGCGACAGCGGCCAGGGCGGCACGCCAATCGGCGCGACCAGCCGCAACGACACATCCCGGTGCGCAGCAAGCCCCAATGTCTGCCGTTCAACAAACACCCCGAAATTGGGGCGCGTCGCATCAGGAAACAGCGTCGAAAGGGTCAGCACGCGCAGCATATCAGGCAGCGGTATAGCAAGGCGGGCGGAACATGGGGTTAACACAGGGGCAATCCCCCGACCCGCCCGACCCGCCCGACCTTAGCGAAGCCGCAGCCCGACCCTGCGAATCCAGCGATGGGCGGGCCATCGCTAAAGCGGCCTGCGTAAAATCTCAATCGTCATTGCGACCCCGGCCTTGAGCCGGGGTCGCAATCACGGAAGTCATACAGAATTAACGCGCGATGCTCTAAATCCGGTCAGCCCCGGGATAGGCAAACAAGATATCGCTACCGGGCGAAGCCGCTATCCGTACCTCGCCCGCCAGCATCACGCATTGCCCGGCCTGCCAGGCAATATCGTCCGCCATGCCGTGACCTGCCAGCGGAACCAGCCACCCGGGCATGCCACCGGGCAGCGCCACCGTCCGCTCGCCGCCGCTCCAGCGCTCAAGCACAAATTTTGGCCCCTCGGCCAGGATGGTGCGGTTCTCCGCTGCCTTTCCCGGCGCGGCCTGTGCCACAAAGGGCACCGCGTTTGAGACCGCGATGCCAGCTTCCAGATGCAGCGCGCGCGGGCGGCCATAATCATACAGGCGGTAGGTAAGGTCGATATTCTGCTGTACTTCAACCAGCGTCACGCCAGCGCCGATGGCATGGACCGTGCCCGCAGGCGAATAGAAATAATCGCCCGCCTGCACCGGTTTCCAGTCGAGCAGATCAACAATGGATCCATCCAGCGCCGCCGCCTTCAGCGTGGCATGATCAACCGGGGCCAATGTGCCCAACGCAATCGTGGCGCCGGGCTCTGCTGCCAGGATAACCCAAGCCTCATCCTTGCCGCGTGCAAAGCCCGCTGCGCGCGCCGCCTCGTCATCGGGGTGGACCTGAACCGACAGTTTTTCGCTGGTGAACAGATATTTGATCAGCAGGTCTGGGGGTATATCGCCTGGCGCTTCGAACCATATCTCGCCTAGTGGATCATCGCCGGGCGCGGGATTGGCGAAGCCCGGCCAAAGTTGATGGCGGCCCCAGGGCTTTTCGACGCGCTTTGTGGAAAGAAGAGTGGCAGTCATGGCAAGGTGTTACTCCGGCGGTTGATGCCAATGCAACGCACGGCCCCTGCTACATGATCCGCCGTTCCGCCACGTGCTGGCAGATGCCATGATGCAAAAACCCCGCCAGACGTTAACGCCGCTGCGCGAAAAACCCTGCCCTGCGCAAACACCCTGCCCTGCGAAAAACCCTGCCCTACGAAAAACATTGTTCGCGGCTAGCTTGCTCGGCTATGGCAATATTCATGCGTAAAATCCTGTCCCCCTTCGCCACGCTCGCGCTCATCACCGTGGGTTCACTCACCATTGCAGGCTGTGCCGGCAGCAAGGGCAAGGGCGATCTGCCCTATGTCGCGCGCGACGTGGGCACGCTCTATTCAGCGGCCAAGGGGCGGCTCGACCAGAGCCGGTATCAGGAAGCCGCCGCCTTGTTTGACGAGGTTGAGCGCCAGCACCCCTATTCCATCTGGGCGCGCCGTGCGCAGCTGATGGGGGCATTCGCCTATTATCTGAACGCTGATTACGCCAAATCGATTGAATCAGCCCAGCGCTTCCTGTCGGTCCATCCCGGCAATCGCGACGCGCCCTATGCCTATTATCTGATCGCGCTTGGCTATTACGAACAGATTTCGGATGTCACGCGCGACCAGCGGATTACCAAACAGGCGCTTGATGCGCTGGGCGAATTGCAGCGCCGCTATCCGCAAACAAAATTCGCCGCCGATGCGCGGCTGAAAACCGATCTGGTCCGCGACCATCTGGCCGGCAAGGAAATGCAGGTCGGGCGGTTTTATGAAGGGCGCGGCGATTGGCTGGCGGCATCAATGCGCTTTCGCCATGTGATCGACGATTACCAGACGACCACGCACGTGCCCGAAGCACTGATGCGGCTGACCGAAACCTATCTGGCGCTGGGCGTGCCAGAGGAAGCGAAAAAAACTGCCGCTGTGCTCGGTGCCAACTATCCCGGCTCCGATTGGTATCAGCGCGCCTATAAACTGATGGGCGAATATAAGCCGCGATCGCCCGTGAAGGTCGGCGCCTGACCGGAACCTGATTAGGGCGCGCCCATGCAATCGCTCCGCTGCCCTGCTTGCCACCCGCACCGCCTGCTGACTGTATAATGCTGAACGCGCTTTCCATCCGCGATGTGGTGCTTATCGAAGCGCTTGATCTTGATTTCGGGCACGGGCTGGGCGTGCTGACCGGGGAAACCGGCGCGGGTAAATCGATTCTGCTTGATGCGCTGGGGCTCGCGCTGGGCGGGCGCGGCGAAACCGGGCTGGTGCGGCAGGGTACCGCGCAAGCCGTGGTCACCGCCAGCTTTGATCCGCCAGTGCTCGGCACGCCGGTGGCGGCGTTGCTGGAACTGAACGGGCTTGATTTTGATCCCAGCGAGCCGCTGATGATCCGCCGTATCGTCAAGGCTGACGGCGGCAGCCGCGCCTTCATCAACGATCAGCCCGCATCGGCGGCGCTGCTGCGCGACCTGGCCGGGCATCTGGTAGAAATCCACGGCCAGCATGATGATCGCGGGCTGCTGAACCCGCGCGGCCACCGCGCCTTGCTCGATGCATTCGGGCGGATCGATGCCGCCCCTGTCGCCGTCGCGCACCGGGCCATGCACGCTGCGCAAACCGCACTGGATAGCGCGCGTGCCGAGCTGGATGCCGCCGCGCGCGACCGCGAATGGCTGGACCATGCGGTGGGCGAACT
Source organism: Sphingomonadales bacterium (assembly GCA_038250735.1). Lineage (GTDB taxonomy): Bacteria > Pseudomonadota > Alphaproteobacteria > Sphingomonadales > Sphingomonadaceae > Sphingomonas. The sequence continues at coordinate 9,303 of JBBSCC010000052.1, read as the reverse complement.
GACGGCGCTTGCTGCCGAGCCGGGCGAAGAGGAAGAACTCGCCACCCGCCGCCAGGCCATGCAGCGCGGCGAAAAAATCGCGGGCGATTTGCAGGCGGTGGCCGATCTGCTGGATGGGTCTGAAGGGGGGCTGGCGAAATTGCGCCAGGCCGCGCGGGTGCTTGACCGGATTGCGGGCGATCATGCGGCGCTGGGTGAGGCGCTGGCCGCGCTTGACCAGGCCATCACTGACGGCACGACCGCGCAGGAGAAAATCGACGCCGCCGCCTTTGCACTCGCGTTTGATCCCGCCCGGCTGGAGGCTGACGAGACCCGCCTGTTTGAACTGCGCGCCATTGCCCGCAAGCACCGCGTCCAGCCCGATGACCTCGCGACGCTGACGCAGGAATTGACCGAGAAGCTCGAACGGATCGACAGCGGCGGCGCTGGTGTGGCCGCGCTCGAACGCGCGCTGGCGGACGCGCGCCGCGATTATAACACCCATACCGACGCGCTGACCGCCGCCCGCAGCAAAGCCGCGCTGCGGCTGGACGATGCCGTGAAGCGCGAACTGGCGCCGTTGAAGCTGGATGCCGCGCGGTTCCGCACCGTGGTTGCGCCGCTGGGCGAGGATAGCTGGGGCGCGGCGGGCAAGGACCGGGTGGAGTTTGAAATCTCCACCAACCCCGGCGCGCCCTTCGCCCCGCTGATCAAAATCGCCAGCGGCGGCGAGCTTTCGCGCTTCATCCTCGCGCTGAAAGTGAGCCTCGCCGAACAAGGCAGCGCCGCGACGATGATTTTTGACGAGATTGATCGCGGCGTGGGCGGTGCCGTGGCCAGCGCCATTGGCGAGCGGCTCGCGCGGCTGGCGGAATCGACGCAATTGCTGGTGGTAACGCACAGCCCGCAAGTCGCCGCACGCGGGGGGCACCATTTGCTGATCGCCAAAAGCCATGACGGCACCGTCACCCGCACCGGCGTGCGCGCACTGGACGAGGACGAACGCCGGGAAGAAATCGCCCGGATGCTCAGCGGCGCAACGGTGACGGACGAGGCACGCGCGCAGGCGGCGAGGCTGCTGGAGGCGGTTTGATGGCCGGATCGCCTGATGGATCACGCTCGCCGTTGGCGGCAACCGTGTCGGCGTTGTTATTGGTGGCAACAATGCCCGTTCTCGGGGTGTTGGCGGTAATCTCTGCACTGGCCTTCTTCCCCTTGGCAGCATTAGCGGCGCTTAGTCTTTTGGTGTTTTTCCAAATGGGTTACGATCCGCTGGTGGGCGCCATGTGGGTAAGGATTTGGACCGGAATATGGGCCGTCGTGGCGGCGGGATTGGCGATCGCGAATGCAATTGCCGCGCTTGAAGCGATGAATGATCCCGGCGCTCGCCGGTTAATAATGCTGGCGGTCACGTCTGTGGCAATCGTCGTTACATGTCCGTTTATTTGGTTTCCGCTTTTCAGCTGATTGAACGTCTGGCCAGACATGCCCGTCCCCAAACAAAAAACACCCGTCACCCCCGCGCAGGCGGGGGTCCAGCTTCTGTCGCTGGCGCCGGGAAGAAGAAGCTGGATTCCCGCCTTCGCGGGAATGACGAAGTAAGGGGGGGGGCATAGGGGCGCGGGCTGCGCTGTATCCATTGCCTCCCCGCTTGATCGCCAGCCACCGCCCCGGTAGCCAGCATCATGGCCCCGCTTCCCACCACCGACTCCGATGCCGCCGCCGCGCTGGAGCGCCTCGCCGCTGAGATCGCGCACAACAATGCGCGCTACCACACCGATGACGCGCCAGAGATTAGCGATGCCGATTATGACGCGCTGGTACGCCAGAACACCGCGATTGAGGCCGCTTTCCCGCACCTTGTCCGCGCCGATTCGCCCAGCCTGAAGGTGGGGGCAGCCCCCGCCGCACATCTCGCCAAAGTCGCGCATGCCAAGCCGATGATGAGCCTGGACAATGGCTTTGCCGATGCAGACATCACCGATTTCGATGCCCGCATCCGCCGTTTCCTGACGCTCTCCACCGCCGAGACCGTGGCGCTGACGGCAGAGCCCAAGATTGACGGCCTGTCCTGTTCGCTGCGCTATGAACAAGGGCGGCTGGTGCAGGCGCTCACCCGGGGGGACGGCGCGATTGGCGAGGATGTGACCGCCAATGTGCGCACCATTGCCGATATTCCCGATACGCTGACCGGCACAGCTCCCGATGTGTTCGAGGTGCGCGGCGAGGTGTACATGGCCAAGGCCGATTTCGCCGCGCTCAACGCAAGGCTGCTGGCGGAGGCTGACGATCCGGACAAGGCGCGGCAATTCGCCAACCCCCGCAATGCCGCCGCCGGATCGCTCCGCCAGAAGGACGCCGCCGTCACCGCCACCCGCCCCTTACGCTTCCTCGCGCATGGCTGGGGCGAGGTAAGCGCGCTGCCCGCCGACACGCAGCTTGGTGTGATGCAGGCCATCGCCGCCTGGGGCTTGCCGGTCAGCGAGATGCTGGTGCGCGTGGGCGACGTGGCGGGCGCCCTGGCGCACTACCGGATGATTGAGGGCGCGCGCGCGGACTTGCCGTTCGATATCGACGGCGTCGTCTATAAGGTCGACAGGCTCGACTGGCAGGAGCGATTGGGCGCGGTATCGCGCGCGCCGCGCTGGGCGATTGCGCATAAATTCCCCGCCGAGCGCGCCCAAACAGTGCTGCGCGCCATCGATATTCAGGTCGGGCGCACCGGCAAGCTGACCCCCGTCGCCCGGCTGGAGCCCGTCACCGTTGGCGGCGTCGTCGTCACCAATGCCACGCTGCACAATGCCGATGAGATTGCGCGGCTGAATGTATGGCCGGGCGATCGCATCATCATCCAGCGCGCAGGCGACGTTATTCCGCAGATCGTCGACAATCTGTCGCGCGATGAGGCGCGGGGAAGCTGGCCCTTCCCCGATCATTGCCGCGAATGCGGCTCCATCGCGGTGCGTGAGGAGGGAGAGGTTGATATCCGCTGCACCGGCGGGCTGATCTGCCCCGCCCAGCGCGTTGAACGGTTGCGGCATTTCGCCAGTCGGGTCGCACTTGATATTGACGGGCTGGGCACAACCCAGATCGAGGACTTCTTCCGCGACGGGCTGGTCCACGCCCCTGCCGACATCTTTCGCCTTACCGAAGCGCAGTTGCTGGAGCGCAAGAAGGACGGGCGCGTGTGGGCCGCCAAGCTGATCGCCGCGATTGATGACCGGCGCGCGCCGCCGCTTGACCGGTTTCTGTTCGCGCTGGGCATCCGCCATGTCGGCGCAATCACCGCGCGCGATCTCGCCCGGCGCTGGACGAGCTGGGCGGGCTTTGCCGACATGGTCAGCCGGATGGCCGCGCACCGCGCCACGCTCACCCCCGCATTGGCCGAGAGCAATGACAAGTTTCTCGCGCGCGTGGGCAAGGAACTCGCCGCGATTGCCGAAACGCCGCAAGTCGGCCCTGAGGTAACGCTGGCGCTGACGGACTTTTTTGCCGAACCGCACAACGCGCAGGTGATCGACGATCTGCTTGCGCAGGTTACCCCCGCCGATGTTGTGCTCATCACCCGCGATTCGCCGGTCAGCGGCAAAACAATCGTGTTCACCGGCAATCTGGAAACCATCAGCCGCGATGAAGCCAAGGCGCAGGCAGAGGCGCTGGGCGCGCGCGTTTCCGGTTCTGTGTCGAGCAAAACCGATCTGGTCGTTGCCGGGCCCGGTGCGGGATCAAAGCTGAAAAAGGCCGCAGAGCTGGGGATCGAGGTAATTGACGAGGCTGCATGGCGGGCCATTGCCGACCCCAGATAGGCCCCAAATAGCCCCCATTTAGGTGGTGCCTTTTTGCAACGCACCATAAATGAAATATGCCCGTCAACAGGAGTCTGGCCGGGCCCGCCGCCATTGTCACGGAACAGAAATAATTCCCATGCATGGGCCGTCGAGAGTGGTGAAAACACCATCAATAACGACTCAGAAACGTTTCAAAACGCCTCAAGGGGAAAACCATGCGTTACCAATTATTTCTTGGTGCGGCAGCCGTCGCGCTCGTCATGCCCGCTGCTGCCAGTGCGCAGTCGACCGGCTCGGTAGAGTTCGACAACGCCGACATCGTCGTCAAGGCGCGGACCGAACAGGGCATTGCCGGCGTCGAAACGCCCGACACGTCCAAGGCAAAGGGTGTGTTGAACCAGGAGTTCATCAGCCGCCAGACGCCGGGTCAGTCGATTCTGAGCACGATCAACTCGCTGCCAGGCGTTAGCTTTCAGAACAACGATCCTTACGGCTCGGCCGGCGGCACGCTGAATATCCGTGGCTTCGATTCAAGCCGCATTTCGCTCACGTTTGACGGTATTCCGCTCAACGACACCGGTAACTATGCAATCTTCTCGAACCAGCAGCTCGACCCTGAGCTGATTGAAAATGTAAACGTCAACTATGGATCGACCGACGTCGACAGCCCCTCGGCTGCCGCATCGGGGTCGACCGTCAACTACCGCACAGCAAAACCAACTGAAAAGGCTGGCGTTCGCTTCCTTTCCTCGGTCGGTGATTTTAACTATTACCGCTTCTTCGGCCAGATCAACACCGGCGCCTTCACCTCGTTCGGCACGCGCCTGTATCTGGCAGCCAGCCGTACCGAGAACGACTGGTTCCTGAACGATTTCGGTAAAATCCGGAAGCAGCAGTATAACTTTAAGCTGTACCAGCCAATCGGCAGCGGTGGCGATTTCATCTCGATCTCGGGCAATTATAACAAGAACCGCAACAACTTTGGTGGTTCGGCCCCGCTGCGCCAGGACACGAACGTGTTTTCGCAGGCCACCACTGCACCAAATTCCATCACCAATCCTCGCCTGGTCGCCGGGGCAGTCCGCACAGCCGGCACTGGCAACAACAACCGTTTCCCGGCGGATTTCAGCGAACTGCCATATTCAGTACCACGTTGCACCACGACCGTGGCACGCCCCGGTCTGGCGGATGCCGCGAACACCTGCGGCACCACATTCGACGAGCGTTTCAACCCGTCGAATACCGGCAACATCCGCATCAACTCGCGCTTTACCCTGGCTGACGGCGTGGTCCTCACGGTCGATCCGAGCTATCAGTACGTGAAGGCCAATGGCGGCGGCACACAGACCGTTACAGAAGGTACCGGGACGCTGGCGGGCGCACGCCCTGTTGGTTCGGTTACCACCGGCTATGTCGGCACCATCGCTACTGCACTCAACACCGGCACCGGCCAAGGCAACGGCACGAACTTCGTGGGCCGCGACCTAAACGGCGACGGCGATCTGCTCGACACGGTTACGTTGCTGCGCCCCAGCCAGACCCAGACCCGTCGGTATGGCGTGCTGGCATCGCTGCGCTGGGATGTGAACGCGGATAATACGCTGCGTGTCAGCTATTCGTTTGACCGCGGTCGTCACCGTCAGACGGGCGAAGCAGGCTTCGTGAACGGCGTTGGCCAACCAGATGACGTGTTCCCCGTGAACAATCCGATCCTAACCTCGTCAGGCGCGCCGCTCGAGGGTCGTGATCGTCTGTCTTTCGCGACGCTTCACCAGGTATCGGGCGAATATCGCGGCAAGTTCTTCGATGATCTGGTGTCGGTCACGCTGGGCGTTCGCGCGCCATTCTTCCAGCGCGATCTGGATCAGCGTTGCTTCACCACAAACGCTGCCGGCAGTATTTCATGCACCACGCAGACGGCAAACTTTGCTGCGGCAAATCCGTACACGTTCAACGCCACCACCAATGTGGTGACGGGCTTTGCAGCGCCGCAATCACGCACGTTCAATTACAGCCGCGTGCTGCCAAATGTTGGCTTCGTCGTGAAGCCTGCAACGGGCTGGTCGGTATTCGGCAACTATTCGCGAGGATTGCAGGTTCCGGGCACGGACAATCTGTATAACAGCTTCTACTTCCCGCAGAGCTCACCATCAGGCCAGCCTGATCCAGAAACGACCGATAACTTCGATCTGGGTCTCCGTTATGCTTCGAGCAAGCTGCAGGTTCAGGTTGGGCCATATTTCTCGCGCTTTACCAACCGGATTGCGAACGCGTTTGATCCAGACACACAGCAATCGATTTTCCGTAACCTGGGCAAGGTCGACAAGTACGGGTTTGACGGCAGCATCACCTACCGCCCGATCCCAGAGCTGACGCTGTACGTGTTCGGTTCGTATTTGAACTCGGACATCAAGACCGACATTCAGATCGGCCGTTGCCCAACCGTGCTGACGACGGCGAACACGACCAACAACTGCACGGTTGCTGGTGCGCCAATCTTTGCGGCAACCGCTGGTCAGCGTGAATCGGCTGCCCCGGTCTACACCGTCGGCGGTCGTGTCCAGGGCGAACTCGGCCCGCTCGAACTGGGCATCCAGATCAAGCGTACCGGCCCACGCTTCCTGAACGATCAGAACCGGCCTGCGCTGCAGTGCACGGCGACGCTGGTGAACCAGATCTGCCCAACGGCTGCCAACACCCCGGCTACCTTTACCGGCACGCGCGGCTTTGAAGTCGTAGCCTATGGCGCGAACACGCCAGGCTATACGCTGATCGACTTTGATGCCCGTTTGCCAATGGGTTGGGCTGGCCTGAACGACAAGACCTACTTTCAGTTCAACGTGCAGAACATTGCCAACCAGTACTTCACTGGCGGCTTTAACGGTGGCTCAACCACCCAGTTCAGCGTTCCTTTCGCCCAGATTGGCACGCCACGCACGTTCATCATGACGCTAAACGTCGGCTTCTAAGGCGCCTAGCTGTAACCAAACACACGCCGCCGTCCCCGAAAGGGGGCGGCGGTTTGTTGTTGGGGCCGGGCTGATCCGAAAACCGCCCATGCAAAAAGGCCCCGCCGATCAGATCGGCGGGGCCTTTTTCGTATCCGTCTGCGGCCCGGGCTCAGGCCGGTTCGGCGACCTTGGCGTAGATACTGTTGATGGGCCGGGCCATCACGCGGGCGACCATGGGTTCGAAAAAGCTGAGCGGCGCACTCTCATAATTCGGATCGAACGCCGATTGATCATATTTCTCGCAAAATTCGGCACACGCCTCAAAATGCGGATGGCCGCGATAATTTTCGCGCAGGTCGCGGTCCATGCCGAGATAGTGGAAATAATAATATCCCTGGAACACGCCGTGATTATTGGCGATCCAGTGCAATTCCTCTGACACGAATGGGCGCAGCATCGCCGCTGCAATCTCCGGGTGATTATACGATCCCAGCGTATCGCCAATATCGTGGAGCAGCGCGGTTACCACATATGCCTCATCCCGCCCGTCGCGGTGCGCGCGCGTGGCGGTTTGCAGCGAATGTTCCAGCCGGTCGACCGGAAAGCCGCCATAATCGCCGTCCAACAGTTTCAGATGCGTCAGCACCCGCGCTGGCAGGCCGTGCGAAAATTCGCGAAAGTGCGTGGCGATTGTCAGCCAGTCTTCCTGCGTCCCTTGCGTCATCGCGGTAAAGCCCGCCCGGTCGCTGCCGGGGTTATCGTTGCCGTCGGCCATTATCTGTCTCCTGTCCCGGCATGCAACATAGCCCCCTTCCCGGCGGTTTGTCAGCAGCTATAAGGAAGCGATGATCCTGCCCTTGCCCCTGATGCGCCAATGACCGAGCTATCGCTGCCTGAGTCCCAATCCGGGCTGCAAGGCGGGCCACGCTCGGTGACTGGGGCTGGAGCTACGGCCGGGCCAAAGCCCGGCATCTTCTCCCGCCCGTTCTTCGAAGAAAAAAACCGCGCTTTCTGGATGTTGCAGGCCGCCGGGTGGAGCGGTTATCTGGTGCTGCGCAGCGTTTCCAGCGTCAATAACGGCCTGTCGATCGCGGCGCTGGTCGCCATCGTCATCGAATCGATCATCGGCTATTGCATCACGCTGCTGCTCTCCACGCTGTACGGCTATTACCGCACCCTGCCCCGGATCAGCCTGGTATTGCTCACGATTTTCACGCTGGTCACCGCGACCGCGCTCTATGCCGTGCTCGATGCCTTTTCATTTTCGTTCATCAAACTCGATAATCCGGGCATCAACCTGAATCTGGTGCTGGGCACGGTCTTCCTGAACTTTGTGGTATTGGCCGGGTGGTCAGCGCTGTATTTCGGGATCAATTTCTACCTGATCGTCGAAGAACAGATCGATCAGCTTGAAAAACTGGGCAATCAGGCATCAACTGCGCAACTGGCGATGCTTCGCTATCAGCTCAATCCGCATTTCCTGTTCAACACGCTCAATTCCATTTCCACGCTCGTGCTGCTGAAACAGACCGACCGCGCCAATGCGATGCTCAGCCGCCTGTCCTCCTTTCTGCGGTACACGCTGGCCAATGAGCCAACCGCGAACGTGACAATCGCGCAGGAAGTGGAGACGCTGAAACTCTATCTGGAGATTGAGAAGATGCGGTTTGAGGACCGGCTGCGCCCCAGCTTCTCCATCGATCCACGCGTGGCAAAGGCGCGATTGCCCTCGCTGCTGCTGCAGCCGCTGGTGGAAAATGCCATCAAATATGCCGTCACCCCGCAGGAAAATGGCGCGGAGATCAACGTCGTCGCTCGGTTGAACGGTGAGCGGGTGCAGATCACCGTATCCGACAGCGGACCGGGGTTGATTGAAACTAAATCCCGGCCAAGCCTTTCAACCGGGGTCGGGCTTGCCAATATCAGGGACAGGCTGGCGCAGGCTTTTGGGCCCGACCACCGATTCGAGACGCGATCAAACCCGGGGGGCGGCTTTGGGGTAGAGATCGATATTCCGTTCCAGCTCGAGGAACCGACGAAAGAGGCCGCATGAAAATTCGAACGATCCTGGTCGATGATGAACCGCTCGCCATTCAGGGCATGCAATTACGGCTTGAACCGCATGCTGATGTGGAAATCATCGATACCTGCGTAAATGGCCGAGAGGCGATCCGCAGCATCAAGACGCATAAGCCCGATCTGGTGTTTCTCGACATTCAGATGCCCGGTTTTGACGGTTTTTCGGTCGTGCAGGGGCTGATGGAGGTGGAGCCGCCTTTGTTCGTGTTCGTCACCGCCTATTCCGATCACGCCATCCGTGCGTTTGAAGCCCAGGCGATGGATTATCTGATGAAGCCGGTGGAGGAAGGGCGGCTGGCCGATACGCTCGACCGCGTTCGTCAGCGGCTTGCCGAAAAACGCGGCGTGGAAGAAGTTGATCGCCTGAAGGAAGTGCTCGCCGAACTTGCACCCGATACCGCTGCTGACATGCACGACGGCAACGACCAGCTTTCAGCCAATCGTTTTGAAAAGCTGATCAACATCAAGGATCGCGGCCAGATTTTCCGCGTCGATGTCGATACGAT
>JBBSCC010000051.1:0-15994 GCA_038250735.1 Sphingomonadales bacterium | reverse complement strand
GGGATATTGTACAGGGGCTCGTCCCATTTCACATCGCTATGCGCGCCGATGATCACCAGCAATTTGATGATCAGATACCCGGCGTAAAACCACCCCAGCCCCAGATAGACCAATATCGCCGCAAACCAGATGCTCGGCATCAAGGCATAATAGATGATGTTGTTTCGATATACCAAGCGCACGCTCATATAGCGGGCGTTGTGATGCGCGCGGTGAAGGTTGTAGAGAAATGACACGCTATGCGAGGCGCGGTGCCACCAATATTGTACCATGTCTTCAAAAACGAGGAACAGCGGGAGGGCGAGGAAGATGCTTATGCCGCTCAGCGCGCCCTGATATTGGGGGAAATATTGTAAACCCAGCCAGTTGACGCCCGCAAGGATCAGCGGCTGGGTGACCATCAGCAGCAGGGTCGTCGAGATGACTTCGACGATGCCGTCATTGCGGCATTGCTCCTGCTTTGAAAATAGGTCGGAACGCAGAAATTCGATCAGGCCAAACGCCAGATAAATCGCAATCACTACCCATGTTGCGATTGGCATCGCCATTCTCCCATCCTGGTGCGGCTTGATTGGTCCACTGGCCGCTTGCGAATCCGGGAATAGCGCGACAAACCGAGCAAGAATGCAAAGAACCTATCAATTGGCAGAAATTGCCCCCACCCGCGCCGATGGCGGCATGGCCGCGCTGCTGATCCGCGAGGGGCGGCGATGCCGTTTTGCCGCTGGTGCCATTATTCAGCATCAGGGGGACGCGGCTGATGGGTTCTGGCTGGTCGAAACGGGTGCCGTGTCGATCTGCCGATTTGGCCCCGATGGCACCGTCACGGTCTATGCGGTTGTTGGCCCGGGGGATTTGTTTGGTGAATTGGCCTATTTCACGGGCATGCCCCGTCAGGTTGATGTGCTGGCCGAAACAGACGCGGCACTGATACGGATCGACGCGGCCTTGATCGACCGGCTGTTTCAGCAACAGCCCGATTTCGGCCGCTGGCTGTTGAAATCGCTCGGCAATCAGCTCCGCACTGCGCTGGACCGGATCGAGGGTGATCGCTCGCTGTCCGCCGAAGCGCGCGTCGCTCGGGCGCTGGCCGGCATGGTCAGGCGATCCGGGCCGGAACTGCACACCACGCAGGAGGCGTTGGCCAACCTGGTTGGTGTGTCGCGCGTTACTATGGGGCAAATTCTGGGCCGGTTGGCGCAATCAGGGGTGATCACACTTGGATATCGCAGGATAGTGGTGACTGATCTGACCAGGCTGACCGAGCAGGCGACCGCGACGCGCGCGTGACGCCCGAATCGCCATTGCTTCGCCGCGCTCCCAAAGCCCGGAATTGGCGATCAGCCATGCTTTTGCAGCGCTGGCGGACGGTGCAAAATTTGCGGGGCAATCTGCCTGTTTTGTGTTGCAGTGCAGCAACAGCCAGTCAATATTCGTAAGCAGCGCAAGGCATTTTTGGCGGTATTGCGCCATTCTTGCACAATCGCCCCGCGTCGCAAGACCGAAACATTCTGTTGCAAATCGAAAAATTGTCGTCAAGTTAGGGCTCCACCTTCGGGTGGGTGAAGCGATCGCACCCTGTAGTTTGGCAGAGAGTGGCGACGGTTCGGGCGCAGGCGGGAACTCATTGTTGGTGACAGGAGATCCCATGAAGAAATCGCTTTTCGCGGCTGCGGCCGCGCTCGTTTTTATAGCACAGCCTGCCGCTGCAGAGGACGCTGATCCACCAAAGGCCCTGACGGTTTCGGCCAGCGTCGCGTTGGTATCGGACTATCGGTTCCGCGGCGTATCGCAATCGGATGAAGAGGGCGCGCTGCAGGGCGGCTTCACGGTTACCCACGAAAGCGGCTTTTACGCTGGCACCTGGGCATCCAACCTGGCTGGCTGGGGCGCATTCGGCGGCTCTAATCTGGAGCTGGATATTTTTGGCGGCTATAAGCGCGCCGTCGGCCCGGTAACGGTTGACGTTGGCGCAACCTGGTACATGTATCCAGGCGGTGCTGATTTGACCGATTTCGTCGAGCCTTATGTGAAGGTTAGCGGCACGCTTGGCCCGGTAAACGTGCTCGGCGGCGTAGCCTATGCGCCCAAGCAGCGCGCACTCGGCAACTTTTCGAACACGCCGTTCAGCCGGGGCCAGACCGACGACAATCTGTATGTTTGGGGCGATGCCAATGTTGGCATTCCCAAGACGCCGCTGACCGCCAAGGCGCATATCGGCTATTCCAACGGCAACCCGGGCCTTGGCCCGAACGGCACCAGTGTGACGCCAACCGGCGAATATATCGATTGGCTGTTTGGCGTTGATGCCGCCGTTGGTCCGCTTGTGCTGGGTGTGGCATATACCGATACCGATATCGGGCTGGCCGAATCCGCCTATCTGCTGCCGAATTTCAGCTCGACCAAGGACGGCGGCACGATTGCCGGCGGGCAGGTTGTGTTCTCGGTTTCAGCAGCTTTCTGATGTGTTGATCCCGCAGGTGTTGGGGCACCTGCGGGATTACCCCGTTTTTGACGGGCTGATGGTCGGCGCCGATGGTGCGCGCAGTGGACAATGCACGGCGCTCGGCTAAACCCGGTGACGATGAACTCCGCGACCTCTTTGCCCGATCATGCCGCCCCGCAGGGGGCTGCACCTGACCGTCTTGTCATCCGCCGGCCTGACGACTGGCACGTCCATTTACGCGATGATGCAATGCTGCGCGGCGTGGCCACGCACACGGCCCGCCAATTTGCCCGTGCCATCGTGATGCCAAATCTGGCCCCCCCGGTAACCACCGTTGCTGCTGCCGCCGCTTACCGGGCGCGCATTATCGCCGCGGTTGATCCGGCACTGGGTTTCACCCCGCTGATGACCTGTTACCTGACCGATCACAGCGACGCGGACGAAATTGAGCGCGGGTTTGCCGAACAGGTTTTCACCGCCTGCAAACTATACCCGGCACATGCGACCACCAATTCAGCCCACGGCGTGTCTGATGTCGGCGCGATCAGCGCGGTGCTTGCGCGGATGGAACGGATCGGCATGCCGCTGCTTTTGCACGGTGAGGTTACCGATCCAGCCATCGACATTTTTGATCGCGAGGCGGTGTTCATCGAGCGGATTTATGCGCGAATCCAGGCCGATTTTCCGGGCTTGAGGACTGTTTTCGAACATATCACCACCCAGGACGCCGTTGATTTTGTGGCGAGCAGCGGGCCGTTGATTGCGGCGACCATCACCCCGCATCACCTGCGCATCAATCGTAACGCGATGTTTGAAGGCGGCATCCGCCCGCATTTTTATTGCCTGCCCGTCGCCAAGCGCGAGCGGCACCGGCTGGCGCTGCGCCGTGCCGCCACATCGGGATCCCCGAAATTCTTTCTGGGGACTGATTCGGCCCCGCACGTGATCGCCGCCAAGGAAGCGGCGTGCGGCTGTGCGGGCATTTTCAACGCACCTTTCGCCATCGAAAGCTATGCCGCCACTTTTGAAGAAGAAGGGGCGCTAGACCGGCTGGAGGGATTTGCTTCCGAATTCGGGCCGCAATTTTATGGGTTGGCGCTGAACGAACACCGGATTGTGCTGGAACGCAGCGCAGCGGTGGTGCCAGCAACCGTCAATGTCGGCGATGCGGGCATTCTGGTGCCGTTCCATGCCGATGAACGGCTTGGCTGGGCCTTTGCAGGGATTGTACCCGCCAGTTGATTGGTCCCGGCGCGCTGGCGCAGCTTGCGATGCTACCCCTGAGCAACGATAGGGGGGCGGTGATTGGGGAGGTGCGGGCGTGGACCAGGCGGATGTGGTGATTGTCGGGGCCGGGCATGGCGGCGCGCAGGCGGCGATTGTGCTGCGGCAACAAGGCTTTGCCGGATCGATTATGGTGATCGGTGATGAACCCGAGCTGCCCTATGAACGCCCGCCGCTGTCGAAGGATTATCTGTCCGGCGAAAAGCCTTTTGAGCGGCTGATGATCCGCCCCGCTGCGTTTTGGGCAGAGCGCTCAATCACATTTCGGCTTGGCACACGGGTGACGGCGGTGCTGCCCGATAAACACCTGGTTGAAACAGATGATGGCGCGACAATTGGCTATGGCAAGCTGATCTGGGCCGGGGGCGGAGCGCCGCGAAAGCTGATCTGCCCCGGTGCCGATGCGCGCGGCGTTCATTATGTCCGCACCCGCGCCGATGTTGATCGCAAGGTCGCCGAACTGTCGAAGGTTACCCGCGTCGCCGTTGTCGGTGGCGGTTATATCGGGCTGGAGGCGGCTGCGGTGCTGTCGAAACTCGGCAAGCAGGTGACCGTGATCGAGGCGTTTGATCGGGTGCTGGCGCGCGTCGCGGGCGAGCCCTTGTCGCGCTTTTTTGAAGGCGAACACCGCGCCCACGGCGTTGATATCCGGCTGGGCGCAACCGTGGTGGCGATTGAGGCGGAATCGGGCGTGGCGACAGGCGTGCGGCTGGGCGATGGCGATGTGGTGCCGTGTGATCTGGTGGTGGTGGGGATCGGCATCATTCCCGCCATCGCACCGTTGATCGCCGCCGGTGCTCGCGCGGGCAACGGGGTGGAGGTGGACGGGCAATGCCGCACCAGCCTGGCCGATATTTTTGCGATTGGTGACTGCGCCGCCCACGACAATCGCTATGCAGGCGGGGCGACGATCAGGCTTGAATCGGTGCAGAACGCCAATGATCAGGCGACGGTTGCGGCCAAGGCGATTATGGGCGGCACAGATGAATATCATGCCGTGCCGTGGTTCTGGTCAAACCAATATGATCTGAAGTTGCAGACGGTTGGGCTGTCGACTGGCTATGATCACATCGTGATGCGCGGCGACCCGGCGACCCGCAGTTTTTCGCTGGTGTATCTGCGCGAGGGCCGGGTGATCGCGCTCGACTGCGTGAACATGGTCAAGGATTATGTCGCCGGGCGCGCGCTGGTGGTGGGCGGGGTCTCCCCCGATCTGGGGCTGCTGGCCGATCCCGCCGTGCTGCTGAAGACTTTGGCCGTGAGCGCCTGACACGCAGGTTTGGCGCGGGTTCGGCGAGGGCAGTGCACCGCAGAATATCCGGGCCGACGCATGGGGGGCGTCGGCCCGTCCGGGTGTTCTGGCAGGAAGGTTTGGGGTCGGCCTGCCAGCCGGGGATATTCCGGCCTGCCCTGACATGCGAAGATCAGGGGCGCGGGCGGGTGAATTCGGCAAATCGTCCTTGGTGAAGGATGCCACCGCCTCCACACACGCAATAATAGCGACGATAAGTTACAGTAATTTATGAATAATGTAATTTTTGATGTCTTGCGGGGCCGGTTACCGAAAAGCCAGTTTGATCTGCGCGCGAAGGCCCCCTTCGGCGCGGTTGGAAAGCGTCAACTGGCCATCTTCGCGCGCCACAGTGCGGGCCACAATTGCCAGGCCAAGCCCAAAACCCTTGGTATCGCGCTGGCGGGCAGGGTCGAGCCGGACAAAGGGTTCGATCACCAGATCTAGCTTGTCGGGCGGGATACCGGGCCCGTCATCATCGACGTTCAGGCACACCCAATCACCCTCGTGCGTGATCGACAGCATTGCCCGTGTGCCATGTTGCAGGCTGTTATCGACCAGATTAGTGATGGCGCGCTTTATCGCGGATCGGCGCAGCGTCATCTCCAGATGATCCGGCCCGGCATAGGTAACGGTTGCACCACGATCAGCGGCATCGTCGGCAATCGTTGCGCAGGTAACGGCAAGGTCGATCTGGGCGGGGGTTTCAGGATCATCGTCACCGCCCAGATAGGCAAGCAGCGAGCCGACCATTGCGTCCATTTCAATAATGTCCCCGCGAATGGCACGGCGCAACTGCGGGTCGCCGATCGAATCGGCCCGTAACTTTAACCGCGAGAGCGGCGTGCGCAGATCATGCCCCACGGCGAACAGCCCCTGGGTACGATCATTGATCAGCCGGTGAATGCGCTCCTGCATCGAATTAAACGCACGCACCACGCGGACCACATCAGCCGGCCCTGCCTCTTCCACCGGCGCGGCGCCGCCGCTGCCCATTTTCTCAGCGGCAGTCGCCAGACGGCGCAATGGTTGCAGCGTGCGCTGCATCAACAAGCCCCCCATCACGACCAGCGCAATTGCCGGGGTTAACGCCAGCAGGATACGGTCTGTCGACAGGTTCAGCCCGACAATCGGCGCGCGAGTGCGAAAGACCAGCCAGCTATTATCGGCCAGCCGCAATGCGCCCGACACGATTGATTTGCGGCCCGGCGAGGTAAGCTGCAAGCGCAGATCAGCACTGCCCAGCACCGGTTCCCACGCCTGTATTTGTTGCCGCATGCCGTTTAGCTCGGCGGCAATCGGGGGTGGCACGCGCAGGCTGGCCTCCCACCGCACCAGATACCGATCGGTCGTCAGTTCAGCGGCCATTGCCTTGCGCTGTTCGGCGGGGCGTTCCGATATCAGGCGCTGGCTGATCGCCAGATGCTCGGCAAGGCGGCGCGCCTCATCATCGCGCACAGAAAATTGGCTGGCACGTTCGTACAGCATCGTGCTGACGCCGAACTCGATAATCACCGTCAGCAGCAGGATGGCAACAATTCGGCCGAGCAGCCCCAGCGACGGGCGGGCGAGGTTGGTCAATGGCGCTCCGCCGGCACGTTGAGCATATAGCCGATACCGCGCACGGTGATGATCGGGGCATCCCGGCCTGCGCTGGATAATTTGCGACGCAGGCGGCTGATCAGCACATCGATGCTGCGATCAGAACTGTCGCCCAGCCGGGTGCGCGACAGCTCGATCAGCCGTTCACGGGCAATAACGCGCTGCGCGTGATCAAGCAGCGCGATCAACAAATCAAACTCCGCCCCGGTCAGCTCAATGCTCGCGCCGCTGGGGGACAGCAATTCGCGTCGCGGCAGGTTTACCGTCCAGCCATCAAACACGATCGTCTTTGCCTCTGGCTCGCTGCCCAACCGGTCAAGCGCGGGCCGCCGCAAAACGGCGCGGACGCGGGCAACCAGCTCACGCGTGCCAAATGGTTTGGCCAAATAATCGTCGGCACCCAGCTCCAGACCCACAACCCGGTCGGTTTCGCTGGCGCGTGCGCTGATAAAGATGATCGGCACATCGCTTTGGTTGCGCAGCGACCGGCACAGATCAAGCCCATTGGTGCCGGGGAGCATGATATCGAGCAGCACCAGATCAACAGGCCCCTTTTCAAGCGCCAGCCACATTTCTGGTGCAGCGGCTGCTGGACGGACGGTATACCCATTTTCCTGCAATGCGCGCGTGGTGAGCATGCGGAGCGCAGGATCATCTTCTACCAGCAAAATAGTCGGCGATGTCATAGCATGTGGCCTGTTGTTCTAGCCGCCGAACTAAGCGGCACCGCGCCGTTGTCAACGAATCGCCGCGCGCATTGGCGGCAGGAAATAATTCGTCACAAGGCCGTCGCGGTGCCAGACCCTTTGTCCCAATGCTGAACATCGCTTAACCATCTTGAATGCTGGCATATTTCGTAAACAAATTGTTAACTGCGTTGCATGAACAGCCAATCATCCGCCGCGCTTGCCCCCGCCTCACTGGCTGGGCACCCCATTCGCCGTCAGGTAGCAGTGGCGCGCCGCATGCGGCGACCGCTGGCACCGTCAGCAGCGCCGCTGGCGGGGTCGACCATGGTGCCGATGCGCGGCCAGGACGAACTGAAGCTGTTCGCGCTGAGCTTCACCGCGTTTTTCGTGTGCATCTATACGCTGATTTTCTGATCGTCGGCTAAGCCCGCCAACGGACGAGCGCTATCTGGCAGGCGCTATTTCGCAGGCAGGGGCTCGTCGCAGGCGAGATGGAGCTTGTGGCCCAGCCAGGCCGATACCGGGCACATCGCCGCCACCACGAACAGCATCTCGCCCGGGCCAACGCCCGCCAGCGCCAGACCCTGTACGCCCACTGCACCGATCACCATTGCGCCGGCATTGACGACATTGTTGGCAGCGACGGTGCGCGCGGTTTGGTCTTTGGTCACTGTGGTGGTGAGGAAGGCGTATAGCGGCACCACGAACATACCGCCGGTAACCGCAATCGCAATCAGCGCGACCACGATCATGATGCCGCGCGGCATTTCGATAAAGGTCATCAGATCATACAGCGTGCCCGCAGGCGCGGCGGGCCAGGCGCGGCACAGCAGCGAGAAGATGACGATGAACACGCCCATCGCCAGCACGGATCCCGGTGCATAGCGCGCCGATGTGTGCCCCTTCAGCAGCGCGTTGATGGCGACCGATCCAATCGCGACACCGATGGAAAACAGCGCGATGACAAAGGTGGAAACCGCTTCGTCGGCGGTCAGCACATTCTTCACCAGCGGCGGGAAGATGATGATCAGCACGGCACCCATCGACCAGAAAAAGCTGATCGCGCAAATCGTCAGGAACAGGCGCGGGATATGCATCGTCGCGCTGATCACGCGCCATGATGAGGTGAAGGGGTTGAAATTCACCGCCAGTTCGGGCCCCTGCCGCAGCGCTGCCGGCACGAACAGCGCGGTCACCCAGCCGATCAATGCAACAGCAATTACGGTAACCACGATCATTTCGGCGGGGAAGGGCGCCAGCAGCCCGGCAACAATCGTGCCCGACAGGATGGCGAGATAGGTTGCCGCTTCGACCAGGCCGGTGCCGCCCAGCACTTCATCCTCATGCAAATGCTGCGGCAGAATAGCGTATTTGATCGGGCCGAAAAATGCCGAATGGATGCCCAGACCAAGCACGGCAACCAGCATCAGCACCAGCCCGGGCATCGTAAACCCGCCATGCGCGAGCAGCAGACCAGCCGAACCCACCACCATGATCAGGATTTCGGCGGTCTTCACAATGCGGATGATCCGGGCCTTGTCATGCGTATCGGCCAATTGTCCGGCAAGCGCAGACAGCAGGAAAAACGGCAAAATACCAATCGCGGTGGCCAGCGCGTTGAAATTCTGTTCGACGGTCGGGTCGTTATAAATCTGGTAGGTGGCGAACAGCACCATCGACGTCTTGAACAGATTGTCGTTGAACGCGCCAAGGAACTGCGTGACGAAGAGTGGCAGGAAACGGCGCTCCTTAAGGAGCCCGAGCGCATTCAACATGGAGCAACCGAACCTAAAAATGGCAACACTAGGGCACGCCCATAGCCGACCCGTGGCGAAACCGGCAATCGGATAATCGCAACGGCTGTGGGCGGGCAGGGCGCGCGGTGGCGGTGCGGGGGGTTTGCGCTGGCGGCGCAGAGGGCTAGAGCAGCGGACAATGCTTACGTTACCCAACCTGCTCACCCTGTCACGCATCCTGGCTGTGCCGTTGCTGGCCGCCTTTTTATGGTGGCCGGATTGGCAGGCGGGGTATGCCATTGCGTTTGGGCTGTACTGCCTGATGGGCATTACCGATTATTTCGACGGCTATCTGGCGCGCGCGCAGGGGACGGTTTCAAAGCTGGGCGTGTTCCTTGATCCGATTGCGGACAAGATCATGATCGCGGCGGTCATCCTGCTGCTGGTCGGCACCGGCGATATCAACGGCCTGCACAAAGTGGCGGCGCTGGTGATTTTGCTGCGCGAAATTGCCGTGTCGGGCCTGCGCGAGTTTCTGGCGCAATTGCGCGTTTCTGTGCCGGTATCAAAACTCGCCAAGTGGAAAACGACGTTGCAGCTTGTGGCCTTTGGCGGGCTGATTTTGGCCGGTGCCATTCCGACTGAGCTGTGGGTCAAGCCCGTCAGCCTGGCGGCATTGTGGCTGGCAGCGGTGCTGACGGCGGTGACGGGCTGGGATTATCTGCGCGTCGGCCTGAAGCACATGGATTGACCGCTGTGGCGATTGAGATGCTGTATTTCGCCTGGGTACGCGAACAGATTGGCGTCGGCCACGAACGCGTTACGCCGCCTGCCGGGGTGGCAGACGTTGCAGGCCTGATCGATTGGCTGGCGACGACAAGCGACGGCCATGCCAGCGCCTTTGCCGATCGCGGCAGGTTACGCGCGGCGATTGACCAAGGTTTCGTGCCGCTGGATGCGCCGATTGCGGGCGCGCGCGAGATTGCGATTTTTCCGCCGGTGACGGGCGGATGAGCCAGCTGTTAAAGGTCGGCGCGCGCGTGCAGACCGGGCCGATTGATATCGCCGCTGAACTGGCATTGCTTGAAGTGCCGGGCGCGGGCGGCGTGGCGAGTTTTACTGGGCTGGTGCGCGGTGATGACGGGGTGACGATGCTGGAACTGGAGCATTATCCCGGCGCGACGGAGGCCGCACTCAACGATCTGGCGGTGCAGGCCGCTGCGCGCTGGGGCTTGCTGGCGGCGCATATCGTCCACCGGGTGGGGCAAATGGTGCCGGGGGACCGGGTGGTGTTCGTCGGCACGGCTGCGGCTCACCGGGCGGCAGCGCTTGATGCCTGCGCGTTCTTGATCGATCGGCTGAAAACCGACGCACCATTTTGGAAGCGCGAAGAACGCGGCGACGCTGCGCTTTGGGTGGAGCCGCGCGCGGGCGATGCTGACGCGGCAGATCGCTGGCGCGGTGGCGGAGATGCTGTGGGTTAAGGCTGGGTGCTGGCACCCCAGCCCATATTCAGCCCCTCAGGCATGCCCCGCAAACGGGTATACCAACGGCCGCAGCCCGCTTTTGCGTTCGAACGGGTGCCAATCGCCCTCATTCTGCGCCAGCCGATCAGCAACCGCGTAGAGGACGGCGGGGTTGACGCCCAGGCCGCAATGGCTGCCATGGACTTCGATGTTATCCGTCTCTGCGCCCTTGGGTTCGACGCAGTTCTGCCATGCAACCACACCGTCTTCCTTGGTATAGATGGCGGTTGATGGCACTGGCGGGGGCGTTGCGCTTTCGCGCAACTGGTGCCGCGTATCATCATCGTCGATCTTCTGGCCGGTCAGCATTTCATAGGCGCGCCAGACATTGGTCGCCTTGGGCGTGCCGGCAAAGGGCGAGCCGAGCGAGATTACCTGCCGGACCGCATCGGGCAGCCGCCGCGACAATTGCCGTGCCATCACGCCACCCAGGCTCCAGCCGATCAGGCTGACGCGCTTGCCAGTTTGCTGGTGAATTTCGTCCAACCGCGCGATCAGCTTTTCGCCCTCCCACCCGATTGCTTTTGGCCCGAGGTTGCGACCAAGTTCCCATGCATGCGTATGATAGCCAAGGCCGGTCAGAAAACGGCGCAGCAACGCTGTCGAAATGTCGCTTGTCACAAATCCGGGCAGCACCATTACCGGGTGGCCGTCGCCGCGCTTGGCCATTGCAAGCAACGGGGCTGCGGGGGCGAGTGATACAAGTTCTGATATCGCGCGCGGCAGCTCGGTGAGCGCTAGCAGCAGCGAGGGCGGGCTTGCATTTGCCGATGGGTGAAACTGGGTAGCCATTATCGTGTCTCCTGACGTCCGGGGATCAATGCCCCGCTTCTTCTATTGTTCATTCGTTCCAACCGAACGCTTGGTGACTCGCGGCGATCGCGCCCAAGCGTAAACTGAGTATCACCAAGTCATGAAATTGCCCGGAACGGTCGCAAACATGGTCGCGCAGCAT
Organism: Sphingomonadales bacterium; assembly: GCA_038250735.1. Taxonomy (GTDB): domain Bacteria; phylum Pseudomonadota; class Alphaproteobacteria; order Sphingomonadales; family Sphingomonadaceae; genus Sphingomonas. The sequence continues at coordinate 4,465 of JBBSCC010000051.1, read as the reverse complement.
GGCTTCGCCCCTGAAACCGAGCGATTCGAACAAATTGACTGATCCGGTCTGGTCCGGCGTCATCTGCGCGACCAGCTTGGTTGTGCCGTGCGCATGTGCGATTGCAAAAATTGCCTCCAGCAAATCGCGGCCCAATCCAGCGCCGCGCCGGTCTGGCGAGACGAGCAGGCGCACTTCGCCCACATGCGGGCTCCAGCCGAGCGGATCGCGGACAAGCGCGGCAGTGCCGACAATCTGGCCGCTATCTTCGGCCACAAGGCTGTCGATCGTGCCCTCGCCAATCGCTGCTGCCCATGCCTCCACCACGCGGGGATGCTGCACGTCACGGCTGAGGAACAGCAGGTCATGTTCGGGCAGGCTGTTGGTGAAGGCGAGCATTGCCGCCTCATCACTTGCCGCAAAGCGGCGGATGCTGTGGCTCATGTCGAACGCTCCGAAAGCCAGTCTGTCAATTTGGGCCAAAGCCGTTTGATCGCATTACCGCCCGCAACCAGGCTAACGTGACCGCCCTTCAACTCCACGGCTTCCTTGTCGGCAGAACCGATCATCTCAATCAGCGGGGCGGAAGCGGCGGACGGGACGATATGATCATGCTGGGCGGTGACATGCAGGAAGGGCACGGTGATCGCCCCCAGATCAACCTTGCGCCCGGCAACGGTCATCGTGCCATTATACAGCTCGTTATCCCACATCAGCTGCTTGGTCGTTTCGCGGAAATATTCGCCCGCCAGCGGCAAAATGTCCGCCGCCCAGCGATCGAACATGCGGTAGGATTTGACGAACTCGTCGTTCCACATGTTATCGTAAAGCTTGAAATTGGCGACCAGCCGCGCGCCGGGGCGCAGCATGTCGAACGCGGTGTACAGATAATCGCCCGGGCAATTGCCGAACGTATCGACCAGCCGGTCAACGTCGAAAAAGCGCTTGTCAGACCAGGCCTGAAACATCTCCATCTTCGAAAAGTCGATGGGGGTGGTGAAGCACACCAGGTTTTTCATCGGTGCTTCGGGATGCAGCCCTGCCCATAACACTGACAGCGCCCCGCCAAAGCAATAGCCGACCAGCGTGAAATCCTCTTCGCCGGTTTCCTGCTGCACCCGCGCGATGGCGGTCGGCAGGAAATCGAGCACGTAATCGGCGATGCCCAGGTCCTTCTCGTCGGCGCGTGGCGCCTCCCAATCGAGCATGAACACGTCATAGCCGGCGCGCAGCAGATATTCGACCAGGCTCTGGCCCGGCACCATATCGAAAATATAGCCGCGATTGGTGGTGGCCATTACCAGCAACAGGGGGATGCGGTACACCTCGTCCGACATCGGGCGATAATGGTACAGGTTCATCGTGCCGCGCTGGATCAGCCGATCCTTGGGGCTCGCGCCCAGCACTGGTGCGGACGACATGAAATAGCCCAGGCCCTTGATGTTGCGTTTCAGCGCACGATCAAATTCGACACGGGCCTGCTCGACAATTCCCGCCTGTGCTGCCCCCGGTGCTTCAGCAGTGCGCGTCGTATCGTTCACCCGGTCGCCTTGCTGGTCGTTTTGGTGCCGGGTTTTTCAGGCGCCGTACGCGTGCGTTTTGGCTTTGGCCTGTCCGGGATGGTCGATTGGCCGGTCTGCGCGGCGATCATCGCCTCAATCCGGTCAACGGTCGATTCGATGCGGTGCAGCCGGGCGGAAAGATCAGCCACTTCGGCCTTGGTCGGCATGTTCGCCGCATCAAGCGCGCGCTCCATCATGTCGGCGCGGGCTTCCTTCAATTTCATATTGGCGGCGTTGGCCCCGTGCATCACGCGGGTAAATTCCCCGCTTTTCATCAGGTTGCCGCCAAATTCATTGGCCATCGCTTCCCATTGGCCAAGCATTTCGCGGAACAGCGACGCAGGATCAACGGGAGAAGGACCAGCCATAAGTGCATCCTTCACCCGCGGAGTCGGCTCGTCAAGCGGCGTTTGGGGTGCTATTGTCTGCATGCGTGCCAATTTATGCTGCGCAACATATGCTGCAGCGCAACCGATGACGATGCCAGGAGACTAGATGATGGCCACCGCCCTGAAGCCCGCCGAAACAATCCGTGATCGCTGTTCGCCTGAGGAATGGCAGGCGCGCGTGGACCTTGCCGCCGCTTACCGGCTGGTCGCCATGTATGGCTGGGACGATCTGATCTTCACGCATCTGTCTGCGCGCGTGCCGGGGCCGGAGCATCACTTTCTGATCAACCCCTACACCCATATGTTCGAAGAAATGACCGCGAGTGCGCTCGTCAAAATCGATGTCGATGGCAATAAGGTGGATGATACGCCCGCCCCGGTGAACCGCGCCGGTTTCGTCATCCACTCCGCCATCCATATGGCGCGCGAGGATGCAGGCGCGGTGATGCATCTCCACACGCCTTATGGCCAAGCAGTGTCCGCGATGGCCGACGGCCTGCTGCCGCACACCCAGACTTCCATGATCGCCGGGCACGACGTTGCTTATCACGAGTATGAAGGCATCGCGACCGAGCTGGAAGAACGCGAACGGCTGGTCGAGGATCTGGGCACCAAGCACACGATGATCCTGCGCAACCACGGCACGCTGGCGGTCGGGGAAACGGTGGCGCAGGCATTCCTGCGGCTCTATTTTCTGGAACGCGCCTGCGAGGCGCAGGTGCATATGTTGAGCGCCGGGCGCACTGGCCTGCATAATCCGCCGCAGGGTGTGGAGCATAAGGTGGAGGAGCAATCGTCGGGCGCGGGCATGGCAATGCTGGCGCAGGGGCTGGCGTGGCCGGCGCTGTTGCGCAAGCTCGACCGGCATAATCCGGGTTACGGGGTGTAGGGGCAGGGCGTCCTTAACCGCCGACCGACAATTTTGCTGGAACAATTCAAAAGCCGGTGGGTTCGTGCACCACATTGATGGAGCACAATAAAATGGCTGATTATCCGAATTCTGAAGGCACCACCACGGTGGTTGAACGGCGTAGCAATGGCGGCGTCATCATTGGCGGCATCTTGCTGGTCATTGCCCTGATTGTTGGCTTCCTGTTCGCAACGGGATTTTGGAGCGCCGATGTTTCGGGTGGCGCACTGCCCACGGTCGCTGTCAGCGCAAAGGGCGGTGAACTGCCTGAGGTGGATATGAAATCGAAGGAAATCGTGGTGGGCACCGCCAAGACGACGGTCGTCGTGCCAAAGGTCGAAACTCAAAAAACGACCATCGACGTACCCGTCGTTGGCGTGAAGGACGACAACGAAAAGTAAATCGCATCTGGCAATTGGCTGCTTAAAGACACGCTCTGTTGGGCGTCACCTGAAGCGGCGATGCGCCTTCGCTAAAATGCCGATGGCCGCACACTGCCCCCCCAGCACCTGCCCAGGTGGTGGAGGCGGCGGTGGCGGCCATTGGCATAACTGCGTTGTGGTGATGCCAGCCCCCTGATGGGGCGAGTGGTGCGGACGGCGGGAGTTTTACCTTGCGCCGCAGAAACCCTTGAAAACCGTGGCTTTTACGCCAACCTGTCATCAGTCTATGGCCCCGAATTTGTACCTCTTTTTCGCCGACGTCAAGGCTCCGATGAGCCATATTGGAGTTGACCAGTTGGCCCGCTGGGCCTTTAGTATCGCGAAGAGGACCTATGTCGACCCTGCCTGCTGGGGGCCTATGACGTCCATCAGTCACCCAGGAGAACCTCAGTGGACATCGGCGCTGTCATCGCGGTCGCAGGCCTAACCCTGGCCTACAGGTGGCTCTGGACCAGTGCGCCGCAGAAGGAGAGTATGGGTGAACGGCCCGGCCCCAGCAGCGCACAGCGGGCCTCATCTCCAGGCCCCGCAGCCTCCGAGCCGATACCTCCAGTCCCCACCGGTCGCCTCAAGGGCCTAGCGATGCGGACCTGCAGGTTGGCTGGCAGTGACTACGCGGATGAATTTCCCCGGCAGGTTGACGCGTTGATCGCCAAGGTGGCCGCGTGGGAGGCCGTGCAGGGCCCGGCAGTGCGGGAGGGCTGGGTGGTCTATGGGCAACTGGGGGCGCTGAGAAAGCTCGTGGGAGAGCCCCTGCTGCGAGACCCAGAGGCTGCGGTGCTGCTGGCTGTTACCTCTGTCACCGACCCCTTGTGGAGCCCGGAAGTGGCCGCCTAGGCAGCTCTCGGTTCCGTGCGGCATGATCCAAGCATGCGTGGCAACATGGCCAGGGTGAGACGCTCGACCGTCCAGATTGAGGAACTTCGCAGTTCGGTGGTAGTTGATGACCTACGCGACCGATCTGACGGGTGTATCGTAACGCACGCTGTCCCTCCTGGTACCCCGGCCCCTGGCTTTCGCCCCGCGAGCCTCCGGTTCTCCAAAGGCCCGTTATGTCCGCTGAACACCCATACCCGCAAGATGTGGCAGCCAGCTTGGCTTTGGCCATTGTGACCTCCTCGCCTGTGCCGCTGTTGCTGCTCGATGGCGAGCTTTCGATCAAGGCAGCGAGCACCTCATTCT
>JBBSCC010000050.1:0-16109 GCA_038250735.1 Sphingomonadales bacterium | reverse complement strand
TGCCGCCGAATGGCGCGCCAAACTGTCGGCCGACGCCTACCACGTCCTGCGTGAAGCAGGCACCGAACGCGCCTTTACGGGGCGGTATAATGATAACAAGGCTGATGGCATTTATCAGTGCGGCGGCTGCGGGTTGGACTTGTTCGATAGCGCAGACAAATATGATTCGGGATCGGGCTGGCCCAGCTTCACCCAGCCGATCGTGGCAGCAAATGTTACCGAACACCGCGATGAAAGCCATGGCATGATCCGGATCGAGGCGGTTTGCACGCGGTGCGACGGGCATCTTGGCCATGTTTTTCCGGATGGCCCGGCACCAACGGGCCTGCGCTATTGTATGAATTCGCTATCGCTTGGTTTCCAGCCACGCAGCTGATGCCGCCGCGCTGATGAACCGTTCGGGCAATGGGGTGAGCCCCCTCGACCGGATGGCTTGTGAGCGCACGATTTAAACGGTATTCCGCCACTTCTGCATGGCAAATTTCACCCTTCCCACCCTATCACCCTTGTGGCGTCGCCGGATTGTGCTCGCCCTTCAGATTAGCGGTGGCTTGTTGGCAGCCGGGTTGGTCGCGCTGATCGTCGCGGTCTATGTCGCCAAGGCGCAGTTACCCAGTTTTGACGATCTGAAATCATCGCCCAATGGCCAAACAATTCGGGTTCATGCCGCTGACGGTACGGTGATCGTGTCCATCGGCCCCAGCTATGGCGAATGGCTGAGTTATGACCAGATTCCGGTGCTGATGCGCGATGCGATGGTATCTGTGGAAGATCGGCGGTTCCGCTCGCATCCCGGCGTTGATCCCATCGCGCTGATCCGCATCATGCAATTTGCCATTGCCAACCAAGGCACCGGGCGGCGTTTGCAGGGCGCGTCGACCATCACCCAACAGGTCGCGCGGACGATTTTTCTGTCGAACCGCTACACTTTTGGCCGTAAAATCCGCGAAATGGTGCTCGCGCTGGCGCTGGAACGCCAATTCAGCAAGGATCAGATCCTCGAACTCTACCTGAACAAGGTTTATTTCGGCGGCGGCGCTTACGGCATTGATGCCGCGTCACGCCGCTTTTTCGGGCACGGCGCAAACCAGCTGAGCTTGGCTGAAGCCGCCGTGATCGCCGGACTGGTCAAGGCACCGTCGCATTATTCCCCCACAGCGGACGCCGAAGCGGCGATTGGCCGGGCGGGCGTCGTCATCGGCGTGATGCAGGAAACCGGGGCGATTACCGCTGAACAAGCCGCCGCCGCTGATCCTGCCGCCGTAAAGCTCGCGCCTGAGCCCAAGCAGAACAGCGTGCGCTATTTTACCGATTGGGCGCTGCCGCAATTGGAAGTGCTAATCGACGAAACAAGCCGCCCGCTGGAGGTTTGGACCACGCTGGACCTGCCGATGCAGCGCGCTGCCGATGCCGCTATCCGGAGTGCCGCCCCGGTTAACGCCCAGGGCGCACTGGTGGCGCTCGACCGCGACGGTGCGGTGCGATCAATGGTTGGCGGCAAGGATTATGTCGGATCAATCTACAACCGGTCTACGCAGGCGGTTCGCCAACCCGGGTCAGCATTCAAGCTGTTCGTCTATTTGGCAGCACTTGAAGCGGGGCACCGCACCGAGGAAAAGGTGGTGGATGAACCCGTAACGATTAACGGCTGGAGCCCGCGCAACAGCTCTGGCCGAAATGCCGGTGAGATGACGCTGCGCAATGCCTTTGCCTATTCAGTCAACACGATTGCCGCCAAGCTGGGCCAGGAAATCGGGTTTTCAACGATTGCAGATATGGCCCGCCGGTTTGGCATTACCACGCCGGTCAGCACCCAGCCCGCAATGGTACTCGGGTCTTCGGACGTGCGGCTGATCGATATGACCCGGGCTTTTGCCTCGGTTGCCAACAAGGGCGTTGCCGTAACGCCGTACGGCATCACCAAAGTGACCGCAAACGGCGTGACGATTTATGCGCATGAAGTTGATCGATCACAGGTACTGGTAGCCCCCAGCGTTGCCGCACAGATGACTGATTTGCTGCAAACCGCCGTCAACACCGGTACGGGCCGCGCGGCGCAGATTGGGCGGCCGGTTGCAGGCAAAACCGGCACAACCACATCGAACAAGGATGGCTGGTTCCTGGGCTTTTCCAGCGGCCTGACGACCGGCGTATGGATGGGGCGCGACGATGCCAAGACGGTGCCGGGGCTGCAGGGCGGCACGGCGCCCGCTCGCGCGTTTGCGGCGTTCATGAAGGTCGCCGTGGCGCGGCGGCCGGTGGAGCAGTTTGAAACCGCCGTCACTCTGCCCGACGGGCTTTCGTTCGACGAAGAATCCTATTTCGGCCAACCCGATAATGCGCTGTTCGTTGATGAAAATGGCAACCCGGTAGATCCCGGCGCTGCGCAGCCGAACGACGGCAGTCTGGTGACGCCAGACGGGGGAGCGATTGAGGGGGACGCACCAGTTGATGACAGTGGCGATCAGCCGCCGCCACAAAAGCTTGACCAAGCCTGGATGGACCGGGTGCTTAACCGCCAAAGCGGGCCCCGGCTTGGCGCCAATCCGCCGCCATCCCGATCAGCGCCACCCGCCGATCGCCCTCAGGAATCGCGCCCGAACCAGTGAAGCGCCGCCCCGTGGCGACGCAGCCATACACGAGAGGTGGTGGCATCATCGCCCACGAGCTGCGCCACCAGTGCATGAAAATCTGGCCCGTGATTCATATGCACCCGGTGCGCCACCTCATGCGCCACGGTGGCGCGGCGAACACGATCCGGCATCAGGATCAGCCGCCAGCTATAGCGGATCGCCCCGCTGGATGCGCAGCTACCCCAGCGGCCCTTTGGATCGCCGACGGAGACACCGGAAACCGACACGTCAATACGGCGGGCAATTTCGGCAGTCTCGGCGCTAAGGACCGCGAGCGCCTCTCGCTTCAACCAGGCGGCTATGCGGCGCGACAGGCCGTCAACCGGACCGCCACAATGAAGCCAGTCGCCGACGCGCACGATCCGCCGCGACGCTGATTCGTCCCAAACGACTGTTACTGCATCATCGCCAAGCGGAATAATCGTGCCCGGCACGAATGGCCGGGGAAGCGGCAGCTTGGCGCGTTGTTCGGCAATCCATTCGCCGTGTGCCTCTGCCCAGTGCAGCGCCGGCGCCAGCGCGGCGCGCTTTGGCAACGTCAGCCGAACAGTACCAGTGGTGGGATCAACGCTGAGCCGTGCACGGCGGGCGCGCGGATGGCGGACCACCTCAATCCCCGAAGTCACAACTCCTCATCGATCAGATGATGTTCCAGCTCACCGGCATCATCTTCTGAGATCGTCCGGCCACGCACCGACTGCCCCGCGCGGTGGATCGACTGGCGATCGCCCGACACAAGATAATGCCATTCAGGCAATGGTTTGTTATCTTCGCGAAGGCGATAGGCGCAGCTGCTGGGCAGCCAATCAATCTCAGCAAGTTTGGCGGGCGTCAGCCGGACGCATTCGGCGACATAGGCATGGCGATGCTTGTAGTTGGAACATTGCGCCGTCTCACGATCAAGCAGGCGGCACGACACATTGGTCGGCCACAGCTCGCCAGTTTCTTCATCCTCAAGCTTGTGAACACAGCATTTGCCACAGCCATCACACAGCGCTTCCCACTGCGCCCGATCAAGCTTGTGCAGCGGCGTGTCTTCCCAAAACCGACCCGTCATGATGCCCAGCGCTTGATTTCAGTGACGATTTCATCGGGCGATTTATCCTGCGGCAACAACGCGAGCGGCTTTCCGTCAGGCCCGAACAGATAAGCAAGGCGGCTGTGATCAACAATGTAGCCGCCGTCAGGCCGCTTTGGTTCTGCCTGCGAAAAGATCGCGAAGGATTTTTTCACCGCATCGATTTGTGCAGGCGTGCCGGTGAGCGCGACCAGGCGCGGATAAAAAGCCGCTGCAAACTGCTTCAGCACCGCTGGCGTATCGCGAAGCGGATCAACCGTGATGAAAATCGGCACAATTCGCGCGGACAATGCGGGATTGCTTTTGTCGAGCTGGCGCATCGCCAGCGCGATATTCTGCACATCAACCGGGCAGACATCGGGGCAATAGCTGTAACCGAAATAATAGATCTGATACTTGCCTGCAAAATCCGTGTTGCGGACGGATCGTCCATTCTGGTCGGTCAGCGCAAAAGCGCCGCCAATCCGTGCGCCCGCCAGCGGGGCCTGGCTTGCGGTTGCGCGTTGATCCGGCGAATTTGGGGCAGAGCAGCTGGCCAGCAATACCGCTGAGACCAGCGCCAGCGCGCGATGCATTTTCTCGTTCATGGCGCAGCCAGCCATGATCTGTTATCAATTGTCGTGCAAGTGGCGGGCCTCAACCGGCCGCCATGAACCGGGAAAGCCGAAACAGGGATATGATGCAGTCATGATGTCAGTGATGCGTAAAACATTGGTCGCGGTGATGGCTGGCATGGTCGCCCTGTCTGTTGGTGGGGTGGCAGGTGCCCAGATCGGCCAGTCGGCAGGATCAAAATTTCTGACCGCGGTTCGGGAGGAAAAAAATGGCGAGGTGGTCGCTGCCATCAACGAGGGCGGAACGACGATCGTCAACACACGCGATTTTTCCAGCCGAGAAACCGCGCTCCATATCGTAGCGAAGCGCGGGGATGTGCTGTACACGCGCTTCCTGCTGCAAAGGGGTGCTTATCCTGATTTGCGCGATGTGAACGGTAGCACGCCGTTGCTGCTTGCCGTCAGCGCAGGGCATGGTGATTTGATTGCGGTGTTCGTGGCCGCAAAAGCGAACGTGAATCAGGGAAATGACAGTGGCGAAACACCGCTGATCAAGGCTGTGCAGCGCCGCGATCTGGCGATGGTGCGCGAGCTGATCGCCGCGGGTGCCGATCCCGATCAGGCCGATTCGCTCGCTGGCAAGTCTGCGCGCGCCTATGCCAATGAGGATAGCCGGACGCCGGCACTGGCAAAAATATTCGCTGACACCCCCAAGCGCGAACGTCGTGCGGTATCTGGGCCCACCCTGTGACCCCGAAATCGACCGTGGGTTAGCCGGGCGGCTGTGCCTCCGGATCCATCGCCTGGATCAGTCGCCGACCGGCCCGACGCGCAAAGGCAAGCGTTCCGCGTTTGCGAGAAGCGGTCGAGAGTGGGGCGCTAAACGCTTCCCGTGCAATCGCTGCATCATACCGATCGGCGATAATGATCCCGGTTCGATCGGGTAAAAAGCTTGGGCCATTGAGCGGTGACAGATCAAAACCGCTTGGCACGGCCCAAAAATATCGATCACAATGCGCGAGATAATCGGTCCATTTGGCGTCGCCCAGCAGATCTGCCCGTGACGTTTTTATCTCGACAATCACGATGCCGCCCCTGGCATCAATCGCCATCAGATCCGCGCGCCGCCCGCCATCAAGCGGTACCTCGCCCATGGCCACCAGATCATGCCGCAGCAGCATCCGCGTTACGCCCCGGGCAAGATCAGCGGCAGACGCTGACGCTGCATCCTTGCAGATGACGGGCAGAGAATCAGGGAAAGGCTTAACAAGCATTTCCCTGATCTAGAACATTAGGCGAACAGAATAAAGCCCCGATCAGGCCTGTAACAGCGCTTAGCGGTAGAACACGTGCCCGCCGATAGCGGCGACGCGCGTCAACCGCCAGCCTGGTGAAACGCGGCGCGCGTGGAAGAACATCGCTTTGGCGACGGGGCTTTCCCAATGGCCGTCCATCGCAACCTGTGCGACGGCCATGGCGGTACGGTAGCCGCTGTTTTTTGGTGAGATACTGGGAACCCGACCGCCGCGGATGAACGAGAATTGACCGGGCTGAGTGACAACCGCGCAGATGGAGCGCGGGAATCGGCCGGACTGCATCCGGTTGATCACCACATTGGCGACCGCCAATTGGCCATCAAGCGGCTCACCCTTTGATTCGAAATAGATCGCGCCAGCCAGGCACGCCAGGTCGGCATCGACTGAAACAGGCGGATCCTGAGCGGCAACCGCTGCTGCCAATGTAGCATAGCTGCGGCGCTCTGCCGGAAAATTGCGGTCCACGCTGCGGGGATCATCTGCGATTACCGGGCCGGTGGTTGGTGCCGATAATGGACCGATTTCGCGCGTTTCCGGCGCGGAAAAGACCGATTCGGGTGGCAAAATGTTCGGAATTGTCGAAGAATTGGCAGCTTCTGTCGCTGTTTGCGCAGAAAAAACCAGTGTCCGGTCGCGTTCTAGAGCGAATCCGGGCGTGCCAGAACCAGCAAGGCTGGCGGCACAGAAAACCGCGATTACGAGGGTAGCACGAAAAGAAAACGGCATTGAAACTGCTAAATATGCGGTTGGCGCGCGGTCATGATTGCCACAATTGGCATCATGCCGGGCTTACCCCCCGACTGCGTCACCGGCCGATTTCACACATCAGCACAGCACAACGCCTATTTCGAAGCGCCGTCCCCTCGTTGTGCGGCGCAATATAGTCAACCCATCGCGATCGTTTCAGCGGCGAACCGTTCCGCTTCCGGGATATCCAGTTCAATCACCCACAGATCAGGATCACGCGCGCGGCGGCGCTGCCAATAGGCGGTGACCTGCGCAGGATCATCAACCGGCAACGCTGCAACCGCGACCAATTCAGCTACGCCAGACGGGCCAATGCCGCGCTCCAAAACTTTGAAATCAATACCTTTTTGGCAGGTGATGATCAGGATCGCGCCGGCCTGAAGATCGCCCTTGGCAAGCACCATGGCCATGCCGCCTGCATCATTTACCCGGCGTAACAAGGCGTTGACCAGCACGGTGCTGGGCAGGCGATCACTCATGCGGGCTGGTAACCGGGCAGGCTGGCGAGCGGAATGCGCGATCGCATGAACGTGCCGGTGCCGCGCGCCACCTCTTCCCCGCTGGCATCGATCAAGCGGGCATCGGCAATCAGCACCCGGCGTTGCCCGCTGATCCAGCGCCCTTCGGCGGTTACGGTCCCCTGCGTCATTGGCCGTGTAAACAACAGGTTGAATGCGGTGGTGAGCAGGAATCGGTCGGTGACCAGGCTGTTGGCGGCATAAAAAGCCGCGTCATCGAGCATCTTGAAATAGCTGGTGCCATGCGCTGCACCGCCTGCATGATAGTATCGCGAATCGAGCGCAAACTGGATGCGGGCAATCCCTGATTCCGGGATCACCAGCCGCGAATCGAACAACCGGTTGATCGGCGCTGCGGCATATAATGATTCGAGCGCGCGAAAATGCGCTTCGGCCCCTTCGGCGGGTGCCGATACTTCAGGCAGCATTGCGCGCCGCATTGCCGGACCTGTCCTGGGCTGACGCCTCATCGCCGGTCCACAGCGCAAACAGGGCATCGGGAGAACCCGCGCCGCGCAGCTTGGCGACAAAGCCGCGGTCACGCAGCTGCCGCGATACCCGCGCCAATGCCTTTAAATGGTCTGCGCCGGCATCCGGCGGGGACAAGAGCATGAAAACAATATCGACGGGCAGTTCATCAACCGCCTGGAAATCAACCGGCTGGGCAAGCCGCGCGAACCCGCCAATCACCTGGCCAATCCCCGCAATCTTGCCGTGCGGAATCGCCACCCCGCCGCCGAACCCAGTGGAGCCCAAGCGTTCGCGGTCAGCAATCACCGTGCCCACAATCCGGCCATCAAGGCCGTGCGCCAGCGCCAGTGCCTGGGCGAGATGCTGCAACGCCGCCTTTTTATTGGCCGCCGATACGTCGTCAAATACTGTCTGCGGCAGCAGCAAATCACTGAAGTTGGTCATCATGGTTCCACGTCGCGGCACCGGCGTCGCAAATGGCGCACGATGGGGCGGTGGCGCCGCATAACGCCGTTTACGGTGGAGGGAAAGCGTCAGTTGCCGCGTTGTGGCTCCACCCAGCCGATCGTGCCATCACCGCGCCTGTACACCATGTTATAGGCACCCGTGCCGGTATTGCGGAATAACAGCGCGGTGGTGTTGCGCAGATCAAGCATCATCACCGCATCGGAAACCGTGCTATCGGGCACATCGACCCGCATTTCGGCAACGACTGCAGGAAAGTCCTGCGCTTCGGCCTCCATCGTCTCTTCGCGAAACAGCGTGTAACCTGCGTTGTCGGCCATGCCGTCGTCGCCATTTACCGCATGGCCGCTGTGGCGATCCTTTAACCGGCGCATGTAACGGCGCAGCTGTTTTTCAATCTTGTCCGCCGCGCCATCAAAAGCCAGATGCGCTTCCATCGCATCGCCGCGTGCCTTCAGCACCAGGCCATGCATGACGTGCGCAATAATATCGCAGGTGAAACCAGCATCATGCGGGCCACGACCAAACGTGGCCTGGGCAGAGATGGCGCGGGAGAAATATTTGGCGGCAATGCCCTGTAATCGATCCTGAACACGCTCCCGCAACGCTTCGCCGGTATTTACTTGATGGCCTGAAACGCGGATTTCCATGTCTTTCCTCCTCGATTGGGGCGATCAAAACGCTGATCGCCCGGGCAAGCTGGTTCATCCCTATGGTAACGAGCCCCATAGCGGATTGTTCACGCCTTCCATGAACAGCCGGTGGCGATGGGCATCACTGTCGCTGACCGTGAAAACGCGTGGCGGGCGACTGACGCTGGGCGGTGCAGACGACATCATTACGGGTTCGGCGACGGGATCAGCGACGAGCGTCAGCCCAATCTGGCGCCCGCCCGTAAGCTCGACATAAACTTGCGCCAGCAACTGCGCATCAAGCAGCGCGCCGTGCAAAACCCGGTGACTGCGATCAATGCCAAACCGCGTGCACAGCGCATCAAGCGAGTGTTTCGCGCCGGGGTGTTTGGTGCGTGCCATCGCCACGGTATCTATCATCCGGTCGAGCGACAGGATTTTCCGGCCGATGCGTTTCAGCTCCCCATTGAGGAAACCGAAATCGAAACTGGCATTGTGCGCCACCAAGGGGCTGTCCCCCAAAAAGTCGAGCAGATCGTCGCACACCTGCCCAAACGGGGGTTTGTCCGCTAGGAACGAATCGCTCAGCCCGTGGATCGCCTGGGCTTCGGGAGCCATTGGCCGTTCCGGGTGGAAATAAGCGTGGAAGGTAACCCCGGTTTCAACCCGGTTGATCAATTCTACACAGCCGATTTCGACCAGCCGGTCGCCATTTGAAAAACTAAGGCCGGTCGTCTCGGTATCAAAGACAATCTCACGCATGCCGATACTATTCACCCGTCCCGGCCAACAGGCAAGCGATGACCGCACGCACGGCGGCACGGGTTTCCGCAATCGGCACATCAGTGGCGATGACAAAGTCCGCCCGCGCGCGCTTTTCGGCATCGGGGCACTGGCGGGCAAGGATCGCAGCAAGCCGATCGGGGCTTTGGCCTGCCCTTGCAAGCACCCGCTGGCGCTGCACATCGGGGGCAGCGGACACGACCACGATTTTGTCGACACCCCTGTCACCGCCGGTTTCGAACAGCAACGGCACGTCGAACACGACAATAGGGGCGGCGTGATTTGCGGCCAGAAAAGCCACGCGCTCCGCCCCGACCGCGGGATGCACAATCGCCTCCAGCCGCTTCATCGCCGGATCATCACCAAACACCGCCGCGCCCAGGGCGGCGCGATCAACACCCAGCGGGCCAGTTGTGCCGGGAAAGGCAGCCTCAATCGCCGGAATCAGCGCGCCCGATGCGCCCTGAAGCCGGTGGACGGCGGCGTCAGCATCGAACACCGGCACGCCTTCATCGGCGAACATCGCAGCGACGGTCGATTTGCCCATCCCGATCGATCCGGTCAGCCCGACGGTGATCATCGCAACAGCGCACGCAATTCATCGTCGCGGTCGCGCGGCGGGGCGACCCCGAACAAAATCTCAAACGCCAGTGCCGCCTGCCCGATCAGCATGTCCAAGCCATCAACGCTGTCGAGATCACGCGCGCGCGCCGCCGCAAGTAACGGCGTTTCAAGCGGGGCATAGACAATGTCATACACCACCGCATCATCGGGAAGGGGCCCCAGATCAATCACCAGCGGCGGTTGCCCCTTCATGCCGAGCGCGCTCGCGTTAACAAGCAGTGCAGCGGGCGGCAGCGTTGCCCCCAGTGGCAGGGCATCCCCCTTTAGTCCGAAAGACGCCAGCAATGCCGCGGCCTTCAATACATTGCGGTTCAGCACGGTGACCGGGCCAACGCCCAATCGCGATAACGCAAACAAAATCGCCCGGGCGGCGCCGCCAGCGCCAATCACCACCACAGGTGCATCGGTCAAATCCATGCCCGAAATCGGCGCATAAAAGCCCCCGGCATCGGTGTTTGTGCCGAAAAAGGCACCGTGTTCGTCCCGGGCAACCAGATTGATCGCGCCGATGCTGGTGCGCACATCGCCCGGATCGGCAACATGGTCCAACGCCGTTATCTTATGGGGGATGGTGATGTTGCAGCCGCACCAATCGGGATCGGCCATGCGATCAGCGAAATAGCCGGGCAGTGCCGATGCGGTGACATGAAACGCACGATAATCAGCTTCAATCCCCAGCGAAGCGAGCCAGAAACCGTGGATGATCGGCGATTTGCTATGGGCGATCGGATCGCCGATCACCTCTGCGTAACGACGCGTCATGACGCCATTGCGCCGCGCTGCCGCAAATAGCCGAGCACCGGCAGCAGCGGCATGCCCAGAATGGTGAAGTGATTGCCGTCGATCCGGTCAAACAAGGTCACGCCGCGCCCCTCAATACGGAAACACCCGACACACTGGGCGATGGCAGGCCATTCAACATCCAGATAGGCATCAATGAACGCCGCAGAGAGCGGACGCACCACCAACCGGGCCTGATCGACATGACGCCAGACGGGACAACCCTGTTCGGCAATCACGGCGGCGCTGATCAACTGGTGGGTGCCGCCCGACAAGGATTCGAGATGATGTCGCGCATTTTGGCGGTCGGCGGGTTTATCCAGCAGCACACCATCCGCCCGGGCAACGATTGAATCGCTGCCAAGAACAAGGGCTGTCGGGTGGGCTTGAGAGATTTTGACGGCCTTCAGCTCCGCCAATGCATCGGCAATGTCGCGTGGGGGATGACCGGCGGCCAGCAATGCTGCCTTGACGCCAGCCTCATCCACATGGGCGGGCAGGGCATCATAATCGACCCCGGCGGCATCCAGCATCGCCCGGCGAGAGGCGCTTTGGGAGGCAAGGATGACGTTCATTCGGTTTCGACCCGCTCATTGACGAGGGAGATGATCGCCGCGGCGGTTTCCTCAATCGACCGCCGCGTGACATCAATCACCGGCCAGCCATTATCGGCGAACATCCGCCGGGCAAAGGTCACTTCATGCGTTACCGCTTCTTGATCGACATAGGCGGTTTCGGGGGCCTGGTTCAGCGATAACAACCGGTTGCGACGCACTTGGATAAGCCGGTCCGCACTGGTTGTCAGGCCGATGACCAGCGGGTTTTTCAACGAAAAAAGCGCCGGTGGCGGGGGCACTTCAACAACAATGGGGATGTTTGCGGTCTTATACCCACGATTGGCGAGGTAAATGGCGGTCGGGGTTTTGGAGGACCGCGATACGCCGGCCAGCACGATGTCAGCATCCTCCCAATCCTCCCAGCCAATCCCGTCATCATGGGCAATGGTGTAATGGATCGCCTCAACCCGCGCGAAATAGGCCGCATCAAGCACATGTTGACGCCCCGGCCGCGCCTTGGCCTGCTGGCCAAGCAGCCCCGATAACGCATCGGTTACCGAATCGAGCGGTGCAACGGCGGACAGGCCAAGCGCACGGCACTGGGCCTCCAGTGTGCGGCGGGTTTGCAGATTGACCAGGGTAAACAGCACAAGCCCCGGATTTTGCGCGATTTCCTGAACGATCCGCTCAAGATGGGCTTCGCTGCGCACCATCGGCCAGAAATGCCGGATCGTCTCGACATCATCATATTGCGCCAGCGCCGCCTTGGCGATGTTCTCCAGCGTTTCACCGGTGGAATCCGACAGCAAATGAAGGTGCAACCGCATCAACGGAACAGATTTGTGGACAACATGGGGACAATGGCTAGCGCAACCCAGCCGGAGCGCCAAGCGCTGTCAGCGCTGTGGATTGATCACGCTTCATCCACAAAGCCATCGACAGGCCTGTAAAACATCCACAGCCTGTGGGTGGCGGGGATGATTCAGCGAAAATCGCCGGATCACTGCCGGAACTGGGGCCACTAGCAAGGCTTGGCTGTTGGCATTATCGGGATAGCTGCATAAGCCCCGATATCCACGGTGCCATCACATCAACATCCCTTTTAAGATTCTTCTTGATAGATAGAGCAGGAGAGAGACGCTGTCCGATCATAAGCCATTGCTGGCGACGCTGCGCGGAGAACGCCAAACCATTCCGCCGATTTGGCTGATGCGGCAAGCGGGTCGGTATCTGCCCGAATATCGCGCATTGCGGGCAGAAAAGGGCGGCTTCCTGGATCTGGTGAATGACAGTGACGCCGCAGCCGAAGTGACGGTTCAGCCGTTGCGTCGCTTTGGTTTTGATGGTGCCATATTGTTTTCAGACATATTGATGGTGCCATCGGCGATGGGCCAGATGCTGAGTTTCGGCGTTGGTGAAGGCCCCGCCCTGGCACCGCCGCTGGTGGATACCGCGCTGAGCGCACTTCAGGCGGTGCCAGCGCGGTTGGAGCCGGTTTACGGCACTGTGCGCAAGGTTGCGGCCATGTTGTCACCGCAGACGACGTTTCTGGGCTTTGCGGGCAGCCCCTGGACCGTTGCGACCTATATGGTGGCGGGGCACGGCAGCAAGGACCAGGCCGAGACCCGGCGCTACGCTTATCGTGACCCGCAGGCCTTTGCCGAGATTATCGATGCCATTGCCGCGCTGACGATTGAATATGTCGGCAAACAAATCGAAGCGGGCGTTGAAGCGGTCCAGCTGTTTGACAGCTGGTCTGGCAGCCTTTCACCCGCGCAGTTTGAGCGCTGGGTGATTGCCCCCAACGAAGCAATCACAGCGGCGTTGCATGCGCGCTATCCTGATACGCCGATAATCGGTTTTCCAAAGGGCGCAGGCGCAAAATTGGCGGCCTATGCGCGCGAAACCGGCGTTGATGCGCTTGGTTTAGATGAAACGCTTGATCCGGTTTGGGCCAATGCGACGATTCCACGCGATATGCCGGTACAGGGTAATCTGGATCCATTGGCACTGATCACCGGGGGTGAAACGCTTGATCTGGCGATTGACCGGATCATTGCGGCATTTCCTGATCGCCCGCATGTGTTTAATCTGGGGCACGGTATTTTGCAGGATACACCGATCAGCCATGTTGATCGGTTGCTGGCACGGGTGCGGGGAACGGTGTGATGGTGGGATGGCTCGGAAATGCCTATTTATGGGTAAAGGCAGCGCATCTGATTTTCGTGATTTTCTGGATGGCTGGGCTGTTCATGCTGCCCCGGTTTTTGGTGTATCATCAAGAAGCCGTTCCCGGTTCTGCTGAAGCAGTGATTTGGGCTGAGCGGGAACACAAATTGCGCTCGATCATCCTGACGCCGTCGTTGCTGATCGTCTGGGTACTTGGCCTGGCGCTCGCAGCGCAACTGGGACTGTTCAGCGGTGTCAGCGGGCTTGGCTGGTTGCATGTCAAATTGCTGCTGGTGCTGGGTCTGACGGGGTATCACGGGTATATCAGCGGCTATTCAAAGAAACTTGCCAAGGGCGTTCAATCGCTTACCGGCCGCCAGCTGCGCTTGCTGAATGAAGTGCCGGGGGTTTCGGCAGCGCTGATCGTGGTGCTGGCGATCGTCCAGCCCTTTTGAAGCTTGCTTGACTTCACCCCGAGCGACCCTTAATTCGCGATCACTCCTCTCGGGCGGCGATGTGCCGCGCGCTGACCCTCCCTTTAGCATCGTCGCGTTTTCCTTTCGCAGACTGACGCTTTTTTCCGCAAAAACTGTTACGACCGGATCGTGCCCATGCATCTTGCAGACCTGAAAAAGAAAAAGCCGGCCGAACTGGTCGAAATGGCGGAATCGCTGGGTATTGAGAGCGCATCGACGCTCCGCAAACAGGATTTGATGTTCGCCATCCTGAAAATTCAGGCTGAAAATGGCGAACAAATTATGGGCCTGGGCACGATTGAAGTGCTGCCCGATGGTTTTGGTTTTCTGCGCAGCCCCGAAGCGAACTATCTCGCCGGCCCTGACGATATCTACATCTCGCCCAATCAGGTTCGTAAATTCGGCCTGCGGACAGGCGACACCGTGGAAGGCGAGATCCGTGGCCCCAAGGACGGCGAGCGCTATTTCGCGCTGGTGCGGCTGACCTCGGTTAACTTCGACGACCCCGATGTCGTTCGCCACCGGGTGAATTTTGACAATCTGACGCCGCTATATCCTGATGAGAAGCTGACGCTCGATCCGTTTGACCCTACGGTCAAGGACAAGTCAGCCCGCGTGATTGATATCGTCGCGCCGCAGGGTAAGGGCCAGCGCGCGCTGATCGTCGCGCCACCCCGCGTCGGCAAGACGATGCTGCTGCAAAATATTGCCCGCGCGATTACCGATAATCACCCCGAAGTGTTCCTGATCGTGCTGTTGATCGACGAGCGGCCTGAGGAAGTGACCGACATGCAGCGATCGGTGAAGGGGGAGGTGATTTCCTCCACCTTTGACGAACCTGCCCAGCGCCACGTCCAGGTTGCCGAAATGGTGATCGAAAAGGCCAAGCGATTGGTTGAGCACAAGAAGGACGTCGTGATCCTACTCGATTCGATCACCCGGCTCGGTCGCGCCTACAACACTGTCGTGCCGAGTTCGGGCAAGGTGCTGACCGGCGGTGTGGACGCCAATGCGCTGCAGCGCCCGAAGCGCTTTTTTGGTGCCGCGCGCAATATTGAGGAAGGCGGTTCACTGTCGATCATCGCGACCGCGCTGATTGATACCGGCAGCCGAATGGACGAAGTGATCTTTGAAGAATTCAAGGGCACCGGCAACTCCGAAATCGTGCTTGACCGCAAGGTATCCGACAAGCGCATCTTCCCCGCGATGGATGTCGGCAAATCGGGCACCCGCAAGGAAGAATTGCTGGTCGATAAGGGCAAGCTGTCGAAAATGTGGGTCCTTCGTCGCATCTTGATGCAGATGGGCACCATCGATGCGATGGAATTCCTGCTCGACAAGATGAAGGACTCCAAGACGAATGAAGATTTCTTCGATTCGATGAACCAATAGGCCTGAGGGTCGTCCACCGGAGTATCGTCAATGTGGGCTCTGCTTGCTGCTGAACCAATGTCGATGAGCTATTTGTGGAATCACATTCTTGCAGATTTCGCGAACATCGGATCATGGTCTGCGTTGACGGCATTTGCCACGGTGGTGTTGCTGGATGTGGCGCTGGCTGGTGACAATGCGATCATCGTTGGTGCGCTTGCGGCTGGATTGCCGGCTGCACAGCGCAAGCAAGTCATCGCGATTGGCATATTCGCGGCGCTGATTCTGCGGATCGTGTTCGCGGTGGCGGTTTTATATGGCTTGGAGAGCTTCAAGCAATATGGCCTGGTGTTTGGTGGCGGACTGCTGCTGCTGTGGGTCGCGTGGAAAATGTACCGCGAGCTTCAGCCACAAACCGGTTTGGCGGAAGACGAGCTGGGCGGGATTAAACCACCGAAAAGCTTTATCGCTGCCGCCTGGGCGGTTGCCGCCGCCGATGTGTCGATGAGCCTTGATAACGTCCTCGCGGTCGCCGGCGCGGCACGCGAGCATCCGGGAATCATGGTGATCGGGCTAATCCTGTCCGTCGGGTTGATGGGTGTGGCCGCGAATATAATAGCGAAGTATATCGAGCGTTATCGCTGGATTGCGTGGTTTGGCCTGATCATCATCGTCTATGTTGCCGGGCGGATGATTTACGAAGGCTGGTTTGACGTTCAACCAATGCTCCAGCCGATGGTGCAGGCCGTCGCGTGAATATCTAGCTGCTCGAAACCCAGCTACCCGAAATCTAACTGTCCTGATGGGGCAGGCGCATATCGTTGTTCATGGGCGAGCAGCCACGCTTTGGTCACGGGTCCATCGCCCCCGGAATAAGCACCCAGCACCCCGCCTGCCGCCAAAACCCGGTGGCAGGGCACGATGATGGGCAGCGG
>JBBSCC010000049.1:0-16165 GCA_038250735.1 Sphingomonadales bacterium | reverse complement strand
CGTTTTGGCGGCTTCCTGCGTGGATACCGGCAGTCCGGTCGCGTTGGGGGCAACGGCGCGCACTGCGGCGGTAAAACGTGCCAGCACGCGGTTATCGTTGCTGTCGCCCTTAGGGAAAATCTGCACCCGCGCACGACCATCGCTGGCGAGCCAATCGGCGGCAACTTCCGGCGGCAGCGTGTCGCGCGTCACTTCTTCAGCTTGCAGCACGGCGCGCGCCTGGTTGAGCATCACGCCAAGCGGCGGCACGAGCACATCGGTGGCCGCCGCGCGCATCGCCGGGTCAGCCGCCGCAATCGCCGCCAAGGTGGTGGCAAGCGCCCGCGCATGATCCGCGCCCTCGCCCGATTGTCCAGCGGCAACGCGCTCAAGCTGCGCGGCGGTTGCCTGCATTGCGGCCACGTTTTCCGCATCACTCGGCGCGGGGGCGGTTTCGAACGGGTTCAGCGTTAGATCGAGCAGCAACGATGCATCCTGCAGCAACGCGACCTTTTCGGGCTGATCGGCGGGGATGAAACTATCAATCGATATCGCCTGCGCCACCTCGGGCAGTGCCGCTGCGCGGTCGGCGATGATGCGCGCGGCATCCGGATTGTCCGCCAGCACATAGATGGTGTTCGGCGTGCGCAACGGATCACGCATCAAATCGGTGAGTGACCGGTAGGCAGGGCCATTGGGGTCCCGCAGGTGCAGCGGGTTGAAATCAAACTGCACGAACGGCAGCAGCGCGATACTGCCCAGCATCGACAAGCCAAACGCCCACAGCACAATGCGCCGGTGCGCATGCAACCAACGATCAACCGGCGCCGCGCCGGCAAACCCCACTTCGGCCACCGGCTTGCCGGGCTTTAACAGCACCAGCAGCGCGGGCAACAGCGTGATCGACAGCAGCAGCGCGATCACCATGCCCAGCCCGGCGATAACCCCGAGTTCGGAAATGCCGATATAATCCGTCGGCAGAAACGCGCCGAACCCCAGAAAAATCGCGCCCGCTGCCAATGCCAGCGGCGCGCCCAGCGCAACGGCGGCACGTTCCAGCGCGGCAGGAATCGCCGCACCCTCCAGCCGTTCGGCGTTGAAGCGCACGCTGATCTGAATCCCGAAATCGACGCCAAGCCCGACAAACAACGGAATGAACGCCACCGATATCAGGTTCAGCGTGCCCACCGCTGCCAGCCCGATTGCAGTGGTCATCACCAGCCCCGCCACGATGGTAATCACAATCGCCGCGACAATTTTGCCAGAGCGTGTCGCGAGCCATAATGTCACCAGCATCGCCAGCGCCATCACGAGCCCGACAAAGCCGATATTCTCCTCCAGCGTCGAAAATTCCTCATCGGCCAGCGGCACTTCGCCGGTTACCTGCACCGACACGCCGTGGGCGGCATCCAGCTTTAGATCAGCGGCAGCGGCGTTGATCGCGTTGACCGCCTTTTCGCCGGGCTTCAGCGCGCCGAAATCAAGCTTTGGCTGGGCCAGCACCAATCGGCGCAGCGGTGGTTGCTGGCCCCCGCCATCGGCGAACAGCAATTGCCATGAAAAAAACGCCGGCCGCCCCTGCGCGACATTGCCCAGCGCATCATCCAGCGCGCGGACGGGCCGGTTGATATCATCCAGCTTGGCCGATCCGCGCTCAACCCCGGTCAGGATGGTGCCGAGCGCGCCCATGATGCCGCGCAAGGACGGATCGGCGGCAAGCGGCCCCAGCAACGGCTGTGCAGCGATCAGCGACTTGGTGGTGCCGCGCACCTCCTCCACCGATCCAAACATCACGCCCTGCCGCGCCAGATAATCGCCGCCATCGGGGCGACGGACGGTTTTGAAGTGCGTGGTATCCGCCGCGAGCCGCTCAGCCAATGCAGCAGCACCCGCCTCTGCCAATTCCGGCGTGCGGCCATCGACAATCGCCAGCGTGGTATCGGTCAATTGTGGAAACGCGGTGTTCACCGCCGCCTCATTGCGCCGCCAGTCAACCTTGGCTGAAATCAGCGCGCTGGTGTTGGTCGTCAGGGCAAACTGGGTGGCGGCAAAGCCCAGCGCGAAGATCGTCAGGGCCGCACATAGAACCAGCAACAGCCGGGGTCGGCGGGCGCTGAACGCCACCGCATGGAAGATTGGCGACCTGGCCATGCCGCTCAGTTCCGCGCCCCGCCGCCGATGAAATAACGCAGTTTCAGCGTGATCGTCTTGTCATCGTTCAAGGGGAACATCGCCTCTGCCCATTTCGGCGGCGCGAACCGGATCGGCGCGTCGTTGGAAAAGCCCACCCCTTCCTTGGGGATGCCAAACAGCGCGCGATCAACCTTGCCGTTGCTGTTTTCGTCATGCGAAACCTGCGCTGCGTAAACGCCGGGCGCAAGATTGGGAAAGCGCACGACCGTGGTGCCCGCCACCGTCGGCACATCGGCCTTGATCGGGCACGACTTCAAAAAGTCGGCTTGGCGGCAGATATCGACATGCATCACGCCCTTGGCATTGCGCACGCCGGTAACGTTTACCTGCAGCGTAATCGTGCCGGCCGGCTCGGGCGCATAGCGCGCGGACTGGGCGACGCCGACGCCACCGATCAGCGCGCCCGCAATAGCCAGCAATTGTGGGAATTTCACGCCCGCACGTCCCCGATTTTGGCGTCCCCAGCCACCACTTCTTCATTCCAGCGCAGTGCTTTCAACACGCTGTCGATGATGGCGTCG
This sequence comes from Sphingomonadales bacterium, assembly GCA_038250735.1. GTDB lineage: Bacteria > Pseudomonadota > Alphaproteobacteria > Sphingomonadales > Sphingomonadaceae > Sphingomonas. The sequence continues at coordinate 13,472 of JBBSCC010000049.1, read as the reverse complement.
GCGTCGAGGCCGGCCTGGGCGTATTGGATTTCGGGCTTTTCATGGTCCTGGAAGATATCGGGCAGGCGCAGGGTGCGCAGTTTCAGACCCGCGTCGATCAGCCCGGTGTCGCTGGCATAGGTCAGCACATGCGCGCCAAGACCGCCGACCGCGTTTTCCTCAATCGTGATCGCGACTTCGTGCGTCGTCAGCAGCTTGCGGATCAGGTCCTGATCGAGCGGCTTGGCGAAGCGCAGATCGGCTACCGTGGTGCTCAGCCCCTTGGCGTCGAGCGCGTCCGCTGCCTTCAGCGCCTCGCCCAGCCGCGTGCCAAGCGACAGGATCGCCACCTTGTGGCCGGTACGCACAATGCGGCCCTTACCGATTTCCAGCTGCTGCGGCACATCGGGCAGCGCCACGCCGGTGCCATTGCCGCGCGGATAGCGCACCGCAATCGGCCCGCTGTCATGCAGGGCGGCGGTGTAGGTCATATGGACCAGCTCTGCCTCGTCCGCTGCTGCCATCACGACAAAGTTGGGCAGGGTCGCGAGGTACGTCACGTCAAAACTGCCCGCATGCGTGCAGCCATCGGCCCCGACCAGCCCGGCCCGGTCAATCGCAAAGCGCACCGGCAGATTCTGAATCGCGACATCATGCACCACCTGATCATAGGCGCGCTGCAGGAAGGTCGAGTAAATCGCGCAGAATGGCCGCATCCCTTGTGCGGCAAGGCCTGCGGCAAAGGTGACGGCATGTTGTTCGGCGATCCCGACGTCAAAAAACCGGTCCGGGTGCGCGGCAGCGAACTTGTCCAGCCCGGTGCCCGATGGCATCGCCGCGGTAATTGCGCAGATCGTGGCGTCGCTCTGCGCCAGCTTGGTCAGCGTCTCGCCAAACACATTCTGGTACGCGGGCGGCCCCGGCGGGGCCTTTACCTGCACGCCCGACACGACGTCGAACTTTTGCACACCGTGATATTTGTCTGCCGCTGCCTCTGCCGGGGCATAGCCCTTGCCCTTTTTGGTGACGACATGGACCAAGATCGGCCCTTGTTCAGCATCGCGGACATTTTCCAGCACCGGGATCAGATGATCCAGATTATGCCCGTCGATTGGCCCGACATAGTAAAAGCCCAGCTCTTCAAACAACGTGCCGCCCATCGCGATGCCGCGCGCAAACTCGTCGGTTTTCTTCAGCCCCGATTGCAGCGGTGCTGGCAACAGCTTGGCCACCCGCTTGGCCAGATCGCGCAGCCCCAAAAACTCGCGGCTCGACACAATCCGGCTCAGATACGCGCTCAATCCCCCCACCGGCGGCGCGATCGACATGTCATTGTCGTTCAAAATCACCACCAGCCGGTTGCCCGCCTGGGCTGCGTTGTTCATCGCCTCATACGCCATGCCGGCTGACATTGATCCGTCGCCGATCACCGCAATGCCCTTGCCCGGCTTGCCCGCGATCTTGTTGGCAATCGCAAAACCCAGCGCCGCCGAAATCGATGTCGAGCTGTGCGCGGCACCAAACGGATCATACTCACTCTCGGCGCGCTTGGTGAAGCCCGACAAGCCACCGCCCATCCGCAGCGTGCGAATCCGGTCCCGCCTGCCGGTCAAAATCTTGTGCGGGTAACATTGGTGGCCCACGTCCCACACCAACCGGTCATCGGGCGTATTAAACACATAATGCAGCGCCGTCGTCAGCTCGACCACGCCAAGCCCTGATCCCAGGTGACCGCCAGTGACGCCAACCGCCGAGATAACCTCCGCCCGCAACTCAGCCGCCAGTTGCGGTAACTGGTCCGCCGATAATTTGCGGATGTCAGCGGGGATGGTGATTGTGTCCAAAAGCGGTGTGACAGGCACAGACATGCGATAATGAATCCCTTGTTCAAGCGGCCCTCCTAATCGATTGGTACGCAAAGGTGAACAGGTGGATTATCGCGCGGCTTGGTGACAGGCGCGCACCTACACGCTACCAATCGCGCCATGCCTGCCACCCCTGCCTGGCCACCCCAGTCCACCCCCCGCCGGTTTGTTGATCAGCCTGCTGCGCCGGGCTCGGTTCGCATTGACGGTCCGCAAGCGCATTATCTGATCGCGGTGATGCGGATGAAGCTGGGTGATCCGGTGAAGCTGTTTGACGGCGCGACGGGGGAATGGCTGGCCACCGCCGCGTCGATTGGCAAGCGCGACCTGATACTGGACGTCACCAACCTGCTGCGCCCGCGCGAACCCGTGCCCGACCTATGGCTATGCGCCGCGCCGCTGAAAAAGGGACGGATCGACTGGCTGATGGAAAAGGCGTGCGAACTGGGCGTCGACCGGGTGGTGCCTGTGCTCACCCGGCGCACGGTGGTGGACCGACTGAACCTTGAGCGGTTGCGCGCGCATATGATTGAGGCGGCTGAGCAATGCGGGCGCACCGCCGTGCCATCGCTTGCCGAGCCAGTGAAGCTGCCTGCGCTGTTGAGGGAATGGCCGGGCGAGCGTGCCTTGTTTTTCGCCGATGAGGCAGGCGGGCTGCCAGCATTTTCGGCGATGCGCGAACGGCCCGGCCCGGCTGCGATCCTGATAGGCCCTGAAGGCGGTTTCGACGATGACGAGCGCGCCGCGATTCGCGCGTTGCCCGGCGCAGTCGGTATCAGTCTTGGCCCCCGCATCCTGCGCGCCGACACCGCAGCGGCAGCCGCAGTCAGCCTGTGGATGGCGGCGGCAGGCGATTGGCAAGTGCCCCACTAGCCCCCCACTAGCGCTGCCCCCCCGCCAGCGCTAAAGGCGCAATCCATGAGCACGAAGACCGTTTCAAAAAGCAACGCGGCGGTCATCGAACACCGCGACCAATTGATTGCGAGTTTCGCCAAGGGCGAAAAGCCGCCTGAGCGCTGGCGCATCGGCACCGAGCACGAAAAATTCGTCTATGCGCTGAACGATCACCGCGCGCCTTCCTATGATGAAGTTGGCGGCATTCGTGACCTGTTGATGGCGTTGACTGAATTCGGCTGGACCCCGGTGCTGGAGGGCGGAAAGGTGATCGCGCTGAACGGCAGCGACGGCAGCGTCAGCCTGGAACCAGCCGGTCAGTTTGAACTGTCGGGCGCGCCGCTCGAAAACCTGCACCAGACTTGCGCCGAAACCGGGCGGCATCTGGAACAGGTGCTGAAAATCGGTGAGCGGTTCGGCATCGGCTTTCTGGGGATGGGCATGTGGCCCGACAAGACCCGCGCCGAGCTGCCGATCATGCCGAAGGGCCGCTATGCCATCATGCTGCGGCACATGCCGCGCGTGGGCAGCATGGGGCTGGACATGATGCTGCGCACCTGTACCATTCAGGTTAATCTGGATTACCAGTCTGAAGCCGATATGGTGAAAAAATTCCGCGTGGGCCTGGCGCTTCAACCGCTCGCCACCGCGCTGTTCGCCAATTCGCCGTTTACCGAAGGCAAGCCCAACGGCATGCTTTCCTATCGCAGCCACATCTGGTCCGATACCGATCCGGCGCGCACCGGTATGCTGCCCTTCGTGTTCGAAGATGGCTTTGGCTATGAACGCTATGCCGATTACGCGCTCGATGTGCCGATGTATTTTGTCTACCGCGACGGGAAATATATCGATGCGGCGGGGCTTAGTTTCCGCGACTTTTTGAAGGGCGAACTATCGGTATTGCCCGGCGAATTACCGACGACGGATGACTGGAATGATCATCTGTCGACCGCCTTTCCCGAAGTGCGGCTGAAGAGTTTCCTCGAAATGCGCGGTGCAGACGGTGGCCCGTGGAACCGCATCTGCGCGCTGCCCGCTTTCTGGGTGGGGCTGCTGTACGATCAGGGTGCGCTCGACGCGGCATGGGATCTGGTGAAGGGCTGGTCGATGGAGGAGCGCGAGCTGCTGCGATCATCCGTGCCCAAGCTGGCGCTTGATGCGCCGTTGCCCGGCGGCGGCACATTGCGCGACATTGCAGGGCAGGTGCTTGATATCTCACATGCCGGGCTGGCAGCGCGCGCGCGGCTGGATGCCGGGGGCAGCAACGAAACCGGCTTCCTCGATCCGCTGCGGGAAATCGTACGGACGGGCAAAGTGCCCGCACAGACGCTGCTCGACCGATATCACGGCGCGTGGAACGGCGATGTCAGCAAGATTTACGAGGAAATGCGGTTCTGATCGTCCGCCCTTAACTGACCCGGATCGACAGCCACAGCACAGCAACAAGCCCGGGTATGCACAGCGACGTCGTGACGATACCCGACAGGCGAGAGCGCAGCCAGCCGATCTGCGCAATTCCAGCCAGCAGGGTGACAATGCCGATCAGGAACGCAATATTCATGATCAGAACCACGCCGCGCAGATAAGCCGGCGTCGCCAAATCAGCGGTAGCACCGGGCAATAACCCGACGCTCAAAATCGTCGCCGCGAGTGCTGACACGATGAAGGAAATTGCAGCAGCGACAAAGCTGGCGATGTTCGCTTCAATAAGGCGCGACTGGATGTGGGAAAAGATCAACAACCCCAGCAAGGTCGCTGCAACGCCGCCGAAAAATGCACTGATCGATCCGAGTTGCGTGGCAAACGCGCTCATGGCCATGTGTGAGTCTGCTTGCATCTTTGCCCCCGAAGCGCGCTGCAAATGCGCGGCGTCAGCCTATGCGCGGCGATGCAGCAACGCAACGGATCAGGTGGTAGATTTACCTGCCACCCGGGCAAAGAAGCGCGGGACCGGGCCGTTGCGGTCCATCCACGCTGAATAGGCCTGGTAATCGGGGTCAGCACCCAGATGCTTTTCCTCGGTACGGGCGCGCCAGTAGTAAACGGCTGATACCAGCGCCATCAGGATCGTCGCGCGCGCCGCATCGGCCAGGCTGCCCGTGCTGAGCACTGGGATGGTCGCAATCCACCAGAACAGGTTTTTCGACAGATATGCCGGGTGGCGCGACCAAGCATAGGGGCCGTGCGTCAGGATGCCGCGGTGGGTGAGGTTCGAAAAGCGCAGGCCAAACGCCATGGTCGACCACGCATAAATCGCCGTCAGCCCCACCAGCACTGCACCCGTCATCGCCAACAACACCGGATGCCCGGCCAACCAATGTATCCAGTCCGATGTGCCGGGATGATAATCAAGCGGGCCGCCATTGCCCATTAGCGTAAACGGCGGATAGCAGATCAGCGCGGCCATCCATGCCTGGGCATAAGGATTGGCGCTGCGGATATGCGCGTCGAGCGGGCGCATGGTGAGGACATAGCCCACGGTCGCAAACCCCACATCAATCACGAACATGAAGGTGATCAGCCAGTTCGCCAGCGCCACCGGATTGTTCAGAACAACACTCCAATCGGCACGGATAAACTCACCAAAGCCGGGCGGCACGATGGCCAGCATGAACGCGAGGAAGAACGCCTTCACCCCCCAACTGCGCAAATGGGCATAGATGGCTTCGGGATCGACCTTGCCCGTGCCCATCAGCCAGGTGCCGAGCGCCCAGGCACCGTCACGCGGATCGACCAGCTTGCGATCAAGCCAGATGACATAGGGAATCGACGCCACGAACAAGATCGGCGCAACGCCGCCGAACACCCACATCGCAAACGGATAGCCGCCCCATTGGTTCGTCCAGTAAAAGCGGAACGTGCCATAGACTAGCGCGATGCCTGCCCATGTCGCCCATAGCCCGGCAAGCTTGGTCAGGCTGATGTCGATCGTGTCACGCCACGGGGTTTGCTGCGCCCAATCAATGCCGGTGCTGGCGCGACGATGCACCTTATCCACCACCACCGACCATACCACCATCGGCACGCCGCAGGCGGCGACGTTGACCAAAGCAGCATGCGAGCCATCAAAGTGAAAATAGCGCGCAATCGCGACCCAGATCAGCAACCCCGCCAGCCCGGCAAGCCCGACACCGGTGCTGACAGCCGAAACAGGGCGCGGATCAGGCGCGGTCGCGGCGGCGCGGGCTAGGGCTGGATCGTGCAACATCGCACCATCCAATAGACCCCCAATGGTAAGCAACCGGTGAAGCATATCGCCCGAATGCACCGCATGCCGGGTGCCATTTGGGTTGGCCGTGCGTTATGGGGCCGGGAAAAGCAGGATCGGTGAAGGGTTAAGGACGAACGATGATGACGATGATAATGGCCATCGCTGCGATGCTGAGTGCGCCTGCGGCAACCACGATCCTGCCCGGCACCTGGGCCAACCCGTCAAAAAGCGTGCATGTCGCGTTCAAACCGTGCGGCAAGGCAATGTGCGGCACGATCATCTGGGCGAATGACAAGGCCAAGGCCGATGCCAAACGCGGCGGGACCAGCAAGCTGATTGGCGCGGTGCTGTTTGAAGATTTTGCGGCAGATGGCAAAGCGCGGTGGCGCGGCGCGGTGTTCATTCCCGATATTGGCCAGCGGGTTTCGGGCACGATCACGCAGGAAAACCCCCGGACGATCATTGGCGAAGGATGCCTGATCGCTGGACTTGGGTGCAAATCGCAGCGCTGGTCGCGGATAAAATAGCCAGCCAAGGCATCGCAAACCGCTCTTCCCGGCAGCCATTTAGCTGCTAGACAATCCCCCATAATCAAGACGGGTGGGGAGTGTTCAGGTGAAAAATGCAAACACGGTTCGGATGATGGCGGCCGTCAGCATGTTGTTGGCATCGACAGCGGTCATGGCACAAACGGCAGCCCCCGCCCCGACCCCGGCTCCCGCAGCTACAGGTGATGCCGCCAAGCCCGCCAAGCCGAAATGGGATGTCAACGCGCCCCCCGGCATGACGACACGGCAGGTGCCAATCGACGTTACCGAGGGCAGCTGGATGAACGTTGACGTCTCGCCGGATGGCAAGATGATCGCGTTTGATCTGCTGGGTGACGTTTATACCATGGCTGTTGCGGGCGGCACGCCGACGCGCATTGCAGATGGCCTTGCCTATGAACAACAGCCGCGTTTTTCCCCTGATGGCAAACGGATCGCGTTCGTGTCTGACCGGGCCGGGGGCGATAATATCTGGCTGATGAATGTCGACGGATCGGACAAGCGCCAGCTATCCAAGGAAGATTTCCGCCTGCTCAACCAGCCAAGCTGGAGCCCCGACGGGCGCTTCATCACCGCCAAGAAGCATTTCACGACGCAGCGCTCACTCGGCACGGGGGAGGTATGGCTGTATCACGTGTCGGGCGGCGGCGGGGTTCCGCTGGTCAAGCGCGCCAGCGAGCAACTGCAAAAGGAACTGGGCGAGCCCATTTTCGCGCCCGATGGCAAGGGCATTTACTACACGCGCAACGTTACCCCCGGTCCGATCTTTGAATATGCGCAGAATTCGAACACCGATCTGTTCCACATCGAACGCTATGATCTCGACACGGGCGAAGTAACGACGGTGGCCAGCGGGCCGGGCGGCTCCGTGCGCCCCACCCCGTCGCCCGATGGCAAAATGATCGCGTTCGTCCGCCGCGAACGCACCAAATCAAAGCTGTATGTGAAGGACCTAACCTCAGGTGAGGAGCGCAAGATTTATGATGCGCTCGACCAGGATGTGCAGGAAACTTGGGCGGTCACCGGCGTATACCCCAATATGGCATGGTCGCCCGACAGCAAGGCGGTGGTGTTCTGGGCGGGCGGCAAAATCCGCCGCGTGGGTGCAGACGGGGCGGGCGCGGTGGAAATTCCGTTCCGCGTCAACGATACCCGCGTGGTCATCGACGCCACGCACCCCGTGGTCGACGTTGCCCCCGCCAGCTTTGCCACCAAAATGCCGCGTTGGGCGCAGGTATCGCCCGATGGCAAATCGGTGGTTTTTGAAACCTTGGGCAAGCTGTGGACCAAGCCGATGGCAGGCGGCGCGGCCAAGCGGCTGACCAGCGACAAGGGCGACGGGTTTGAATTATGGCCAAGCTGGTCGCGCGACGGTCGGAGCATTGTGTTCGTCGGCTGGACTGACGCAAAGCTCGGCACGATCCGCACCATAGCGGCAACAGGCGGTGCCGCGCGCGATGTGACCAACCAGCCCGGCCATTATGCCCGGCCGCATTACTCTCCAGACGGCAAGACCATCGTGTTTGAGCGCGGCAGCGGCGGCGGGCTGACCGATGATCGCTGGGGCGAAAACCCCGGCACCTACCGCGTTGCTACCAGCGGCGGCGCAGTGTCGCTGGTCAGCAAAAATGGGGGCGCACCGCAATTCGGTGCCACCAATGATCGCATCTTCATGATCGGCAATGACAAGGGCAAGCGCCAGTTGTTCAGCACCGACCTGTCTGGCGAGGCCAAGCGCGTCCACACCACCGGCGAGCTGGTGAACGACTATATCGTGTCCCCCGATGGCGGGTACGTTGCCTTCCGGCAGAATTACCAGGCATTCGTGATGCCGCTGTTGCCGGGCACCCAGGATGTGGCAGCGGACCAGAAGGGCAGCGCGCTGCCCGTTACGCGCGTCAGCGGCGACGGTGCCGACTTCATCCATTGGTCAAATGACGGCAAACAGGTGCATTGGAGCCTGGGCGCGACATTGTTCACCGCCGAAACCGCAAAGCTGTTCGCCACTGCACCGCTTGGGGCAGATGCGCCGAAATTCGCCGCACCAACGACCGGCTTGTCGCTGTCGATGGACATCGCCGCCGCCAAGCCAACCGGCACCGTCGTGCTGACCGGCGCGCGGATTGTGACGATGGCAAACAAGGCCGGGGGCATCATCGATGACGGCGTTATCGTCATCACTGGCGACCGCATCACCGCGATCGGCAAGGCAGGTGCCGTTGCCATTCCCGCAGGCGCGAAGACGATTGATGTGGCGGGAAAAACCATCATCCCCGGGCTCGTTGATGCCCATGCGCATGGGCCGCAGGGCGATGATGAACTGGTGCCCCAGCAAAACTGGTCCTCAATCGCCAATCTGGCGTTTGGCACCACCACGATCCACGACCCTTCATCGCGCGCCGCCGAGATTTTCGTCGCGGCCGAAATGCAACGCGCGGGCAAAATCCTCGCCCCGCGCATCTTCTCCACCGGCGAAATCATCTACGGCGCGAAATCGCCCGACGTATTCGCCGATATCAGCGTGTATGAAGATGCGCTCGCCAATGTCCGCCGCCTGAAGGCAGAGGGCGCGCATTCGGTAAAGAACTATAACCAGCCCCGCCGCGAACAACGCCAGATGGTCGTCAAGGCAGCGCAGGCGGAGGGCATGGAGGTCGTGCCGGAAGGTGGCTCGCTGTATAATATGGACCTGACGTTGATCCAGGACGGCAATTCGACGGTTGAGCATAATGTGCCGCTCGATGTGTTTTACGCCGATCTGATCAGCCTGTGGACGCAGACCAAGACCAACTACACGCCCACCCTGGTCGTTACCTATGGCGGCCCGGCGGGCGATCCGTATTGGCGCGCGCATACCGATGTGTGGAAGCACCCGCTGCTCACCAAGCATGTCCCGCCCGCCCTGCTCGCCGCGCAGAACGCCCGCCGCGTGCTCGCGCCCGAGGAGGATTATGTCGATGCCGCCAGCGCGCGCGAAGCCAAGAAGCTGGCCGACAAGGGCGTTCAGGTCTCCATCGGCGCGCACGGCCAGCAATCGGGCCTGGGTTCGCATTGGGAGCTGTGGTCGTTCGTGCGCGGCGGGTGGAGCCCCATTGAGGCACTGGCTGCAGGCACGATCATGCCGGCCACCTCGCTTGGTTATGCCAAGGATGTCGGCTCGCTGGAGGTGGGCAAGCTGGCCGATCTGGTTGTCCTCGATGCAGATCCCACCGTCGATATCCGCAACACCGAAAAGATCAGCCGGGTGATGCTGGGCGGGCGGATGTATAATCCCGCGACGATGGATGAGGTCGACACCGGCACCACCAAACGCGCGCCCTATTGGTGGCAAAGTGCGGGTACGGCAAGCGCGGGCGGCCGCGCCAGCATTGGCCATGGCCCGGGCGGGGGAGAGGGCGGAGATTGACCCGATCGCCGCTTGCCTTCACGCAAGCAGTTGACCATCAGCGCCCCGATGTGGCAGGCGCGCCGTGGCCATGCGGGTATAGTACAATGGTAGTACAGCAGCCTTCCAAGCTGAATACACGGGTTCGATTCCCGTTACCCGCTCCACTTTTCATACCGGAACTCTGAATGACCGCAGCGACATTGGCCGATGCCAAGGCGCAGATTATTGCCGCTGGGCGCTGGCTGGATGGCAAGGGCTGGGCCCCGGCCACTGCTGGCAATTATTCCATGCGGGTCGCCGATGGCCGCTTCGCCATCACCGTATCGGGCTGGCACAAGGGGCGGCTGACCGATTTCGGGGTGATGACGGTGGATGCCGAAGGGCGCTCGCTCGATGGCAAAAAACCATCCGCCGAAACCGCGCTGCACATGGCGCTCTATGCCCGCTTCCCGCATGTGAACGCGGTGCTGCACAGCCATTCGCCCGAAGCTGTGGGGATGAGCCGCGCCTATCGCAAAGCAACGCAGTACAAGCTGGCCGGCCATGTAATGCTAAAAGTGCTGCCGGGCTTTACCACCCACGAAGCCGTGTTCGCGCTGCCGATTGTCGATAACAGCCAAGACATGGGCGACATTTTGGCCGCGCTCGAACCCGCAATGCTGGCCGAATCGCCGCCGCCCGCTTATCTTATCCGCAGCCACGGCCTGTATGGCTGGGGCCGCGACATGGCCGAGGCTGAACGCGTGATCGAAGGGGTCGAATGGATGATCGCCGCCGAACTCGCCGAGGCGCGTTTCCGGGAGAGCATGAGATGAGCCATTTGCAGGTTTTCGATGAGCGCGACGGCACCACCGCCTTGCTCGACACCGATGACGCTGGCGTGATCGCCGCGCAACTCGCCACCATCGGCGTGCGGTTCGAACGCTGGCCCACCCGCCCCGTCACCAACGCTGACGCGGTACTGACCGCTTATGCGCCCGAAATTGACGCGCTGACGGCGCAGGGCGGCTATCAATCAATCGACGTGATGGGCGTAACGCCGGAGCACCCCGACCGCGCGACGATGCGCACCAAATTCCTGTCCGAACACACCCATGCCGAGGACGAAATCCGCTTTTTCGTTGAGGGCGAGGGGCTGTTCACGCTCCACGAACAGGGCCGGGTGTTCAACATGCTCTGCACGCAAGGCGACCTGATTTCGGTGCCCGCTGGTATGCGCCACTGGTTCGACATGGGCGAAAAGCCGCACTTCACCGTGATCCGCCTGTTTTTGAACCCCGATGGCTGGATCGCGCAATTTACCGGCGACGACATCGCGGCGCGCTTCCCCCGGCTTGAGCCTGCGCGCGCGTGAGCGAGCCGAACTCCATCAAGGCGATCCTGACCGATATTGAGGGGACGACATCGTCGATCTCTTTCGTGGCAGACGTGCTGTTCCCTTATGCCCGCGACCGGCTGGCCAGCTATTGCGCGGCGCACCCGGCGGAAACGGCACCGATATTGGCCGAAGTGCAGGCCATCGAACCGGGCGACCCCATCGCCACGATGACGCGCTGGATTGACGAGGATCGCAAGATCACCCCGCTCAAGACGCTGCAAGGCATGATCTGGGACGGCGGCTTTCGCGACGGCGCGTTTAAAGGGCATATCTATCCCGATGCGGTGGCGGCCATGCGGCGCTGGCACGCGGACGGGGTGAAGCTATATGTCTTTTCCAGCGGATCGGTGGCGGCGCAAAAGCTGATCTTTGGTTTCAGCGAGGCGGGGGATCTCAGCCCGCTGCTATCCGGCTATTTCGACACAACCACCGGGCCAAAGCGCGAGGCCATCGCCTATACCCGCATTGCTGACGCCATCGGGCTGGCGGTTGGGCAGATACTGTTCCTGTCCGATGTCGATGCCGAGACCGAGGCGGCGCGCGCCGCAGGGATGGGCGCGCTGTTGATCGACCGCGAAGGCGGCGAGGCGGATATCCACAGCTTTGATGATATTGCGTTTTAACGGCCTACTCTCGCCTGATCCCGAAATCCTTATCCGTCTCCCCGGCCTTGTGCCGGGGCCCACCGCGCCCCATTCACGTCAAGCGAGATTGCTCGGTAGGCCCCGGAACAGGTGTGGGGTGACAGGTGGTCGTTGGCGGGCCAATCTGCCCAACAGGAACGTACGATGAAACTCAATGGCACCCACACCCGATCGATTATGCGCACTGATGATGGCGCGGGCGCGCGCATCCTGGATCAGCGCGATTTGCCGTGGAAAGTCACCTGGGTTGAGCTGCGCGACGCCGCCACCGCGGAGCGCGCCATTCGCGAGATGTGGACGCGCGGCGCGCCGCTGATCGGGGCGACGGCGGCCTATGGGCTGGCGCTGGCGCTGGCCGCTGATCCGTCTGATGCGGGCCTGGCCAAAGCGCATCAGTTTCTGCTGGAGGCACGCCCCACCGCCGTCAACCTGCGCTGGGCACTTGACGATGTCGCCGATCATGTTCGTGCGCTTGCCCCCGAAAACCGCGCCGCCGCCGCTTTTGCTCGCGCGGACCAGATCGCCGATGATGACGCGGCGATGAGCGAGGCCATCGGCGCGCACGGGCTGGAAATTCTGCGTGGTCTGCACGCAAAAGCCCCGGGTCGCCCGCTCAACATCCTGACGCATTGCAACGCGGGTTGGCTGGCAACGGTCGATTACGGCACCGCCACTGCGCCCATCTATATGGCGCATGATGCGGGCATCCCGGTGCATGTGTGGGTCGATGAGACCCGGCCGCGCAACCAGGGCGCACTGCTCACCGCGTTCGAACTGGCCAGCCACGGCGTGCCGCACACCGTGATTGTCGATAATGCCGGCGGCCATCTGATGATGAACGGCCAGGTCGACATGGTGATTGTGGGGACAGACCGGGTCGCCGCGAATGGCGATGTCTGCAACAAGATCGGCACCTATCTAAAGGCGTTGGCGGCCAAGGATAACAACATCCCCTTTTACGTCGCGCTGCCCAGCACCACCTTTGACGCCACTACGCCAACCGGCGCTGACGTGCCGATCGAAGAGCGTTCGGGTGACGAGGTGACGCATGTCCAGGGCGAAACTGGCGCGATGCGGGTGACCGCGTCCAGCGCCGCCAACCCGGCGTTTGACGTAACGCCTGCACGGCTGGTGACCGGTTACATCACCGAAAAGGGTGTTAGCGCAACGATTTGACACAGACGGATGCAGGGGGCGGGCAGGTTAGCCCCACCGCCGCGCGCGCCGGATCAATCCTCTGCGGCCACCGTTACGCGCAGGCCGTCGAGCGCATCGGTGAACGGCAGCTGGCACGACAGCCGCGAATAGGCGTCGCGGTCCGATGTGCTGTCGAGCAGATCGTCCTCGTCCGGCCCCATTTTCGGCAGTTTGGCCGCAAATTCCGGGTCGACATGGATATGGCAAGTCGCGCAGCTCGCACAGCCGCCACACAGCGCCAGGATTTCATCACTGCCCGCATCGCGGATCACTTCCATCACCGACAGGCCCGCCTCGCCCTCGATCGTCCGTTCTTCCCCATTGCGCATGACGACGGTAAGCTGCGGCATTCGATCCTCCAAACGGCG
>JBBSCC010000048.1:0-16428 GCA_038250735.1 Sphingomonadales bacterium | reverse complement strand
CGGAGCGGTCTGCCGATCAATTTACTGCGCTGATTGCTGATTTACCCTGGGGTACTGATGCGGCCCGTGCCGCCGTTGAACGCAACGCGTGGCGCGCTGGTGCCCGGTTGAAGTTGCTGCCCATGCAGGTCGACATCGATACATTGGCGGATATCGATCCGGTTCGCTGGCCCTGGCTGTCCGCCGCGATGCGGCTGTCGCGAACAAACGGCACTCCATGACGGCGCCGGTCTGGTTAACGGTGAACGATACCGGCGCCATTGCTGACCGACTTCGGCTGCTCGGGTGGCTGGCACCGCACGAGGTGCTGACGGGCGTTTCCCCGGCCGGTGACGGCAACCTCAACCTTGTGCTGCGCATAGCGGCGGGCGATCGCACCGCCATTCTCAAACAAGCGCGGCCATGGGTGGAGAGATATCCGACGATCGCAGCGCCGGTGGAACGATCGGCGGTAGAGGCCCGCTTTTATCAGATCGTCAACGCAGCGCCTGGGCTTCAGGACTATATGCCCGATTTGCTGGGCGTTGATTCCGATTGGCATTTGATGCTGCTGGAAGACCTGGGCACGCAGGGTGACGCGACCGCGATCTATGCCGGCGCGGCACTGAACCTGGCGATGCGCGCGCGCCTGATCGACTTTCTGGTTCAGCTTCATGCTCTGGACCTGCAGGCGACGCCAATCCCCGACAATCGCGCCATGCTGGCGCTGAACCACGCCCATATCTTCGCCCTGCCATTTATAGAGGCCGCCGCCGAGCGTGATCTGGCGTTGATCGCGGCTCAACTGGGCGCACGGTATCTGTCGGGCGCGGGCGCATTGCTGCATGGCGATTTTTTCCCAGGTGCCTGGGTTTACGCGGGCAAGGATGTAAAGGTCATCGATCCTGAATTCTGCCTGATCGGCCCACCCGAATTCGATGTGGGCGTTATGGCCGCCCATTTGATTATGGCAGGTGGCGGGCTGGCGATGCCCCATGATCTGGCTACTGCATATCAATCGAGCGGCGGTGCGCGCATGGATCTCACATTGGTCGGGCGGTTTGCGGGCGTGGAGATCTGGCGCCGAATGCACGGTGTGGCGCAGCTCCCGTTGACGCTGAGGGATGATGCTCGCGCAGCCCTGATCGCGCTGGCGGCGCGGCTGATGCGTAGCTGATCTTTAATGACGACGCGCCGCCCCGTCTGGATTGATACCGATCCCACTGTGCTGCCCGGTGGCAATGAGGTGGACGACGGGCTGGCCATCGCGCTCGCATTTCGATCGCCGGAACTCGAGGTGATTGGGATCAGCTCGGTCTTTGGCAATGGCGAGATTGATCGCTGCCACGCCAGTGCCGAGGCGATCGTCACCGCATTCGGTCCTCTGGGCATGGCTGTCCAACGTGGTGCCGGGCAGCCGGGGAATTTCGCCCCGACACCGGCTGCCCGGGCGATCATCCAGGCTGCGCAATCGGCCCCCGGTTCGGGGCTGACCATTCTGGCGTTGGGGCCGCTGACCAATGTCGCCGCAGCGTTGACACTGGCGCCCGACATCGCAAGCCGCATTGAGTTGATTATATGGGTTGCGGGGCGCTTACGCGGGCAGGCGTTTCGCGCAACAACTCGGCAAATAGAGGCCTTTCCCGATCTGAATTTTGAACAAGATGTCGCGGCGGCGCGCGTGGTGCTGGCCAGCCCGGTGCCGATGGCGCTCACATCTTGGACAGTGTGTTCGCAAGTCCATCTGGGGATGAGGGATGTTGCGCGGCTCTCAACAACAGATGACGCCTGCCAGTTGCTATATGAACCGGTAAGCGACTGGCTTGGGTTGTGGAAAGACCAATTTGGCCTCGATTATTTTATGCCATTTGATACACTTGCGGTTTGTCACGCGATGTCGCCCGGGCGTTTGTCGGGATTTGCTGGGGTTGGCTGGATTGAACATGACGCGCAGCCAGTGTTGGTCGCTGGTAAGATCGCTGGCGCGCCAGTGGGTGCCCGGCCATTATGGTTTGCCACGGGCATAGACGATGCGTTTGCAGACGATTTGATGACGAGAATGACGACGCCGGTCGAAAGTTGAAAGGCACCATCTGATGGCTGACACCCCGTTTTTGAAAACGCTTCCGCGCTATCCGGTGCTGCTGGCGGGCGGTGCGCTGGCACTGGCGGCTATCCTTGCGCTTCAGGCGATCGCCCAACAGTCGACTGGTCCGATGCCAACAATGCCTGGCGCTCAGGCCAACCAACCTGCCAATGATCCCTTCGCCATCTTTGCCAAAGCCAATGAAAGGGTTCAGCCACCGGTCGATTACCGGGTCTGGGGAGAGTTTGTCAGCAAGCTGGTGCTGTCCACCAACGACGACACGGGAATCGCCTATCGCGCGATCAAACAGAATGCGACTGCGTTTCTGAAAGACTTTGTGGACGCAATGCAAACGCTTCGGCCTGAACTGATGGACAAGAACGAGCAACTCGCGTTCTGGATCAACCTATACAATGCGCAGGTCGTCCGGCTAACCACCGAGAATTATCCAGTCCGCAGCCCCGAAGCGCTGGTGAACGGTCCGGCCTGGGGCGAGCAAAGCCTTGCAGTGAGCGGCGTAAAGCTCAGCCTAAACGATATTAGGACCAACATTCTTGCGCGTCATTTCCCTGATCCACGGGTGCCGGCGGCATTGCTGATGCCCGCACGAAGTGGCCCATCAGTCCAGAAGCTGGCTTACTCCGGGCCGATGATCGATGCCCGGCTTGATGCGGCAGCGGCGCAGTACGTAAACCGCAGCGGCGTTGTCGTCATCAAGGCCGATATTGCCTATGTTTCCCCCGTCTACACGCTGAACAGGATGTACTTCGGCGGTGAAGACGCAAAGTTGCTCGCGCATCTGAAGCAATTTGCCAAGCCAAAGCTTGCCGCAAAGCTCGCTCAGGTCACGCGGGTGGAAACAGGTAAGTTTGACTGGACGTTGAATGACGTCGTTCCCCGACAAAGCGATTTCTCGCCGCCGTCGTCACCATCCAGTGGTGGGCAATCGTCCGGCTCGTGACCGCCCTGCCGATGGACCGGGACGCGAAACGGGTCACGGCGTTGGTGGCGGTGGGGATGTGCGCGTTCGCTGCGCTGCTGGGTTGGCTGTCGCTGATGGGCGGAAACTGGCCGGCTATCGTTCTGGCGAGTGTTCTGGTGGGCGCCGGGCTTTGCTGGCTCGGTCTGATTTCGGTGCTCGGCCGAGATATCAGCGCCGCGATGCTGCGCTGGCTGATCATTATCGGCGCGGTCGCGCGGCTGGCGTTATTGCCTAGCCCACCGCTGTATGAAGATGATTATGTCCGGTATCTCTGGGATGGCGGCGTTACGGCCTCCGGGCTCAATCCCTATGCCCGCTCGCCAGCGTCGATCCTGAACGAAACGCACCCGCTGTTCCCGGGGCTCGCCGGACCCTCGCCGCCATCATCGCGGGAAGCCGCGCTGGGCACACAATCGAATGGGGTGTTGGACCGGGTCAGCTACCCAAGTGTGACGACAATCTATCCACCGCTTGCGCAACTGGGCTTTGCAGCGGCGCATGTGATCTCGCCATGGTCGTTATGGGCATGGAAGGTGATTGGGTTGACGGCAGAGGCGCTGACATTGTCGCTTTTGATGGGCGGTTTGCGCGCGGCTGGCCGTGCGCCGGCTTGGGCAATGATCTATTGGCTTTGCCCGCTGGTGATCAAGGATTTTGCCAACGGCGCGCATATGGATGTTTTGCTGATGCCAGCGTTGGCCGGGCTGATCTGGGCAATGCTCGCCGGGCGTTTGCGCACGGCAGCGATGTTGATCGGGGTCGCCGCTGGTTTGAAGCTGTGGCCATTACTGCTCGCCCCCGCGCTCATCTGGCGGGCACAGCGGTGGCGTGACCGCGCCGTGCTGGCGACGCTTACCCTCATCAGCGCGGCTGCATTGCTCGCGCCCCAGCTCTACGCGCTCGATCCTGCGAGCAGCGGCCTGAGTGCCTATGCAGAAAGCTGGGTGCGCAACAGCCTGGCCTTTCCCGCACTGCAAGCCGTGGTCACCGCGCTGGCAATCGGGGGCGATCCGGCGTTGCTGACGCGGGCAGCGGTAGCGGCAATCATCGGCGGGTTGGCGCTGCGCTGGGCGATCCGATCAGGTGACGCGCCACTCGGAACGATTGCTGCCTGGCGCAACACCACGCTGGCACTGCTGCTGCTTAGCCCCACCGGTTATAGCTGGTATGCAACCTGGCTCCTGCCTTTCCTGGTATTTGCGCCGCAAGCCGCAGCTATGCTGCTCGTCGCGTGCGTTGGCGCCTATTATGCGCGTTTTGGCGATCGCGACGGATGGGGTGCGGCCATCGCGCCTTGGGTGGGATTCCTACCCGCCTGGGGTGCCGTCGTCACCGCATCGGCGCGTCAACGGGTCGTCCATGCGCGGGGGTGACCGGATCGCCGCCATTATCCCGGTGCTGAACGAAGGACCGTCGCTGGCGTTGCTGTTGCCCGAACTGCCTTACTGGATCGACGAGGTGATCGTCGTCGACAATGGCTCCAGCGACGGCAGTGCGGCGATTGCCCAAGAACTTGGCGCGCGCGTCATTGCCGAGCCGGTTCGGGGCTATGGTGCAGCCTGCGCCGCCGGTTCTGCGGCGAGCACCGCGGACATTTTATTGTTCCTCGACGGCGATGGCAGCGATCGTCCCGATCAGGCGGCGCGGGTGGTTGATCCGGTTGCCGCGCGAAGGGTCGATCTGGTGATTGGCAGTCGCGTTCTTGGCAAGCGGGAAGCCGGGTCGCTGAGCCTTCAGCAGCAGCTGGGCAATGCGCTTGCCTGTTGGCTGATGCGGTGGCTATGGCGCGCGCGGTATACCGATCTGGGCCCTTACCGCGCGATCCGGCGCGAGACGCTGGCGGCGCTGGACCTGCGCAACCGGCGGTTTGGCTGGACCATCGAGATGCAAATCCGTGCGCATCGCGGTGGACTGGCGGTGATGGAGGTGCCGGTCGATTATCGCCGTCGCCTGCGCGGGGCTTCAAAAATATCTGGTACGGTGCGCGGCGTGGTATTGGCCGCATGGCACATCCTGGGCACAATCGTGGCGGAAGCGCGCCGAAGGGGTTAGCCGACAGATTGTCCGCTTCTTAGCGAAACCTGCCGCTCGACAGATCGCAGGAGAACGACAGAAAAGCCCCAAACCAAGCCATTCCGATCGGCGGCGTTCCACATGAACGAGCGGCCGAAGTTGAGCAGGTGATAACAGCCCGGGAGCCTCCGGAAATGGGTCTTTTGGACCGCGGTTCGCTCCGCCAGTTCCAGCGCATCTTCGATATCGACGCCGAGATGCCGAACCGTGCTGTCAATTTTTACATGGCCCAAAAGAATTTGAACGGCACGTGGGTTCCCTGTTGCTTTATAGATAATCGATGCCTTCGTGCGCCGAAGTGAGTGGGTGCCGTATTCCTGAAGCTGCAGACCAATGCCTTTAACCCACTCGTGAACCAATCGCGCGTACTGCCGCTTGCTCATATGGGCCATGCAATCGTTTCGGCTGGGAAATACATAATCGTCGATCGATCTGCCCCGGCGCTCCAGCCAGGCGCGCATTGTTTTGTGGGCAGACTCCATCAACTCGAACTGGACCGGCCGTTTTGTCTTCTGCTGGACGACGATGGCTCTGTCGCGAACACGTCCGCCTGATACGATATCGCCAATTCGTAGGTTGACGTCATCGCAACCGCGCAGCTTGCTGTCGATCGCAAAGTCGAACAACACGCGGTCGCGCAGACGACGGTGCTGGTCAGCCAGAAGCGGATTGCCCACATCCGCTACTGCTTCAAAGCCTTTTTGCACCTATCGGTCGCCCCTCGTTCCACGGGCCGCGTGCTTGAAAAGCAGGGTCGATCGACGAATGCCCCATCGCGCCTCTTCAAAGAGGCAGTGAGCGGCTCTCAGTTGATCAGACTGGTGAATCAATGGCTTGGTCTTTTGGTTGATGGCCAACCCAGCGTTAATTGTGCCGAGGCCGATTACAAATGGTTTGGCCTAAGCTATCTGCCGTCAAATTCTACAGTGATCGCAAAACCGGGGGATGGCCGGACGGCCAAGGAACCACCATGCGCCGCGACGATCGCGGAGACCATCGCCAGACCCAAGCCGTGTCCGCTGGTGGAGCGGCTGCTATCGCCGCGGGTGAAGCGTTGAAACAGGGTCGCTGCGGTTTCCGGCGACACGCCGGGGCCGTCGTCGGTGACGCTTAATCGAACGCTGGTGCCGATTGGCTCGAGTGCGACCGTCACCGTGGTGCCGGCAGGCGTGTGCGCAATCGCATTGTCGAGCAAGTTGCTCAGCAGCCGCTGGAGCAACCGGCGGTCGCCATGGATGCTGAGTTCTGGTTCGATGGCGGTGGCCAATAGGTGCCCGCTGGCTTCTGTCGCGGGCCGATAAACCTCGGCGAGGTCGGCTACGAGCGTGCTTAATGCCACGTCGGTAAAATGGGCGCGGGCGCTCATGCCTTCGACCTCGGCGATCCGCAGCAATGCGGCGAACACTTCCAGCAAGTCGCGGGCTTCGCTCGCGGCGGCTTCAATCGAATCGCGCTGCACGACACCGTCGTTGCTCGTCAGCGCTTCGTCGAGGCGGTTGTGCAAGCGCGTCAGCGGCGTGCGCAGGTCATGCGCGACATCGCTCGATACCTGGCGCAGATTGTCCATCAGCCCGCCGATCCGGTCGAGCATGCGGTTGAGCGTGGCGGCAACCCCGTCGAACTCGTCTCCGCTGCCAGTCACCGCCACCCGCCGCCCCAGATCGCCATCGATGATCGCCAAAGCGGTCCGGTCGATCAGCGCGAGCCGCGCACGCGTGACTGCCCCGACGATCCAGGCCGCCGCGATGCCCAGCAGCAGCATCGCGCCGAAAGCCCCGGCGAACAACCGCAGCAAGGTCGCATCCATCTCATCAATCACGGCGCGGTCTGCCGCGACGACCAAGCGGTAGCCGCTCGGCAGCCGCGTGATCAGCGATTGCGCGATCCGGCGCTCGCCGCCCGCTGTGTACGGCAGCAATTCGACATAGCCCGGCGTGGTGGGAACCCGCGCATCGAGCCGCCCGGCCACATGCCGACCGGCAGCGTCGACTAGCCGATAGTCCAGGCTCGCGGTGTTTTGCGCAGCTTCACGTCGACGGATCGCCGCAGTGATGCCGGTCGGTCCGTCATCGCCCTCGTCGATCAGCGCCTGCGTCTCGGCGGCAATGCGGTGATCGAGCTGCTGTTCGAGCGCCTCATGCGTCGTCTCGAACGCCGCGATGCCGATCGCCAAGGTCGCCAGTGCAAAGCCAATTGCGACTAGCGCGACCAGCCCGAATGTCCCGCGCCACCATTGCCCGATCATTGGCGCTTCATCACGCGCTCCGTATCATGTAGCCGGCGCCGCGCACCGTCTCGATCGGATCGGTATCGAACCCGGCGTTGAGCTTCGACCGCAATCGACTCAAATGCGTCTCAACGATGTTAGTCTTGGGATCGAAATCGAAATCCCAGACCCGTTCGAGCAGCATCGTGCGCGTCATCACCCGACCGGCGTTGCGCATCAATTCGACGAGCAGCACGAATTCGCGCGGCTGAAGCGCGACACGGCGACCGGCGCGCACAACCGTGCGGCGGTCAAGGTCGATGACGATATCGCCGACCGTCAGCCGCGCCGGTTCGGCCGAGGCGACCGGACGGCGACCGAGCGCCATCAGCCGCGCGGCGAGCTCGCTGAACGCAAACGGCTTGACCAGATAATCATCGGCGCCACCCTCGAGCCCCTCGACCCGGTCGGCAATGCCATCGATCGCGGTCAGCATCAGGACAGGCGTGGCGTCGCCCGTCGCCCGCAGCGCCTTGACCAGTGAGAGGCCATCAAGGCCGGGGAGCATCCGATCGACCACCAGCGCATCGAACCCGCCCTCGGTCGCCTGGAACAGTCCGTCGCGGCCATCTCCGCAGGCGACGATCTGGTGACCCAGTTCGGTGAGGCCGCGGGCGAGGAAGCGATTGGTGTCGGCGTCGTCTTCGACGATCAGGATGCGCATGGGGTTACTTTAGCGGCGGCGCGGCCGTGCGCCAGCCTCCGCCGAGCGCGCGGAATAGTGTTACCTGTGCCTGCGCAATGGCAAGATCGGACTGTGCGACCGTAAGCGCTGCCTGCGCGGCGGTGCGATCGGCGTCGAGGCGCAACAGCGGTGCCGCATCGCCGAGACGCACGCGAGCGACGGCGCGGCGGGCGGTGAGCCTGGCCTCTTTGGTCGCTTCCGCCAGTGCCCGATTGCGGCTCTGTTCGGCATCATAAGCGGCGAGCGCACTTTCAACCTCGCGCAACGCCCGCAGAACGGCGACGTCCCAACCGGCCAGCGCCGCGCGTTCGGTCGCCCGCGCCTGGACCAGTCGCGCGCGTGCGGGTGCTTGGTTCGGAAACGCCCAGCTGACCAGCGGCGAGCCGGTGGCGACCAGCCGCCCCGTCAGCAACCCGAGCGCGCCGCCCAAGTTCACGCGCGGATACAGATCAGCACGCGCCACGCCGATGCGCGCGGCGGCGGCGGCAAGACGGCGTTCGGCCTCGCGGATATCCGGGCGGCGCAGCAACAGCGCTGCGCCATCACCGACCGGCGCGGCGGCGCTCAGCTTTGGCAGCGCCTCGCAGGTGACGGGATCGACGCGAGCCTCCGCGGGCGGGCGGCGTGCAAGCGTCGACAGCCGATAGCGGGCATTGGCCTGAGCGGCTTCAAACGGGGCGAGCGCGGCGCGGGTGGCGGCGGCCAGAGTGGCGGCCTGTGAAACTTCGAGTGGCGAGACTTCGCCCGCAGCAAGCTGATCGCGAAGCGCATCCACCGCGCGTTGCTGCACGGTCACTTGTTCGCCAGCAACTGCCAGCGCCTGCGTGGCCCCGCACAATTCGACATAGGCAAGCACCGTGTCCGCCACCACCGCAACCTGGACGCCGTCCAGCGCCGCCTCCTGCGCCGCCGCATCGGCGCGCGCGGCGAGTGCCGCCGATCGAAGCCGCCCGAATAGGTCAGTATCCCAGCTCGCCGTCAGCGCCAGATCATAGTCAGTCGTGGGCACGTTGGACGAAGCGCTCGGCTGGCCTGCGCTGTTGTCTAGGGTCAACCCGGATTCCACCGTCGTCTGCGGCAATCGCGCCGCCCGTGCCTGACGCACTGCCGCGCGCGCACCGTCGAGATTGGCATAGGCAACGCGCAACTCCGCATTGGCAGCAAGGCTTGCCAGCACCAGCCGGTCGAGCACCGGATCATCATACAGCCGCCACCAGTCATCGGGCACCGGATCGATCGAGGCGCTCGGCACATCGGCAAAGCCCCCGGTTGCACTTGGCGGTGCGACGGTTGGCGGCGGCAACGGCGCAGTCATGCAACCGGATGTGAGCAGCGCCAGCAGAAGAGTAAGACGCTTCATGCGCTCACCGCCACCGGCTGCGGGTCGGCGATCGATCGGTCCTTCCCGAACCGCGCATACAGCGCTGGCATCAGAAACAGGTTGAGCGCCGTCGATGACACGAGCCCGCCCAGAATGACGATCGCCATCGGATGCTCGATCTCATGCCCCGGCGCATTGCCCGCGACGACCAGTGGCAGCAGCGCGAGCGCCGCGCATAGTGCCGTCATCAGGATTGGCACCAGCCGCTCGGTCGCACCCCGGATGATCAGCTGCGGCCCGAATGCCTCGCCCTCAAACCGACGGAGATGGTCATAATGCGACAACAGCATGATGCCGTTGCGCGCCGCGATGCCAATCACGGTGACGAAACCGACTAGCGACCCGAGCGACAGCACGCCTCCCGTCAACGCCACACCAACCACCCCGCCGACGAGCGCGAACGGCAGGCTAACGCCGACCAGCGCGGTGATCCGGGTCGAGCGGAATTCCATCCACACGAGCAGCAATATGCCGACCAGACAGGCAAGGCCGATCGTCGAGAGCTGCTGTCGGGATTCTTGAAGGGCGGCATATTCCCCCAGCACTTGCGGGTGGTATCCGGTCGCGAACGGCACCTGCGCCACCGCCGCCTCAACCCCCCGCGCGACCGACCCGAGATCGGTGCCCTTCACATTGAGCGTAACATCGATGCGGCGCTGGCTGTTCTCGCGCTTGATCTCGTTGGGTGCGGGCACGACCAGCACATCGGCGACATCGCGCAACCGCACCGGGGCCCCTGTGGGTGCCTGGATCATCATGTCGGCGAGCGCATGTTGGTCGCCGCGCACAGATGGCTCCCCCCACAAGGCGACATCGAATGCCTTCTGGTCGCGGTATATCTCGCCGAGCTTCTGCCCCGCCACCAGCGTCTGCGCCTGCCGGCGCACTTCGCCCGGTGACAGCCCAAAAGTGACGAGATCGGCGGGGCGCGGACGGATCTGGATTTGCGGGACCAACACTTGCTGCTCGACCTTGAGATCGGCGACCCCCGCAATGCTGGCGACACGCCCGCGCACCCGCTCGGCGGCGGCGCGGAGCTCGTCCTGATCGGGGCCGAAGATGCGCACCACGATCGTCGCGCCCGCACCCGACAGCACTTCCTTGATGCGCTCACGCAAGTAAGTTAGCACGTCGCGGTAGAGGCCCGGATAGCCGTCGATCGCCGCTTTGATCTTGGCGACGCTGGCGTCGTAATCGGCCTTTTCGTCCAGGCTGATCCAGAATTCGGTGAAGTTCGGCCCGACCACCTCGTCGGCGGCCTCAGCGCGGCCGATATGCGCGCCGAAATTGCGCACGCCGGGTATCGCGCGCAATTCCTTCGACGCGCGGATGCTGATGCGGTCCATCGCTTCGATCGAGGTGCCGGGCTTCTCGACGAAATGCATCAGGAAATCGGTTTCCCGGAAATCAGGCAGGAACTGGTCCTTGAAGCTCGCATAGCCAATGCACGAGAGCAGCAGTCCACCGGCAACGATTCCAATCGCAAGGCTCGGTCGGGCGATCAAGCGGGGCAGCACGTTGGCGTAACGCTGCTTCAAACCGCTGACGAAGCGCGTATCGCCCTCCACCTTGATCGGCGCATTCGGCAGCAAGAACAGGCACAGCGCAGGCGTCACCACTAGTGCGACCAGCAACGACGCCGCAATCGCCAGCACATAGGCAATCGCCAGCGGCTGGAAAAATGTGCCCGCCACCCCGCCGAGGAAGAAGATTGGCAGGAAAACCAGCATCACGATAAGTGACGCGAACACCACGGCTGTACGCACCTCAAGCGACGCCGCCAGCACGATGTCGAACGAGGATCGCGGATTGCCCGCCTCACGGTTGAGCCGCAGCCGCCTCGCGATATTCTCGACATCGATGATCGCATCGTCGACCACTTCGCCAAGCGCGATCACCAAGCCGGCGATCATCATCGTGTTGATGGTGGCCCCACTCCACAGCAACACCAGCCCCGCGCCAAGCAGCGAGAGCGGGATCGCGACCAGGCTGATAACCGCTTGCCGCCAGTCGCGCGTAAAGACGAACAGCACGATCGCCACGAGCAGACAGCCGATCATCAGCGCGCGCGACAGATTGTCGATCGACCGTTCGATGAATGTGGCAGGGCGGAAGATCGTGGTGTCGATCTTGATGTCCGTCAGGCCTGGTCGCAATTCGGCAACCGCCGCTTCGACATCGCGGGTCAGTTGTAGCGTGTTGCCGGTCGGTTGCTTCTCGACGATCAGCATCAGGCCGGGGCCGTCATCGATGATCGCATTGCCGATGGGCGCCGCATAGCCCTCGGTCACGCGCGCGACGTCGCCGATCCGCACCGGCGCATCGCCCGCAATCTTGATGACGGTGCGCGCCAGATCATCGGCGGTCTGGATCGCGCCCGCCTGCTGCACGGCAAGACGCTGGTTGGGCGTATCGATAAAGCCCCCGCCGCCGACCAGCACAGCATCGCCTGTCGCCAGCCGCAATTCGTTCAGCGTCACCCCCGCCGCATTCAGCCGGTCAGGATCGGCGAGCACTTGCAGTTGGCGGTCACGATAGCCCCAGACGGCGACGTTGGCGACGCCAGGCACCGCCATCAGTCTTGGCCGGATGGTCCAGCGCACCAGTTCAGAAAGCTGCATCTGGTCGAGCTTTTTGGACGACACGCCGATCTTCATCGCGCGGCTGGTCGAGGACAGCGGCGGCAGCATCACCGGTGGTCGCGCGGCGCTGGGCAAGCGGCTTTGCACTTGTGTCACGCGTTCCTGCACCAATTGCCGCGCGCGGATCACATCGGTGCCGCGATCGAACAGGATCGTGACCGACGACAGGCCAAGCACGGATTTCGAACGCAATGTCGCCAGATCAGGAACGCCGTTCACCGCCGTCTCGATCGGCACGGTGATCAGGCTCTCGACCTCCTCGGTCGACAGGCCCGGTGCTTCGGTCTGGATCTCGACCTTGGGCGGCGCGAACTCAGGAAAGACATCCAGCGGCACATCGGTCGAGGCGCGCACGCCCAGCAGCACCAGCAACACCGCACCGGCAAGCACCAGCACGCGCTGGGTGAGTGCAGCACGAACCAGCCACGCCAGCATCAGTGCGCCACGCCGAACTCGGTGCCGAACAATTCAGCCGCACCCGCCGTGACGACTTCCGCGCCGGATGCAAGGCCGCGTGAGAGGATCGCCCGGTCGCCTTGCGTCGATGCCACCTCGATCCGCTGGCGCACAAAGCTGTCGGGCGCGGTCTTCGCGTAGACCCATTCGCCGCCATAGATGTCGCGGACGATCGCTGATGTCGGCACCGACAGGCAATCGGTTGTGCCGCCCGCGATCGGCAGCGTCACGCCAACCCGCTGGCCGACACGATAGGCCCGGTCGCGATTATCAAGCGCGAAATAGAGATCGACCGTCCCGGCCACGGCATTGGCCGATGGTGGTGCCTGGACGGGACGGGCAGCACGTGCCGCGCCCCTATCCCCCAGCAACCGAATCATCGCCGCGCGCCCGCGCTCGACCGCGCCGACATCACTGCCGAACACCGGGACGCGCACCCACAAGGTTGATTGATTCGCCAGCGACCGAATGGCTGGCCCCAGCAATCGCCGTTGCGCGGTGGCGGCATCGGCGGCGGCCCTGGCGGCGGCAAGTGCGGCGGCGGCCTCATCACGCGCACGAACACTGCCTGCTTCCTCGCGCACCAGGGCCGCGGCGCGATCGTATGCGATCCGTGCGAGGCCAAGCTGCGCCCGCGTTCGCGCGATCTCGCCATCGGCGGCCACTTGTTGAATGCCGATCTGTTGTAAATTGCTCACCGAGTTGGTCGGCACCCCGCCGACGGCTGCCGGCACCACAATCTCGCCGCTGGTTGCGCGCGTCACGCTGGTGCTGCTCGTGCCGACCCGTATCGTGGCGATGCCCAGCCGTGCCTGTGCCTCGCGCGTCAAGGTCAGCCGCAGCAGGTCGCTTTCATGGGCAACGGCCTCGGCCTTGGCCGGTGCGGGAGGTGCGGCGGTCGGCTTGCTGTTACAGGCCGCCAATGCGCCTGCCAAAACCAGGATAAGGGTGGATCGCGAAGCGGTCATCATCGCTGCCTAGCCGCCCGTGATTGGGGCCAGCTTGGCGCGACTATACCATATCCCAATGTTCGCCATTCGAGCTGATTATCCGAATCCGCCCACAGGCCCAATCACATCGGATTAACGATCGTCCGCTTCGGAGGCGTGCAGATCAGGCTGGGAGTGACCGGCGTTGGGTCGAAGACAGCCCCAACCCCAACCCTAAACCACCCCAACCCCCGCCCGCGCCAACCCCTTCGCCGCCAGCCAAACCGGGTTGTACAGCGTCGACAAATACCGAAAACCGGTGTCGCACAATATCGTCACCACCCGCTTGCCCGGCCCCAGGTCGCGCGCCAGCCGGACGGCGCCGGCCACATTGATGCCCGATGACAGGCCCAGGCACAGCCCCTCTTCATCCAGCAAGCGGCCCATCCATTCATAGCCTTCCGCATCCGAAACCCGGTACTGCGTATCGATGGGTGCGCCGTCCAGATTGGCGGTGATGCGCCCCTGCCCGATCCCTTCGGCAACCGATGATCCTTCGGATTTCAGTTCACCATGCGCGTAATATTCATACAGCGCGGCACCGTGCGGATCGGTGAGCGCAATCATCACGCGCTCATCCTTGCTTTTCAGCCCCATTCCTACCCCGGCAATGGTGCCGCCGGTGCCGGCCGCACAGGTAAAGCCATCGATTCGGCCATCCATCTGCGCCCAGATTTCCTCTGCCGTGCCCACAATATGCGCGCGGCGATTGGCGATATTGTCAAACTGGTTGGCCCACACCGCATTGGGGGTTTCCGCAGCAATCCGGCGCGATTGGTGGACGAAATGGCAGGGGTTTGAATAGGGCGCGGCGGGCACCAGCACCAGTTCAGCGCCGAGCGCGCGCAGCGTGGCCATTTTCTCCTGGCTCTGCGTGTCGGGCATGACGATGATCGTCTTATACCCCTTGGCATTGGCGACCAGCGCCAGCCCGATGCCGGTATTGCCCGCCGTCCCCTCCACAATCGTGCCGCCGGGCGCAATCGCGCCGCGCGCCTCGGCATCCTCGACAATATACAGCGCCGCACGGTCCTTTACCGACGCGCCTGGGTTGGCGAATTCACACTTGGCGAAAATCTCGCCGCCGCTGGCTGCACTCGGCCCGGCGAGCCGAACCAGCGGGGTATTGCCAATCAGGGCGAGCGTATTGGGGATGATGGTCATGCCCCATAAATGGCGCGGACCGCGGCGCTCGGCAAGCGAGACAATCTTTACGCGGGGATGCTGCGCATTGTCGCACCGCGCCGGATGGGGTATAAACGGCAGTGCAGGAGGTAGAAATGGCCAGCCAGCTCAACATCAAGGATGCGCAGACGATCGCCATGGCCCGCGAATTGGCCAAGGCCCGCAACACCACCGTCACCGGCGTGATCAAGGCCGCGCTGGAGCGCGAAGTGCGCGAACGAGAAGCGGCGCGCGAGGCAAAGATTGCCGCCATCATGAAAATTGGTGAGGAGTTTCGCCGCACGATGCCCGAAGAATGGCGCGGCAAGACGTCAAAGGAAATCATGGATGAGATTTACGATGATCACGGCCTGCCGATATGATCATCGATACATCGGCAATCATGGCCATCTTGCTGGGCGAGGCGGAAGCGCTGGATTTCGCAACAGCAATGGCGGATGCGGACCAATGCCTCGTTTCGGCAGGATCATGGATTGAAATTGCTGCGGTGATGACCCGGCGTAAGGCCGACCTACAGGTCGCGCTTGATGAGCTCACGCAAAAAACCGCGCTCCAAATTGTGCCGGTCGACATCGACCAAGCCCGGATCGGCCATAACGCCTACCGCCAATATGGTCGCGGCACGGGGCACCCGGCCAACCTGAATTTCGGCGATTGTTTTGCCTATGCCCTGTCGCGTGCAACCGGCGAGGGGCTGTTGTTCAAGGGCGAAGATTTCATCCACACCGATGTGGCAGCCGCCGCCTAAACTTCAGGCGGGTTGCTTTGCTGCCACGCCCGCTGCCGCCAGATGCGCCGGCAAGCGCCCGCTGATCCACAGGAAGAACATTTTATAATCGCTGATCAGCGACCAGATCGGATAGGTGAAAGTCGCCGGGCGGTTTTTTTCCACCGCGAAATGCGCAGGCCATGCCATCCCGTACCCCGCCAGCGGCACCAGCGCCCACCACCAGCCACCCAGCATGATGGCAACGGCAGCAAAACCAAATGTCATCGCCGTGCCGATATAGTGCAGCGTCCGCGTTTCGGGCTTGGCATGCTCGCGCAAATAATGCGGCCAGAATTCGGCATAGGTGGTGATTTTGGTCATGGCGCAAAGCTACTATGCCAGCGGTGCGCAGGCAACCGGCGGCGAGCAGCTTTCCACCGTGCTGAAGATGCGGTAAGTTCCCCTTATGTTCGAAACTGTTGACCCCCGGCTGTGCGCGCGCCGCGCCCCATGATGAGCATCGCCCTGCCACCCCGCCCCCTGCGCTGGCTGTTCCTTGATCTGAACAGCTATTTCGCCAGCGTGGAGCAGCAGCTGGATCCAGCGTTGCGCGGCAAGCCCATTTTGGTCGCGCCGGTTGACAGCGAAACCACCGTCGCCATCGCCGCGAGTATTGAAGCGAAGCGATACGGCATCAAAACGGGCACACCGGTGTGGGAGGCGCGCCGGCTATGCCGCGACATCATCGTCACGCCCGCGCGACATGAAAAATATGTCGAGTTTCATGATGCTATCGTCGCCGAAGTGTGGCGGCATATTCCCGTGACGAAAGTGTGCTCGATTGATGAGGTCGCGTGCCGCTTGCTCGACAATGAAAACAGCGTCGATGCCGTCACCGCGCTGGCGCACCGGATCAAGGCGGGCATTCGCGCCAATGTCGGTGAATGCATGACCAGTTCGATTGGGGTGGCCCCCAACCGGCTGCTCGCCAAGCT
>JBBSCC010000047.1:0-16605 GCA_038250735.1 Sphingomonadales bacterium | reverse complement strand
GGTCGTCCGCAGCGCGCACTGGAAACCGCAGGTAGCCAATTGGCGTTGTTCGACGGGCTAAGCGCGCCCGATCAGCGTCGTTTGCTCGTGCTGGCGATCACTGATCGCGACGGATATACACGCACGCTTGCGGCATGGTCAGCGGGCAATGTGGCGGCAATGGCGCGCAGCAACGACCGGCTGTTTGCTGGTGCCCCTGCGATGCATGCCGCATTGCTGACCGGCCGCAACGCCCGCTGGAGCCGCTGGATCGCCCGGCGGATGCGATTGCCGGGCAAGGTGTTGGTCGCTGTAGGTGCAGGACATCTGGCGGGCAGGGAATCGGTGGTGGCGATGCTCCGCCGGGCGGGGCTATCCGTGCGGCGGGTGCAGTAACCGCCAATCCAACGCGAACTTGCGCTTGCCCCCCCATTCCGCTAAGCGCCGCTGCTTCCGGTCAGGGTCATCCCTGGAGGCTTGGCTGGAAGTGACACATGCATATCGGAGACTGACATGAGCGAACAGCTGACGCTCGCAGCCGAGACGCGTGGACAGGTTGGCAAGGGAGCCTCCCGTTCACTCCGTCGTGAAGGCCGCGTACCCGCCGTGATTTACGGCAACAAGCAAGAACCCGTCTCGATTCATCTTGAGGAAAAGGCGCTGATGCGCGCCCTGATGACCGGGCATTTCATGAATTCCACCGTTATCCTGGACGTTGCCGGCACGCCTGCGCTGACGTTGCCAAAGGATGTCGCGTTCGATCCGGTTACTGACCGGCCCGTTCATGTCGATTTCCTGCGCATCGGCGAGCATTCGACCGTCACCGTGCAGGTTCCCGTGCGCTTCACCAATGAAGACACATCGCCCGGCATCAAGCGCGGCGGCGTGCTCAACATCGTGCGCCATGAGCTTGAACTGGTGTGTGACGCATCGGTGATCCCCGATGATGTCGAAGTGTCGCTCGAAGGCTTTGATGTGGGTGATTCGATCCACATTTCGGCTGTAACCCTGCCCAAGGGCAGCAAGGTGACGATCGAAGACCGCGACTTCACCATCGCCACCATCGTCGCCCCGTCAGCGCTCAAATCGAGCGAAGGCGAGACCGCCGACGCTGGCGAGTAACAACAGGATTTGGCCCTCTCCCCAAAAAGGAGAGGGCTTAAGCCGTGCAACTCTGGGCAGGCCTTGGCAATCCGGGCGCGCAATATGCGCTGCACCGGCACAATGCCGGGTTTATGGCGCTGGACGCCCTTGCCGATTTCCATGATTTCGAAGCACCCAAAAAGCGCTTTCTGGGCTGGGCGATCGAAGCCCGGATTTCCCATGAACGGGGCAGCGAAAAGCTGCTGCTGCTCAAACCCGCCACCTTCATGAACGACAGCGGCCAATCCATTGGCGAGGCGATGCGCTTCTACAAGCTGACGCCCGAAGATGTGACGGTGTTTTACGACGAGCTCGATCTCGACCCATTCCGCGTCAAGGTGAAACGTGGCGGCGGCACCGCCGGGCATAACGGCATCCGCTCCACCGTCGCGCATATTGGCGAGAATTTTCGGCGCGTTAGGTTGGGCATTGGCCATCCTGGGCACAAGGACAAGGTAACCGGCCATGTGCTGGGCAATTTCGCCAAGGCCGAAATGGACGATCTGGCGGAGATGCTTGGCGCGGTGGCCGCTGAAGCACGTTGGCTGGCGGCGGGCGACGATGTGCGTTTCATGAATGATGTCGCGCTGAGGCAGCAGCCATGACGACCCGATCGCTATTCGCCACCCGGCTGTATCAGGGCACACTCAACAACGCGGCGCTGGTCGACGAGCTGGCGCAATCCTGCCGGATGTTGGCGGAGGAAGACCGCGCGGGCCGCGCGTGGAGCAAGGCCAACGGCTATCGCGGCTATACCAGCTATGCCTCGCTGAACGATCTGCCCCGGCGCGATCCGGTGATCGGCGATCTGGTGAAGCTGCTCGACAAGCACGTCGCCGCATTTGCCGATGATTGCGCGTTTGATCTGGGCGGGCGCAAGCTGAAGCTCGACAGCTTGTGGGTGAACGTGATGAAGCCCGGTGCCACGCATTCGGGGCACATCCACCCGCACAGCGTGGTATCCGGCACGGTCTATGTCGCGGTGCCGCCAGGGGCTGGCGCGCTGAAGCTGGAAGACCCTCGTCTGGGGATGATGATGGCCGCCCCCACCCGCCGCGAGGACGCGCCAGAGGATCTGCGGACGTTTGTGTACGTGGAACCACAGCCCGGCACCGTGCTGTTGTGGGAAAGCTGGCTGCGGCATGAAGTAATGCCGCATGAGGGCACCAGCAAATCCGGGGGCGAGCGGATCAGCGTGAGTTTCAATTATCGTTGGTAGCGGATGGCACGCACTGGCACTCCCGCAGTTCGGGCTGAGCGCAGTCGAAGCCAGGCGCTACGCTTACCCTTCGGCTGCGCTCAGGGCGAACGGCGCTGGAACACCAGGTTTCGGCGAACAACCGTGCAGCGTGATTTCAGCTTCGATGCTAGCCACCCGCCGCCATCGCGACTAAAGAGCGCGCTTCACATCATCGCCAAAGGTACATCATGGGATTTCGTTGCGGTATCGTCGGGCTGCCTAATGTCGGCAAGTCCACCCTGTTCAACGCGCTGACCGAAACGGCAGCGGCGCAGGCGGCGAATTATCCATTTTGCACGATTGAGCCCAATGTCGGCAATGTCGCGGTGCCCGATCCGCGGTTGCAACAGCTCGCCGACATCGCCCATTCGGCCAAGATCATCGAAACGCAGCTTGGCTTTGTCGACATTGCCGGGCTGGTACGCGGGGCGAGCAAGGGTGAAGGACTGGGCAACCAGTTTCTGGGCAATATCCGTGAGGTTGACGCCATCGTCCACGTCCTGCGGTGTTTTGAGGACGGCGATGTGACGCATGTCGAGGGCAAGGTTGATCCCATTGCCGACGCCGAAACGGTGGAGACAGAGCTGATGCTGTCGGACCTCGAAAGCCTCGAAAAGCGCGTTCCCGCCGCCCAGAAAAAGGCGATGCAGGGCGACAA
The DNA here is from genome assembly GCA_038250735.1 of Sphingomonadales bacterium. Classification (GTDB taxonomy): domain Bacteria; phylum Pseudomonadota; class Alphaproteobacteria; order Sphingomonadales; family Sphingomonadaceae; genus Sphingomonas. Next base: position 13,585 of record JBBSCC010000047.1, on the reverse strand, counting down.
GGAAGCCAAGATCGCCGCCAGCGTGCTCGGCCAGGCGCTTGATCTGCTGCGCGAAGGCAAACCCGCCCGGCTGACCGAACCCAAGGATGAGGACGAGGCGCGGGTGTTCCACCAGGCGCAACTGCTAACCTCAAAACCCGTGCTCTATGTGTGCAATGTTGATGAGGGCGATGCGGCGAACGGCAATGCCCTGTCCGCCCGCGTATTTGAAAAGGCCAAGGCCGAAGGGGCAGAGGCGGTCGTCGTCTCCGCCGCGATCGAGGCTGAAATCGCCACGATGGCCCCCGCCGAACGCGGGGAGTTTTTGGCGGAGCTAGGGCTGGAGGAAACCGGCCTCGCCCGCGTCATCACCGCCGGATACAAGCTGTTGAAACTGCAAACCTTCTTCACCGTCGGCCCCAAGGAAACCCGCGCCTGGACCGTCCATGTCGGCGCAAAGGCCCCGCAGGCGGCGGGCGAAATCCACACCGATTTCGAACGCGGCTTCATCCGCGCCGAAACCATCGCCTTTGCCGACTACATCGCCCTGAAAGGCGAAGCCGGCGCGCGCGATGCGGGCAAATTGCGGCAAGAGGGCAAGGAATATGTGGTGCACGACGGCGACGTGATGCTTTTCCGGTTTAATGTTTGACTGGGAGTAGACGCCCAAACACCGCACTTCGTCACCCCGGCACTGTGCCGGGGCCTACCACGGTCTCATCACAACAAAGGGTGCGTTTGCGGAACGGTGGGCTCCGGAGCAAGTCCGGGGGGACGGACAGGGGAAATGTCACATGAATGACTCAAGCAAGCCGCATAGCCACACCATGAAGCTCACCACTCGCCTGTTCGCCATTGCGCTCGCCGCTGCCCTGCAAGCTTGCGCGACTGCGCCCGTTAACGCGCCCCGCCCCGCTGCCATCGCCGCACCGGTTGAGGCGCGCGCGCCGGTTACTATCCTGATCAGCATCGACGGGTTCAAGCCTGACTACCTGACGCGCGGGGTGACGCCCAATCTGAATGCGCTGGCCGCCGCCGGGATCAGCGCGTCGATGCGGCCATCCTTCCCCAGCGTTACCTTTCCCAATCACTGGACGCTCGTCACCGGGTTGCGGCCTGATCGTAACGGCATTGTCGGCAACCGGATGGAGGATGCCGCGCACCCCGGCATGACCTTTACCATGCAAAGCGAGGAGCCATTCTGGTGGACCCAGGCCGAGCCGATCTGGATCACGGCGGAGAAGGCAGGTATCCGCACAGCGACGATGTTCTGGCCCGGCGCAAATGTCAGCTTTGACGGTCAGCGGCCCAGCGACTGGCAGCAATATGGGCATGAGGTGAGCAACCGCCAGCGGGTGGACGCGGTGATCGATTGGCTACGGCGCCCTCTCGCCACGCGCCCGCAGTTCCTGACGCTGTATTTCGATACGGTGGATTCGGCGGGGCATTCCAACGGGCCGGACAGCCCGAAAACGACCGAGGCGGTGGCCGATGCTGATGCAGCCATCGGGCGGCTACGCGATGAACTGGCGGCGCTGGGCCAGCCCGCCAATCTGGTAATCGTCGCCGATCACGGCATGGCCGCCACCGGCCCTGCCCGCGTCATCCGGTTTGATCAGATCGCCGCGCCCGACAGCTTTCGCTTCGTCAGCGGGGGGCCCTATGCGGGGATTGAGCCGATGCCGGGCAAGGAGGCTGCGCTCGCCGCCGCCATCGCGCTGCCCAACGCGCATATGCAATGCTGGCCAAAGGCGCAGATTCCGCCCGCACTGCATTATGGCAAAAACCCGCGCGTCCCGACCTATATCTGTTTGGCAGAAAGCGGCTGGTTGATCCTGGACAAGGCCCCCGCCGCTGATCGCCCAATCCGCGATGGTGGCGCGCATGGATATGACCCTGCGGTGCCAGATATGGCCGCGCTGTTCATCGCCAGCGGCCCGGTAATCCGTGCAGGCGGTACACTGCCCGGTTTTGACAATGTCGATGTCGCGCCGATGCTGCGTGCCCTGCTGAAGCTTTCCGCAGGCACCAACCTTGACGGCGATGATCGGCCCTTTCGCGGGGCTTTAGGGCCGCGTTAGGGCTTGCCAAGCGCGGTGTGGCACTCGACACTGCCGACATGATCTATTTCGAAGACATCCAGCCCGGCACGCGCGCAGCATTCGGGCACTATGCCGTCACGCGGGACGAAGTGATCGATTTTGCCCGGCGCTTTGATCCGCAACCATTTCACTTGTCAGATGAGGCAGCGGCGCAAACCCATTTCGGGCGATTATCCGCCAGCGGTTGGCACACCTGTGCGATGATGATGTCGATGCTGGTGGAGAATTTCAAAACGCACAAACAGGCCGGTTTGGGGTCGCCGGGGCAGGAAGAACTGCGCTGGTTAAAGCCCGTCTATCCCGGCGACACACTGTCGATTGAAACCGAAATCCTTGATAAGCGCGCGTCGAACAGCCGACCAGAGATGGGCAGTTACCGCAGCAAGATTACCGTGCTGAACCAGAAGGGCGATGCGGTGATGACGACGATAGCCATCGGGCTGATCGCGACGCGACCGGCGGGGTAATGGGGGCGATCAATGCCCGCCGAACGCCACCAGTGCATGCACATCAATACCATCTGAGCGCAGTGCATCCGCCCCGCCAAGATCGGGCAGATCAATTACAAACTGCGCTTGTGTAACAGCGGCGCCCGCTTTTCGCAGCAGCCGTATTGCCGCACGGGCGGTGCCGCCGGTGGCGATCAGATCATCAACCAGCAAGACGCGCTGACCGGGGACGAGCGCGTCTTCGTGCATCGCAATCCGGTCAGTACCATATTCAAGCGCGTAATCCTCGGCAATTGTCGCGCCGGGCAATTTGCCGTCCTTGCGGATCAAAAGCACGCCCGCATTCAGCGGCACGGCCATTGCGGCGGCGAACAGAAACCCGCGTGCCTCAATACCCGCAACCAGATCGACCGGGCCGTCCACGGCGGCGACCATGCGGTCGACCGTCATTGCCAAACCCTTGGGATCAAGCAGCAGCGTGGTGATGTCGCGAAACATAATCCCCGGCTTTGGAAAGTCGGGGATCGTGCGGATCAGCGCCGCCAAATCGTCATTGGCGACCACCTGCATGCTCAATGCTTCACATTCCGCCAGACCGTCCGGTAAGACCCGTAAGCCAGCATCGTGCCGACCAGCAGGAAGCCAAGCACGGCCAACCCGGTCGAGTGGCGCTGCTCAAGCTCCGGCTCTGCAGTCCAGACGAGGAACGCAGCCACGTCCTTCGCCATTTGGTCGACCGAGTTCTTCGTGCCATCACTATACGTTACTGACCCTTCGGAAAGCGGTGCTGGCATCGCGATGTTGAGGTTCGCGAAATATGGATTGTAATACAGGCCATCCGGCGTCTTGGCGTCGGGGAAATGCTTCAGCAGCTCTGCCGGCTGATCGCTGTAGCCGGTCAGCAGCGAATAGACATAAGCGGCACCACCATGACGCGCCTTGGTGATCAGCGACAAATCGGGTGGGACGCCCTGGCCGGGATAATAGACCGTCGGGAACTTGTCGGCAGGCACGTTGGCGCGCTCGGTGCGATCACCGGTCTTCGGGTCCTGAACCTGCGCCTTTGCGGCCCAATCGGCTGCAAACTTCTTCACCTGGCCTTCGGAATAGCCCAGCTTTGTCAGATCACGAAAAGCTACCAGACCAAGCGAGTGGCAGGCAGAGCAAACCTCCTTGTACACCTGAAGCCCGCGCTGGAGCTGGGCGCGATCAAACTTACCCATCAGGCCGTCGCTGGCAAAGGCGACTTCCTTGTGCTCGCGGTAGAATTCTTCGGTAACCGTCGGCTTGGCAGGATCAGTGATCAAGCCGTTGATGCTGCCGAAAAGCGACAGCGCCAAGACGCCGACAAAGCCCAAGCCAACAATGAAGGAGATGATGCGAACCATTGGTCTGGGTGCCCTTTATTCGGCCGGAACCGCGGCGCCGAAGCTGCCGTCAGTCGACTTTGCATGCTTGCCAAGGACCGATTCGGTGATCGAATTCGGCAATGGACGCGGACGCTCGGTTGCCGAAATGATCGGCAAGATGATCAGGAAGTGCGCGAAATAATAGGCAGCGGCAATCTGGCCGATCACGATATTCCGCCCACTCGCCTCTGCACCACCGATATAGCCCAGCACCAGCACGTCGATGAGCAGGATGCCCAAGAAAATGCGGTAAGTTGGCCGATAATTTGACGAACGAACCGGCGATGAATCGAGCCACGGCAGGAAAAACAGCAGCAGGATCGAGCCGAACATCGCAAGCACGCCCCACAACTTGGCGGGCAGGATCAGATCGACAGTGAACGATTTCAGGATCGCGTAGAATGGCAGGAAATACCATTCAGGCACAATGTGTGCTGGCGTCGACAGCGGGTTGGCGGGAATATAGTTATCCGGGTGGCCAAGCGCATTCGGCATGAAAAAGATAAACGCGGCGAAGATCGTCAGGAAAACGCCCAACCCGAAGCCATCCTTTGCGGTGTAATAAGGATGGAAAGGCACGGTATCCTGCTCACCCTTCACATCCACGCCGGTTGGGTTGTTCGATCCCGGAATGTGCAGCGCCCAGACGTGCAGGATGATCACACCCAGCGTGACGAACGGCAGCAGATAATGGAGCGAGAAGAAGCGATTAAGCGTTGCATCGCCCGGCGCAAATCCGCCCAGCAACCAGATGCGGATCGATTCGCCTACGACCGGGATGGCCGAGAAGAAACCGGTAATCACCTGCGCGCCCCAAAAGCTCATCTGCCCCCAAGGGAGCACATATCCCATGAAAGCGGTCGCCATCATCAATAGGAAGATAACGACGCCGAGCAGCCAGATCATCTCGCGCGGCGCCTTGTACGAACCGTAATACAGGCCGCGACCGATATGAATGTAAACCACCGCGAGAAACATCGAAGCGCCATTGGCGTGGGCGTACCGCACCATCCAGCCGGAATTCACATCGCGCATGATGTGTTCAACCGAGTTGAACGCGATCGCGCCATTGGCCGCGAAATGCATCGCCAGCACAATGCCGGTAACGATCTGTAGCACGAGCGCGACGCCCGCGAGCACACCGAAGTTCCAGAAGTAGTTGAGGTTCCGTGGCACCGGATAACCGGCACCAACTGCATCATACACAAATCGTGGCAGCGGCAGACGATCGTCCACCCACTTCATGATTGGTGCCTTTGGCGTGTAATGCTTTGCCCAGGGGAAGCTCATAATGCTGACCTCAACCGACTGTTACAGTGGTGTCTGATGTAAACTTATAGTCCGGCACGGCCAGGTTCTTCGGCGCCGGGCCTTTGCGGATGCGTGCCGCAGTGTCGTAAACCGAACCATGGCACGGGCAGAAATAGCCGCCAAACTCACCCTTCACTTCGCCTTCGCCCGCTCCCAGTGGAACGCAGCCGAGGTGAGTGCACACACCCAAAGTAATCAGCCAATTCTTATGGCCTTCCTTGGTGCGCTGCGCCAGCGTTTCGGGATCGCGCAGGCCAGCAATTGGCACCGCATCAGCCGACGCGATTTCTGCTGGCGTAAGGTTTCGCACGAACAAGGGCTGCTTGCGGAATTCAGTCTTCACTGCCTGGCCGGGCAGGATCTGCGACAAATCGATATCGGTAGAGGATTCTGCCAGAACATCAGCCGACGGGTTCATCTGGTTGACCAGCGGCACCAGCACGGCAACCACGCCCACGCCACCGAACGAAAGCGCGGCAATGCTAAGGAAATCGCGGCGGCGCGGATCTTCGTCATGGGACGACCCCGGCGTTTCACCCGTTGGAATCGCTTCGCTCACCGTTGCCATTCGCTTGCCCTTGCGGTTCGAATCTATGTTGTCGCCAGCCATCTGACTGCCTGCAACTCGCCAGCGTGACGTGCTGTCGAATCGCGGCCTGATAGCTATTGGCTCGTCCAATGCCAACAGCATTTTATCCGGGTTGAGGGGATACGGCTATAAGGCCTATGGGGGGAGCGTGATCGTACGCACCACACCTGCAGATACCGGCACCGCCTCGGCGCTGCTGCGGCTGGCCCTGTATCAGCCCGAAATCGCTGGCAATGTCGGCACGATTTTGCGGCTGGGCGCGTGCCTGAATGTGCCGGTGGATTTGATCGAACCGATGGGATTTGCCTTTTCAGACAGGGCGTTGGCGCGTTCCGGCATGGATTATCTCACCCAGGTTGATGTTACCCGCCATGTCGATTGGGCGGCGTTCGAGGCGAGCGTGCCGGGGCGGATTGTGCTGCTGACGACCACAGGCGCGACACGGTTGCCATCGGCGCGCTTTGAACCCGGCGACACGCTGTTGCTGGGTACCGAAAGCGCCGGCGTTCCTGAAGAAGTTCATGCGCGGGCCGATTTTCGTGTCAAGATTCCGTTGCGCCCAGGTTTGCGCTCGCTCAACATCTCAGTGGCGGCCGGGATTGGGGTAGCTGAGGCTTTGCGCCAGCTGGATGGCTGGCCGGAATAATCCGGCAGAGGGGGATGCGATGGATGAATTTTCTAACCGGCAGATGAACGATGCATCGTTTACAAGTTGCGCGATGGCGCGCACCCGGTTCGTCGACGTCAACCTGGCGGATGCCGCCTTTGTAAACGTCAATCTCACCGGAGCGCGGCTGGAAAACGTCAACCTCGCGGGGTTGACGGTGGAGAATGCCAACATCAAGGGGATGCGCATCTTTGGCTATGACGTCGAGGCTTGGATCCGTGAACAGCTCGCCAGAGACGGCTGCCATCTCGACTGAAGTACCCGTTCGACCACAACAAGACCACGCAGATTAGGTGAAAACATGGCTCCGCTCGATGAACAGCAATCAACCGCACGCGCATGGTTCGAACAATTGCGCGACAGCATTTGCGCCGAATTCGTGGCAATTGAGCGCGAGGCCGGGTCTGACGCCGATTTTGATTACACTGCATGGGATCGCACTGATCCAACCGGCGATCACGGCGGCGGCGGCGTGCGCGGGGTGATGAAGGGCAAGGTGTTCGAAAAAGTTGGCGTTAACGTCTCCACCGTTGGCGGCACGTTTGAAGGCGAGTTCGCCAAATCAATCCACGGTGCTGCCGAAGACCCTGGCTTTTTCGCCACTGGTATCAGCTTGGTGGCGCACATGGCCAACCCGCACGTGCCCGCCGTCCACATGAATACGCGCTTCCTTGTCACCACCAAACGCTGGTTTGGCGGCGGTGCAGACCTGAACCCGCCTTTGCCTTATGACGAGGATACAGCGGATTTCCACGCTACGCTGAAGGCGCACTGCGATCCGCATGGTGACGATTATTATGATCGCTACAAGAAATGGGCGGACGAGTATTTCTACATCCCCCACCGCCAGTGCCACCGCGGCGTGGGCGGGATTTTCGCCGATCATCTTGAAGGCGATTTCGACGCAAACTTCGAATTCATCAAGGACATTGGCCGCGCGTTTCTAGACAGTTATCCCCGCATCGTGCGGCGGCGGATGAACACACCCTTCACCGAAGCCGATACCGCAGAGATGCTGACGTGGCGGGGCAGATACGCCGAATTCAACCTCGTCTATGATCGCGGCACGCTGTTCGGCCTCAAGACGGGCGGCAACATCGACGCGATTTTGATGAGTTTGCCGCCGCTGGCGACCTGGGCTTAATTTGCGGTGACTGCCGTGCGCAGGGCACCTTAGAGGGCTTGCCCAGCCATCAAAGCGGGTCGATGGTCCGCGCCGGTCAGGTATTCGTGATTTCGGTGAACGACCGGATTTCGCGATTGGCCTTTCGCAGCCGGTGTGACAATTCCCGGCCGATGTTGCGCAACAGCCCGGCGTGAACCGCCGGGTCGGTCTGCGATAATTCCTCAAGCCGCTCCAGCGACAGCACATAGACCAGCACATCGCTATCAGCGAAAATATCGGCGGATCGGGGTGCGCCGTCAATCAGGGCCATTTCGCCAAAGGCAACACCGGGATCAAGCGTGGTCAGCCGCAGGGGACGAGCACCGCCGGTATTCAGGCTGACGGTAACGCTGCCGCGCGCCAGAAAGAACAGCTCGTTGGCCGGATCGCCCTCTCGCAGAATTTGCGTTCCTGCTGGCACCTCGCGCCGTTCCATCGCCTCGGCCAGCGTCGCCAGCAACGCGTCGTCCAAGCCGCGCAGCAAGTTCATGCCGGCCAGTGTCGCCTCTGTGCCGATGCGCGACGTTACGCTCGCCAAAACGGCAGTTTCGGCCCATTCCAGCGCGCCATCGGCGTCAGGCAACAGCAGCGTTGTATCGATATTCGTCCGCGACAGGCCTTCAGCGCAGGCGGAATTGGGCCGCGCCACCGCTCGCACCTGCCGCCCGGCATGCTGCTGCACGGCAACAAGCTGGGCGACTAGCAACGCCGCCTGCGGTTCGATCATATCGGCGCGCGAGAAATCAAGGACCAGATGCGTGACGGCGGGTGGCAGGGCGGCGCACGAGCGGCTGATTTGTTCGATCGCCGCAAAATTGATACGCCCACGCAGCTCAATTACCCTGATCGCCTCTCCTTCTCGGTCAAGGATCGATCTTTCCTGATCAGACCGGGTCCGTTTTGAATTAACAACCACGGCATCATAGCTGCGCCGAATCGATGAAATCGCCCCTTCGGCAACATCAAACATGTTTAAGCCAAAACGCCGTGACAGCGTTTCGCACAGTTTTATGCCGCGCAGGCTGTTGCCGCGCTCATCCAGCGGCGGGGAAAACACGCCAATCCCCATCACGCCGGGCAGCACAGCAATAACGCCACCCGCAACGCCGCTTTTGGCTGGTAAACCAATGCGATAGCCCCATTCGCCCGAATAATCATACATGCCGCAGAAGTTCATCACCGAAATGATGTTCTTGACGTAATCAGGGTCAACCGCCTGCACGCCGGTAAAAGGGTTAAGGCCACCATTGGCCAGCGTAACCGCCATTTTCGCCAGATCGCGCGCTGTGACCAGCATCGAACATTGTTTGAAATATAAATCGAGATGCTCATCAATCGGCTCAACCAGCATGCCAAAATTCAATTCCAGATGGGCAATGGCGCGATTGCGATGGCCAGTGAGCTTTTCCGATCCGAACACGGCTTCATCCACCATGACCTCATGGCCAATGAATCGCTCAAACATATCGCGCACGCGCTGGATGCGGTGGTCCAGATCCGGCCCGGTGATCAGGCTGGACGTAACGATTGCCCCGGCGTTGACCATCGGGTTGAAGGGTCGATTGGCGCGCTGATCGAACATGATGGAATTAAAGGCATCGCCGCTGGGCTCCACGCCCACCCTGCGCAGCACCTCATCCATGCCATGGTCTTCCAGCGCCAGCCCGAAGGCAAATGGCTTTGATATCGACTGGATCGTGAAGGGCACTTCGGAATCGCCGACGGCATAAATTGACCCATCCACCGTGGCGATAACAATGCCGAACTGGTCCGGATCAGCCTTGGCCAGTTCAGGAATGTAATCGGGAAGATGCCCGCCGCTGACGCCCTTGATCGCGTCGTACAGCTCAGCCAAAACATCGTCGATCAAGCTTGGCCGCACATTCAAATCGAAATCGGTCATCATCCCCCCCTTGTACCGAAATTCAGCCATGCGGCACGATCCTGTTCGGACCTGTTGGCCACGTCGCTTTCTGACAATAGCGTGCATAGGGCGGAACAACAGATGGGATTTCCAGCGTCGCCAGTTCACCTGGCAACCGATCTGCTCAGCCCGGGGGGCGCACCGCCAATTGCCGATATACCGCGATCCGCACCAAAATCGTTGCCAGCGCGACAGCCGCGGCCAGCGCGGCGGCGGCGGAATCGACGATGGTGATCGTTATCGGGTTCGCCGCTCGCGCTGCGCGCAGCGCGACGTCCATTTGTTGAAACGGCCCGGGCAGGAACTGCCCGGCGATCAAGCCAATGCCGGTCAACCCCGCCAGCATCAGCCCGTTGCCGCGCGTTAGCTTGATACTGCGCATGATTGCCGCTGTTGCCGCTATCGGTCGGTCAGCGATCAGCAGCGGGCCGATCAGCATCGTGCGGCCCAGAATGTACAGCCCCGGCACGATCAGCACGAACAGCCCCAGCGACGCGGGCAAGAGGATGAGCAACGCGGCGAGCACATAGCGCGGCATCAGCCCCAGCGCACGCGCCAGTGCCCCGCGCAGATCATCGCTATCGGGATCGATCAGGAAGGCTGTGATTGACAGCGAGCCGAATAGCGACAGGATCCCTGCCGCAATGAACATGAACCCATTATCCACAATCCATGCCGCCAACAGGTTGGCTGCAGCCTGAATTTCCGGCTCAGTCGCGCCAGATTCGGGCCATGGCGGAGCGATCGGCACCAGCAGCAGCAACGCGAGCGTGGGCAGGAAAATGAACAGCGCCGCCACGGTTAACACCACCTCGCGGTGCCGGGAGAACAGGCCCCAGGCGTCTGCAAACACGCCCGGCAAGTTGATTTTCATCGGCTGCCGGCAGCTTCCTGCACGCCGTGGTGCGCGGCAATGAACAGCTTGGCGATGAACGCTGCCTGCAACACTTCAAACGCGGTGCCCACTGTACCAACAGCTACCGACGTCAGCACGCTGGCAACGCTGCCGGGTTCTGCTCCGCCCGCGATTAACCCCAAAACGCCGCCAAACGCCGCCTTCGCCGCCAGCGCCGCAACCCCACTGACGATGACATACAGCAGCAGCACGCCGATGATTTTCAGCACCAGCCCCTTGGTCAACGTCCAAGAGCGGCCAATAGCGCCCACGCCCAGATTTTCGCCCACTAGCGCCGGAAATGCCAGCGTCAACCGCGCGCTGAGCCAGATCGTCCCCACCGCCCAAACCAGCAGATAAGCCAGTGTCGCCCAGATCACGCTGGCCGGCAGTTGCGCCACGGCCGCCGTAATCGCCGCCTGATCATTGGTCGCAAAACCCGACATATCCAGCCCCGAAGCGACGACGATGATCCCCAGCGGAATCAGCGCGAGCATAAGCCCGAACAGCAGCAGGATCGTGATCACTGCCGCCCATAACAGCTTGCCAAGCGCGGTCCGTGCCGCCTCCCCCGCCGTGCGGCTGACGTCCAGCGCCAGCGCCATGATCGCCAGCTGGCCACCAATCGACACCAGCGCCAATACCAGCGACGCTAGGCTGACCCAGCCCTGCAAATCGGGATTGGCGGTGCCCAGCGGCGCGATCGCATCATTGATGGAGGCCGGGACAAAGATTGCCGCCAGCGCAATCGGCGCCACAGTACCGATATTGTCGCCCAGAAATTCGGTCGCCCGATCCCAGACTGTTCCCATATTGACGGAATTCAAGGCCGCTTCCTCCGCGCAAAAAGGCATATGCGCCCCGATGACTGCCTTGTTAGACGATTGACCCGCCGCTTGCCAATGCTCGGCTAGCAGCGCGGTCATCCCGCTTGCGCCCGGCCATTCTGTGGCGCAGGAACCCGCCATGACCGACAGTGTAGAATGGCGGATCGAGCCGGAGCCGATCGAATATGCGGTTGCCGCTGAGATTATGGCCGCTCGCGTAGCCGATATCGCCGCCGGGCGCGCATCAGAGTTGATCTGGCTGCTCGAACACCCGGCCGTTTACACCGCCGGCACCAGCGCAGACCCGACAGAGCTTATTGATCCGCGCTTTCCCGTGCATGTCACCGGGCGCGGCGGTCGCTATACCTATCACGGGCCTGGCCAGCGGATCGGCTATGTGATGCTGGATTTGAACCGGCGCGGGCGCGATGTGCGGTGTTTTGTGCATGCGATCGAACAATGGGTCATCGCCGCGCTTGCCCGGCTAGGCATCGCTAGTTTCACCGCGCCGGGCCGCGTCGGAATCTGGACGTTGGACGGTGCGCATGAAGCCAAGATTGGTGCGATTGGCGTGCGGGTGAAGCGATGGGTTACGCTACATGGCTTTGCCGTTAACGTTATGCCGGATTTGGGGCACTTTGATGGCATCATACCGTGCGGCTTGCCCAATTTTGGCGTCACCAGCATAGAAAAGCTGGGGAAAACGCCCGATTTTGCGTCGCTTGACAAGGCGTTATCGCTTGAATTCGCTGCCTTTCTGGAAAGACTTTCTTTACTCCAGCAAAACGAGGCTTGAGGGCCGGGCGATAAAAGTCTAATGTCCCCCACGGTTTGGGTATTAATGGCGGTCAAGCCATCCAGATCCATTTTCTTAGGGAGCTTCCAAATGCGTGCACTCATTTCCAAAGTCGTAGCCGGTTCGATGATCGCCGGTGCGGCACTGATGATTTCGGCTTGCTCGCCGAAGACCGAAACGACCACCGACAACGCCATGGTCAGCGAAATGACCGCCAACGAAGGCGACGCGATGGCCACTGACAACATGACCGCAACGGACGGCGCGATGATGTCGAACGACGCGATGATGTCGAACGATGCCATGATGTCGTCGAACGACGCGATGATGTCGACCAACGCAGCCAAGTAATTGGCGGTCGCCGCGGCTGGCCTCTGGTAGCCTGGCGACAAAAGGGGCCGTCCGGTTCGCCGGGCGGCCTTTTTTTTGATTCTCTATCGGTCGATGGTGAAGTGCGTCCCTACGCGGTCCGGGAATCGGTTCGGCGCCGGGCCCGTGCTCGACGCCTTGATGGACTCCATATCTGAACTCCATCCGATTTTAGGCGCTGGTCGAGGCGTACCAAAGCAGGATCGGCTTAACCATGATCAATCAAACCATGATTGGCGGCACCCGCCCGGCCTTTGCTAACCCCGTGCGAGTTCACGGCGGCGCTGCGACTGCGGCGCAGCGAATCGGCAAATGGCGCGGTTAAATCACCGTTTGGCGCAAAAACAGTTGGGGTCCCCGCGAAAAGCCTTTAGGGCCCGCGCGGGGGGTATCGGGCGAGGTAGAACAATGATGTGGCGTTTGGTTGTATTGCTCGTGGTGGCCATGGGGATGACGGTGGCGAGCCCCGCTTCTGCCCAGTTTTTTATGAAAAATCATGATTATAGTGGCGCTCCTGTGCGCGGCGATGAAACCGACGTGTTTATCGCCCTGCCCGATGCGACCGCTGACGAACTGCGCGCCAGCATGGTCTGGTCGTTGCGCGCGGCGCTGAATGTCGCTGCGCTTGGTTGCGACTTTGAACCGATGTTGATGACAATCCCGACGTACAACGCGGTGCTGATTGATCACAAAGCAGAACTGGCGAAATCATTCGCCACGTTGACCAAGTATTTCGCCCGAAAGAACAAGGCGACAAAGGCTGCGACCAGCGCCTTCGACAAATATCAAACGCGCATCTATTCAGGTTTCACAACGGTTTATGCGCAGTATAATTTCTGTCAGACGGCCGCTCATGTCGGGCGCGATGCAATCTTCACGCCGCGCGGAGAATTGAACACATTGGCGGCAAACCGGCTGCGGGAACTGCGCAACAGCCTTGTCGCGCGCGGGGAACAGGCCTTGGGCGGTCGCAACAGCCTGCGCACTGTTCCGATTTTGCGGATGGACCAAGCCTGCTGGAAAAAGGACCGGTTCGATTTTCGCAAATGCCCTGACGCGTATTTATGACGCACGGCGTTGCTGATGACGGGTGATGGTACCCG
>JBBSCC010000046.1:0-16698 GCA_038250735.1 Sphingomonadales bacterium | reverse complement strand
CTGATTGCCAAAACCGTGCCGGGCGAAAAATACCAGGCACCTGATGGCGGCTGGAAAACCCGCACCGCCGCGCCACCGGAGCGCGATTCGCGCTGTATTTGACAGTCATCTGACGGCGGTCACCGGGCGCATAACCCGCCTGTTCTCGCAGGTGCGAACGCGCCCGGTTGACTTGCCCGCCCCCCCTTTCTAAACGGACCCCGCATCGGGGGTCTTTGGCCTTCCGGCGCTTTTCGTCGCCCGCTTCTTGCGCGGCGGCGTTTTCTTATCAGGATGTGCTCGCGTTGGCAGACGACCGCCAGAACGGACCCGATGATCTTGCGGCCCGAATTGCGCGTGCAAAGCTGGCGCAGGACGGGGCAGCGGGGATCGCCGCGGCACCGACCGGCAAGGGGTACAAACAGGGCAGTCGGGTGCTCGCGGAATTGATCGGCGCGCCAATCGGTGGGGCGGTTATCGGCTGGGGCTTTGATAGCTGGTTTGGCACTTCCCCCTGGGGCTTGCTCATCCTGTTATCGTTGAGTGTGGTTGTTGCGTTCCGCAACATCTTCAGAATTTCAAAGGAGCGGCCCGAATGATGTTGGCCGCTTTTATCGTTGGACAAGGGTAAGCGGGCGTGGCTGGCAAGATAGACCCGATGGAACAGTTCCTGGTCGAACCATTGTTCGGCCATATGAAGCTTGGCGGCTTTGATCTGTCCTTCACCAATTCGGCGCTGTTCATGTTCATCACGCTGGGCGTGCTGTATGTGTTTATGCGCGGTGGCATGAAGCGCCAGCTGGTGCCCGGCCGTTGGCAGGTCGCGGTTGAATCAGTGATCAGCTTTATTGACGATATGATGCGCGTGAACATTGGCCCTGAGGGGAAGAAGTTCGCCCCTTATATCTTTTCGCTGTTCATGTTCATTTTGCTCTCCAACCTGATCGGCGTGCTGCCGCTGGCAATCGTGCCGGGCGTTCACGCCTTTGCCGTGACGAGCCACATCACCGTCACCGCGGTGCTTGCGTTCCTGTCGTTCGGCATCGTGCTGGTGGTGGGTTTCTGGAAGCACGGCCTGCATTTCTTTTCGCTGTTCGTGCCGCACGGCGCGCCCGGCTGGCTGATGCCCGTCATCATTCCGGTGGAATTCGTGTCGTTCATGGTGCGCCCGTTTTCGCTCGGTCTGCGTCTGTTCGTCGCGATGACCGCCGGGCACATCCTGCTTGAAGTTTTCGGCAGCTTCGTCGTGCAGGGGCTGAACGCAGGCGGCCCGCTGGGCATCGTCGTCAGCGCGCTCAGCTTTGTCATGATTATTGGTGTCAGCGCATTGGAACTGCTGGTTTGCGCCATTCAGGCTTATGTGTTCGCGCTGCTTACCTCGCTTTACCTCAACGATGCGGTGCACCTGCACTAGGATCGGTTGGTTCGTTTCGTTTCGTCTATTTTCAATAAGTTACGATTATCTAGGGAGTTTTCTACATGACTGATCTTGGTGCAATGTACATCGGTGCCGGCCTTGCGGCGATTGGTATCGGCCTTGCCGCGCTGGGCGTGGGCAACGTGTTCGGCTCGTTCCTTGAAGGCGCACTGCGCAATCCAGAAGCAGCCGATGGCCAGCAGGGCCGTCTGTTCATCGGTTTCGCCGCGTCGGAACTGCTGGGCCTGATCGCGTTCGTTGTCGCGATCCTGATCCTGTTCGTCGTCAAGTAAGGCATCGGCCGCCATGCCCCAGCTTTCCCAGATCGGTGAGATCTACGCCTCGCAGCTATTCTGGCTCGCGATCGTGTTCGCGCTCATTTATTTCGGAATCGGCCGGGGCATGGTGCCAAAGATTGAAAAGACCATCGACGATCGCAAAGGCAAGGTATCGGGCGATCTCGCCGCTGCCGATGCTGCGCGATCGGCGGCGGACGTGAGCGATCAGGCCTATAATGCGGGCCTTGATGGTGCGCGCGGGCAGGCGATGAAGTCGATTGCCGAAACTAAGGCGCAAGCAAGCGCACGGGCAGAGGCGGCGTCAAAGCTGGCGGATGCCGATACGCTGGCAAAGCTGACGGCGGCGGCTGAATCGATTGAGGGCCGCAAGCAGGCGGCGCTCGACGAGATCGAAGCTTCCACGGTCGAAGCCGTTGAGGCGATTGTTGCCAAGCTTTCGGGCGTGTCCACAGATCGTGCAATGGTTGAACAGCAAGTAAAGGTTGCCCTGGCGCATGGTTGAAACCCACGCAACAACGCTCGCTGACGGCAAGGTCGCGCCAGAGCATCACGATATGCCAGCGGCGTTTGGCATCACTGCACCCGGCTTTGTCGCCCTGTCGATGCTGGTCGTGATTGGCCTGATGATCTGGCAAAAAGTACCGGCCATGATTGCCAAGGCACTCGATGGCCGGATCGGTTCGATCCGCATGCAGTTGGATGAGGCCAACCGTCTGCGCGCCGAAGCCGAGGCGCTGCTCGCCGACGCCAAAAAGCGCAGCGCGGCCAGCGTGGGTGATGCCGCCGCGATTATCGCGCATGCCGAGGCGGAGGCCAAGACCATGCTCGCCAAGGCGGAGACCGACGCCACCGATCTGATGACGCGCCGCGCCAAAATGGCGGAAGACAAGATTGCCGCCGCTGAACGCGGCGCGATTGCAGAGGTTCGCGCAAAGGCGGCTGATGCAGCCACCCGTGCCGCCACGGCGATCATCATGGATCGCCATGATTCAGGGGCTGATAAGCCGCTGGTTGATCGGACCATTGCTGGGCTTGCCCGCGTAAACTGATCCGCCCTGGGTCGCTCGGCCTAGCTATTGCCGCAATTTTGCGCTTTTAGGCGGTGGGGCGATTCGCGCCCTGTCATTCTAGAAAGTCGCCCCCATGAAGCTTTTTGCTGTTGCCGCCCTGCTGACGCTGACCGCCGCTCCCGCCATGGCGCAAACCGCCCCGGCTGCGCCCGCGACCACCACTCCTGCCATCACCACCCCCGGTGCTGCCAAGCTGACCATTGATTCGCCAATTGAGGCGCTGGTTGCCGATCCTGCTGCCAAGGCAGTTCTCGAAGGCACCATCCCCGGCCTGTCGGCGCACCCAAGCTATGATCAGTTCAAGGCGATGAGCTTGACGTCAGTGCAGCCCTATTCGGGCGGCGCCATTACTGATGAAATGATCAAGAAGATCACCGACGGCCTTGCCGCGATCAAGTAATCGACCGACGATATTTTCGCGCCGCCGGTGGCTTTGGCCATCGGCGGTTTTTTGTGGGATGCTTCGGTGCTTGAAAGTCCCTGCGGGCGATCTCAGAATCGTGCGATAGGTGTACATCAACTTCGTCAGTGCGAGCGCCGCGGAGCAATCCAGCGTCCCGCGAGTGGTGAAGCTGGATTGCTCCGCTGCGCTCGCAATGACGTTTCAGATTTTATACCGGCCGTTCTAAATGCCGGGGTCGCAATGATGATTCATATTTGACGCAGGTTGCCTAGGCGCTCCGCAGGCGTTCGCCAAATGACGTGCTGGCGGAGTCAAGCGACTGTGATTGTACCGAAACGCCAATCGCCACATCAGTAATATTCTGGGCCAGCGCCATCGCGCCATTGGCCTGTTCTTCCAGCACCTGAAGGTCGCTACGCACTGTCTGCGCACCGTCTGTGGCCAGATCAACGCTGGCAAAGATGCCGTCGGTTGCCGCACTTTGGGCATTAATCGCGCGGGCGATGTCGTTGGCACCGCCTGCGATCCGGCCAACGTCATGGGCAATCGCCTCAACCGATGCCGCGACGTCGCCTGCATTGTTATCCATATCGGCGATGTGGCGGGCAATATCGACGGCGGCGCTTCTGGTTTGTGCGGCGAGCGCCTTTACCTCTCCGGCAACGACGGCAAAACCGCGCCCGGCCTCGCCCGAATGCGCGGCTTCGATCAGGGCGTTCAGCGCCAATGTGTTGGTGCGCGCCGCAATTCTTTCAATTTCTGCGGTGATGCCGCGAACAGATGCGCTGCTTACCGCTAACGCCCCAGCCTGGGCGCGCGCGAGCTCTGCGACGATCTCGGCTGTTGCCGTGGCGTTGACCTGGCCTGCGACTTCACAGGCAATCTCGCCAATTGCAGCGCGCAGGCGTGCCGCCGCTGCATGCACCTGGTTCATCGATTCAGTTACCATCACGGCGCGTTCACGAACGGCACCGATGTGACGTGCACTGGTGCCGCCAAGATCTGCAAGCGTCGTCGTTGAGCCGCGCAATTGCTTGACGGCATCGCTCAGCGCGCCGACCGTGGCGATGACCGAGGTTTCAAAGCGCTGGGCATGGTCCGCCATTTCGGTTCGGCGGCCAGCGGCGATTTGCTGAACTTCCACTAACCGCAAGCGCTCATGGTCGCGCTCAAGCCCGTGACGCGCTTTCAGTGCCTGCTGTTCCTCATCGCGCCGCCGCACCTCCAATGCGGCAAGGTCGATGCTCGCCCGCAATCGTTCGGAGAATTGCCGCGCCTGAACGCAGCCGGTCGCGACAATCGTACCACCCAGCAGCGCGATTGAGGCGGAATAGAGCCATGGCACGCTGACCATCTGGCCGAGGTGGATGGATAGGCCAACGCCAAGCACCGTAAAGATAATTGATCCTGCAACCGGCACCAGCGCAAAAATTGCACTTCCCGTGCAAAGCACTGCGAGGTTGACGCACACCAGCCCAACGTGATCGCTGCCAATTGGTAAATTGGACAGGCTATTGAAAAACAGGAACCACGCGGTTCCAATCGCCAAAGCATAGAGGTTAATCGCGGCGTTCTTCTGTTCAGGGCGAAGCAGCCAGTGACGCGTAAACTTGCTTTCCAGGAAGAAAAATGTGGACGAAGCGACCACCAGAATCACCGGTAACGCAGCCAAAATCACCGACGGGCGACCCAGCTTGATTGCGAAGAATAGCGCAAAAACGAACGGCGTTGATATGCTCAGCGGTGTATACCAACAGATCAGCCGGATGGTGGCATTGATCCGCTCGGCGCGGCTCAGTCGGTCAACGCCGAGCGCTTCCCCCCAATGCTCCACGAGCAGCGGTAGCCTTGCCCCCCAAGGTTTCTGATCGAAGCCCTTCTCCATGGGGGGTAGTTAGCAACAAGATGGTTGCTCAATTCTTAATTGTGGTGGTGGGGCTTGCAGGCTTTGGCAGGGCGGCAATGATCGATCCGTGCCTTCTCGCCCCGCCTAAAACCGCAGCATCACGCGTCGCGCAATCGCCGGGGAGATGTTGTGGACCAGGCTCAGCAGCTTGGTCATACCGACATGTGCCTCTGCGCGATCAGCTTCGATCGCCGCCACGATCTGCCGGGCGCAATCGCTGACGGGCATTTTCTTGCGGTTCTGCGTTGCCGTCATCCGGGTGTCGACGACGGGGGGCAGCACCTCCATCACGTGCACATTGCTGCCCGCCAGTTGCGCGCGCAGCGCCTGGGTGAAACTGCGCAGCCCCGCCTTGGTCGCGCAATAAACAGGCGCGCCTTTGCTGGGCGCAATTGCCAGTCCCGACGTGACGTTGATGATCATCGCGGCAGGGCGTGCGCGCAGTCCGTCGATCAGCCGAGTGATCAGGTGGATGGGCGTTGTCAGGTTCAGGGTGATGCAATCATCAACACTGACCAGATCGATTGCTGCCGCGCCAGCTGCGGGTTCAAGATCAAATCCGGTGCCCTTGCCCGCATTATTGACCAAGATGTCGATGGGCCATTGTCGCACGGCATCGACAATCCGATCACGCCCCGCCTCGGTTGAAAGGTCTGCCGCAATCGCCTCCAGCCCCTCGGCATGGGCTGCCGCCAGCCGGGCCGGGTCGCGCCCGCAGATAATCACCCGCGCGCCGCGTGCCCGCATCGCCAGCGCAAGCGCCAGCCCGATGCCGTCGGTGCCGCCAGTTACCAGCGCCGTCTTGCCGTTCAGGTCCATTCAGTCGTTTCCGATTCCCATAGGTTTTGATCAATATAGCCGTTGTTGCGTCCGCTGTGCCGCCCTAACTGAAACAAATGCGCGAACCCAACCAACCCGATCGCTTCAATGAAGACAAGGCTGCGTTTGCGGTGCGCGGCGCGGATGCGCCCGATCTGGATGCAGGCGTCGCGGCGATCCGCAATGTGCTGGCCACCCTGCCCGCGCGGCCGGGGGTGTACCGGATGAATGATGCGCGCGGTGACACGCTGTATGTCGGCAAGGCGCGGGCGCTGAAGAACCGGGTGAACAACTATACCCAGGTTGATCGCCTGTCGCGCCGGTTGCAGCGGATGGTGGCGCAAACCCGCAGCATGACCATCGTGACAACGAATAATGAGGCAGAGGCGCTGCTGCTCGAAGCGCAACTGATCAAGCGGTATCGCCCAGCTTATAACGTGCTGCTTCGTGACGATAAAAGCTTCCCCTTCATCCTGCTGCGGGCGGACCATGATTTTCCGCGCATCCAAAAACATCGTGGGGCACGGCGGGCAAAGGGCAATTATTACGGGCCGTTCGCCAGCGCAGGATCGGTCAACACCACGCTGAATGCGCTGCAGAAACTGTTCCTGCTGCGCAGTTGCAGCGACAGTTTTTTCCGCAATCGTGATCGGCCATGCCTGCTGTATCAGATCAAGCGGTGCTCGGCGCCGTGCGTGGGGCGGATCAACGCGGGTGATTATGCCGAGCTGGTGGACGACGCCAAGGCGTTCCTGGCGGGCAAGTCGACGGAGGTGCAGGCCAAGCTGGGCCTGCAGATGGAGGCTGCAGCCGAGGCGATGGATTTTGAGCTGGCCGCGATCCTGCGGGATCGGCTCCGCGCGCTGACCTTCATTCAGGGGTCGCAGGCGATAAACGCCGACGGGGTGGGCGATGCCGATATCTTTGCAATGGCCAATCGCAACGGGGTGATTGGCATTCAGGCGTTTTTCATCCGCGGCGGGCAGAACTGGGGGCACCGCAGCTTCTTCCCCGCGCATACCAATGATGTGCCAGAGGATGAGGTGCTGGCCAGTTTCCTCAGCCAGTTTTATGAAGAGGTGCCGCCGCCACGCGCGATTTTCCTCGATCGTGATCTGGCGGAGGGGGCGTTGCTGGGCGAGGCGCTGGGCGCAGCGGCGGGGCACAAGGTTGCGCTGTCGACGCCGCAACGGGGCGTGCGCCGCCGCCTGCTCGATCAGGCAAAGCGCAATGCTGAGGAAGCGCTGGACCGGCGGCTGGCGGAAAGCACGACACAGGCCAAATTGTTGCGCGAAGTCGCCGAGCTGTTCGATCTGGGCGAACCGCCTGATCGCATCGAGATTTACGACAACAGCCATATCCAGGGCAGCAACGCGCTGGGGGCGATGGTGGTTGCCGGGCCGGAGGGGTTTCGCAAGGGCCAGTATCGCAAGTTCAACATCAAGAACCCTGATACCGCGCCGGGCGATGATTTTGCGATGATGCGTGAGGTGTTCGCGCGTCGTTTTGCCCGCGCGCAAGACGAAGACCCGGACCGTGATGCCGGTGACTGGCCTGATCTGGTGCTGATCGACGGCGGGCGCGGGCAACTGAATGCGGTAAAGGGCGTGCTGGAGGAAATGGGCATTGAGGATGTGTGCCTGGTCGGCATTGCCAAGGGCCCGCATCATGGCCGCGATGGGCGCGAGGTGTTTCACCTGATGGACGGGCGGGAGTTCCAGCTACCCGTGAATGCGCCAGTGCTGTTCTACCTTCAGCGGTTGCGCGATGAAGTCCACCGCTTCGCTATCGGTGCGCACCGGGCAAAGCGCGCGAAGGCGATTGGCGCAAGCCCGCTGGACGAGGTGCCCGGCATTGGCCCGGCCCGCAAAAAGGCACTGCTGATGCATTTCGGCACCGGACGCGCGGTGCGCAACGCCAGCCTGGAGGATCTGCAAAAGGCGCCCGGTGTATCGGTGGCGATGGCGCAGGGGATTTACGACTTTTTTCATGCGCGATGAAAATTCGGGCGCCGGGACATACAATATTACAAAACGTTACCCGCACAGTTCGGACTTTCTTCACTCTGTGTGGCTAAACCAACCGCATGCCGACGCCCGTCTTCCTTACTGTCGACACCGAAATCATGTGGCGGCACCATGTTGCCGGCCATGATGTCGAGACGTTGTATTCCCGGTCGTTTGAGCCGGGTGGGGTGGGGATTTCGTACCAGCTTGATGTGCTCGTACGCTATGGCCTGAAAGCGACCTATTTCGTCGATCCAATGCCCGCGCTGGTGTATGGACTTGATCCGATCAAGCGCATTGTCGCGACGATTTTGGCGGCGGGGCAGGAGGTGCAGCTTCACCTGCACCCCAATTGGACCGGTGCAAAGCTGGGCGACGGGGGCGCTGCGAACGGCCCTGCTAACATGAATGATTTATCACAAACCGCGCAGTGCGATTTGATTGGCGGCGCGTGCGATCTGCTGATCGCTGCCGGTGCCCCGATGCCAATTGCGTTTCGCGGCGGCAATTACGGCGCAAATGATGATACCCTGGCGGCGTTGGCCGAACTGGCCTTTTGCTATGACAGCAGCCATAATGGTGCCGCGCATCCATCGCCTAGCGCGATCGGCCTGCCCGCAAGCCAGATCGCGCCGATCGAACACCAGGGGATCGTACAAGTGCCGGTAACGTTGATCGAGGATGCGCCGGGCAAGATGCGACATTTCCAGATTTGTGCGCTTTCCGCCGCTGAAATGCGCGCCGCACTTGATCACGCCGTCGCTAATGATCACGCCGCGCTGACGATCGTCAATCACGGGTTTGAGCTTGCCAATCGCCAGGGCACCGGCCCCAACGCTGTGCATGTCGCGCGGTTTGAGGCACTTTGCGAAATGCTGGCGGATCAGCCCGATGCCCTGCCGACGACGCATTTTTGTGATCGGCCACCACTGGCACTTGGCCAATCCGACTGGCCCGTTCATCCCAACCTCGTCCGCCGTACCTGGCGGCAGGCGGAACAGCTCTGGTCCAATCTGGTGGCGGAGCGCGCTGCATGACGGCGATGCCGCTGCCCCTGCGATTTCAGGTCGGCGCGCGCACATTGATGGCGGTGCAGCGGCAATTGGTGCGGGTGCCGCTGTCGCTGGATGAGGCGATGGAGGGCAGGTTGCCGCTGTTGCCGGCGCTCGACCGGACGGCGCATGGCTATTCGATCACCTCGTTACCCGCTGATCGCCGCGACGCGATGGCATTTGCGGGGGGCGGCATGATTGCCTTTGTCCGCCAGAGCTACACCCGCAATTACATTGATTTCATGATTGGTTTTGAAGCGTATCAGGCCGGGCTGTCGGCCAACACGCGTTCAACAATGCGGCGCAAGGCGCGCAAAGTGGCGGATGTGTCGGGCGGGACGCTCGACATCCGCCGGTTCCGCACGCCTGACGAGATGACGGCATTCCACGATATCGCGCGGCGCATTTCACTTCGTACCTATCAGGAACGGCTGCTGGGCGGTGGCTTGCCCGATGACGATGCTTTCCTGCGCCAGATGTACAGCGCGGCGGCGGCTGATTCGGTGCGCGCCTGGCTGCTTTATGTGGCTGGCGAACCTGCGGCCTATCTCTACTGCCCCGTTCAGGGCGGTGTGGTGCGCTATGATCATGTCGGGCATGATCCGGCGTTCAACGATCTGTCGCCGGGCGGCGTGCTGCAAATGGCGGCGCTGGAAGATCTGTTTGGCGAAGGGCGTTTCGCGCGGTTTGATTTCACCGAGGGTGATGGCCAGCACAAACGCCAATTCGCCACTGGCGGGGTGCCGTGCATCGACATGTTGTTGCTGCGCGCGTCGCTGGTCAACCGGCTGACCACGGTAGCGCTGGGCGGTTTTAATCGCAGCATGGCGCTGGGCAAGCGCGCGACCAACCGGCTGGGCCTGCAGAAAATGGCAAAGCGACTGCGGCGCTGATTTCGCACTCGGCCATTGGCCGCGTATAGCCCGCCACATGCATATCCGTGCCGAAGCCCTGATCCTGTCGATCCGATCGCATGGCGAACACGGTGCCGTGGTGCGCGCGCTTACCCGCGACCACGGGGTACAGCCCGGCTATGTCCGCGGCGGAAGGTCGCGCCGGATCAAGCCAATTCTGCAGCCATCAAATCTGGTGCTGGGCGAATGGCGGGCGCGAACCGAGGAACAGTTGAGCGGGCTTACAGTGGAATTGATCCATAGCCGCGCGCCGCTGTTTGCCGAACCGCTTCCCGCCGCTGCACTCGATTGGGCCACGGTGCTGACATCGGCGGCGCTGCCAGAGGGGCAACCCTTTGCGCATCTGCACGGCGCGCTGACCGCGTTATTTGAGGCGATTGAGGCTGCTCCGGCGGCGCGCGGCTGGGCGGGGGCGCTGGTGCGGTATGAACTGTTGCTGCTGGCGGAACTTGGCTTCGGGCTCGATCTTGATCGGTGCGTGCTAACGGGCGCGACCGATGACCTCGCCTGGGTAAGCCCGCGCTCTGGAGCTGCGGTGAGCAGCGCGGCGGCAGGGGACCATGCCGCACGGTTGCTGCCGCTGCCGGCGTTTTTGGTGCGGGGCGGTGCGGCGGATTGGGATGATGTGCTGGCCGGATTGCGGATCACCGGCCATTTTTTGGAGCGCGATGTGCTGGTGGATCGCCGCGCCGATGCGCTGGCATCGCGCGCGCGGCTGATTGATCGGCTGAAGAGAGCGGTTGCGTGATTGCCACCGGCTGGGCAAGGCGGGAATGCTTGGGAACGCCGGGGGATGATTGTTGAGCGCAAAGGCCGAACTGCTCGAACTCGCCGTGGTAATTCCGACCTTTAACGAGGCGGCAAACGTGCCGCTGCTCGTCGCCAAGCTTGATGTCGCGCTGGCCGGGCGGGCGTGGGAAGCGATCTTTGTCGATGACGACAGTCCCGATGGCACCGCCAATGCCGCCCGCGACATTGCCCGCACTGATCGCCGAGTGCGCGTGATCCAGCGGATCGGGCGGCGCGGGCTATCGTCTGCCTGTATTGAGGGGATGTGCGCCACCGCCGCGCCGCTGGTCGCGGTGATCGACGGTGATTTACAGCATGATGAAGCGCTTTTGCCCAAGATGCTGGATGCGCTTCATGCACAGCCTGCGCTGGATGTCGCGATCGGATCGCGCTTTGTGGGGGATGGCGGGACGGGGGAGTGGGATAAGGACCGGGTTGCCAAATCCGCCTTTGCCACGCGATTGTCGCGCCAGGTGCTGAAGGCCGATCTCACCGATCCGATGAGCGGCTTTTTCATTATCCGCACCGATCTGGTCCGCACGCTGGCGCCCAATCTGGCCGCGATTGGCTTTAAAATCCTGCTCGACATCATGACCGGCAGCCCGCGACCGCTGCGTTTCGTGGAACTGCCCTACACCTTCCGCGTGCGCACGGCGGGGGAAAGCAAGCTCGATCATGTCGTGGCGATGGAATTTCTGATCGCGCTGTATGACCGGATGTTCGGGCGCTACGTGCCGGTGCGCTTTGCGATGTTTTGCGCGATTGGGCTGGTCGGGTTGGCCGCGCATATGGGGGTGCTGGCGGTGGTGCTGGCGGTGGGCGCGACTTTCCTGATCGGCCAGATGGCGGCGGCGACCTGTGCGATGACGCTGAACTTCTTCCTCAACAACGCGCTCACTTATCGCGACCGGCGGCTGCGCGGCTTTCGTGCGCTGCTGGATGGCTGGGTATCGTTCGTGGTGGTGTGCTCGGTGGGGCTGGTCGCCAATATCGGCGTCGCGGCATTTCTGTATGACGCCCGCACCGGCACCTGGGCGGCATCGGCGATGGTCGGCGTGCTGGTGGGCGCGGTGTGGAATTACGCGCTGTCCTCGCGGTTTACCTGGGGGCGGTATTAGGCCCAGCCGTTACCGCCAGCTGAAAAACCACATCCAGTGCAGAAACGCCTGATCATTGGGGAGCGCTTCGGCCGAGATGATTGGGTAAAAATACAGGAACAATGCCCCCGCCAGCCCTGCGAACCACGCATCGGCGTGGCGCATTCGGCCCTTGCCGAAATGGTCAAACGCGGTGGCCAGCGCCAGGCACAGGAAGATGCTGGGCAGGTAATAGTAATAAAAGAAGCCGACCTTTTTGGGGATGATGACCCAGGGCAGATAGGCCGCGATCCATAACCCTGCCATCACGCCCGCCGCGCGCGCCTTTGCCCGGTATGCCGCATAAACGCACGCCGCCACCGCCACCAGCCCACCCCACATGATCGCCGGATTGCCGACCAGCAAAATCCCCCGCACCGCGCCGTCGACGGGTTCATACAGATACCAGATCGGCCTGATATCGAGCGGCCAGGTCCACCATGCGGATTGATAGGTGTGGGGCGGCAGCGCTTGGGTTTGCTGGGCATACATTGTCGCCTGAAAGGGCAGCAATGTCGCCAATGTCAGCGGATCGCGGGCATAGAAAAACGCCGGGGCGAAGGTGGTGAAATAGGCGATCAGGCTCAACCCGCCGAACAGCATTACCGCGGTTACCCGGCGGCGGTGCAGTGCGGGGGCATCATCAGCGGGCACGAACATGATCGCCAGCACCGCAAACGCGACGAAGGGCACCGCTGCCCATTTCGCGCCCACCGCCAGCCCGAACAGCAGCCCCGCCAGCGCCAGCCGCCGCAGTGCCAGTTGCGGTTGGTTCTCCGGGGCCTGCATTGCCCAGATCACCATAGCGATGCCGGTGACAGTAAATGCCGCCATAAACCCATCGAGCATCGCAATCCGCGCCTGAATGAACACGGTGAAGTTCAGGATGGCGAACAAGGCGGCAAAGGCGGCGGGTCGCACACGCCCCATCACCAGCCAGCCGATCGCGAATACGCCCATCACCACCGCCGTCGCGGCGATCGTGGAGAAAAACCGCCAGCCAAAACTATTGTCGCCGAACAACAATATGCCCAGCGCGATGATTTCCTTACCCAGCAACGGGTGTTCGATGTTCAGTGGACCATCCAACCGCAACAGATAATTGGCGGCGGTCACATAATGCGTCTCGTCAAATACCGGTTTGGTTGGGCGGGCGAGGTTGATCATGAACAGGAGTTGCGCGGCAATCCCGATGATTACGGCGCCGGGCCAGGGCCGATAGAAGCGCGAGTCGATGTTCATAAACCCGCTCCTTTCATCCCCCGCGCCTATGTTCAAGCCTTCCCCCCCATTGACGGGATATGCCCGCGCCCGGCAAAGCAGCTTCCATGAAACGCCGTACCGGACAAGACCGCGAAATCACCCGCCACTGGCGCCCGGCAACACAGGCCGTGCGCGGCGGCACAGCGCGTTCCGAATGGGGCGAAACCAGCGAGGCTTTGTTCCTAACCTCCGGCTATGCCTATGATTGTGCGGCGGATGCCGCCGCGCGCTTTGCCGGTGAGCAGGATGGGATGACCTATTCGCGGCTGCAAAACCCCACCGTCCAGATGCTGGAGGAACGCATCGCGCTGATGGAGGGGGCAGCGGCGTGCCGGACGATGGCAACGGGCATGGCGGCGATGACGGCGGCATTGCTTTGCCAGGTTCAGGCCGGCGATCATGTCGTGGCGGGGCGCGCGGCATTCGGCTCCTGCCGCTGGCTGGTCGATACGTTGCTGCCCAAATTCGGCGTTGAGACGACGACGATTGATGCCCGCGATCCGCAGGCATTTGATGATGCGCGCCGCCCCAATACCAAGGTGTTTTTCTTCGAAACCCCCGCCAACCCGACGATGGACATTGCCGATCTGGAGGCGGTGTGCGGGATTGCGCGCAAGCACGGCATCACGTCTGTCGTGGATAACGCGTTTGCCACTGCCGCCCTCCAGCGGCCGATGGAATTCGGTGCCGATGTCGTCGCCTATTCTGCCACCAAGATGATGGACGGGCAGGGGCGCGTGCTGGCCGGCGCGGTGTGTGGTTCGGCGGACTGGATCAATAACATTCTGCTGCCCTTTACCCGCAACACCGGGCCAACGCTGAGCGCGTTTAACGCCTGGGTGGTGCTGAAGGGGCTGGAGACGCTCGACCTGCGCATCCGCCGCCAAAGCGAGAACGCGCTGAAAGTGGGCCGGTTTCTGGAAGGCCGGGTTCCGCGCATCCTCCACCCCGGCTTGCCCAGCCACCCGCAACATAATCTTGCCATGCGCCAGATGGAGGCGTGCGGATCGATCTTTGCTTTCGAAGTAGCGGGCGGGCGCACGCAGGCGCACGGGCTGCTCGATGCGCTGGCGCTGGTCGATATTTCGAACAACATCGGCGATTCGCGGTCGCTGATGACGCACCCGGCATCGACAACGCATTACGGCGTGGCCGAAGAAAAGCGGCTGGAAATGGGCGTGACCGAGAATCTGTTGCGCCTGAATGTTGGGCTAGAAGACCCTGCCGATGTGATTGACGACCTTGATCAGGCACTGACAGTGGTGGGTTTATGACCGAGGCTGCGGCATGAAGGCGCTGTTCCCCCATGTCGCCGAAACGCGCGGCGTGATCGTGCGCGTGTCGGTCAGCTATCTGCCCGAACAGTCTGATCCTGCGCGGGGACGGTGGTTTTGGGCGTATCATATCCGGTTGGAGAATGTGGGCGAGATCGCGGTGCAGTTGCTGACGCGACACTGGATCATCACCGACGGGCGCGGCCACCGCCATGCGGTGGAGGGTGAGGGTGTTGTAGGCGAACAACCGCTGATCGCGCCGGGCGGCAGTTTTGATTATGTATCGGGATGTCCGCTGCCTACGCCTGCCGGATCGATGCAGGGCAGCTATCACATGATCGATACTGACGGCGCTGGTTTCGACGTCGACATCCCCAAATTCTCCCTCATCGCGCCTGCGGTGACGGGATGAAGCGCACGCACCTTCCCCTCAACGGCCTGCGCGTGCTTGATGCAGCGGCCCGTCATTTGAGCTTTACCCGCGCCGCTGACGAGCTGGCGGTTACCCCGGCTGCCGTCGGCCAGCAAATTCGCGCGCTGGAGGATACGCTGGGCACGGTGCTGTTCCGCCGCACCACCAAGGGGCTGGAACTGACGCCGGAGGGTGAGGCGGGGCTTGTGGCGCTGCGCCAGGGGTTCCTGCAGTTTGAGGAAGCCGTGCGGGCCATGCAGGCCGGGCAAACATCAAAATCGCTGACGATTGCTGCTCCGCGCGACCTTTCCGAAAAATGGCTGTTGCCGCGCCTGGCTGAGATTGCGCGCGGCGACCCTGAACTCCGCTTCGTGCTGGTCAATGCAGATGAGGCAATCGATTTTACCGAGGCCAATCTCGACATGGCGATCCGCTGGGGCGAGGGGCCGGGCGAGCATGAGGGCGAGGCGCTCGAATCCGATGGCATGATCACCGTTGAGCGCCCCGGCGGCGGCGTGGATACGCGGATTTCATGGCCCGGTTGCCTGAACGACCCCGAAGTGTCGCTGGTCAGCGTGGGCGATGCCGGGTTGGCGATTGATGCAGCGGCACAGGGGTTGGGCCGCGCGACCGTGCCCGAACTGATCGCCGCGCGCGATATCGCGGCGGGGCGGGTGGCGATGATCGGCGATCCAAAGCCGTACCGGATGGGCTATTGGCTGGTCGCCCCGTTGCCACAATGGCGGCAGAAAAAGGTGAAAGCGCTGGTCGAAGCGCTCACCCGGTGAGCGATACACCAGTTATTGATGGCATCAGGGTTCGGCTTCGCCCGCTGGTCGTCGACGATGCCGAGGCGATTTTCGCGGTATATGGCGACCCAGCGGCGATGACGTGGTGGACGCATGCGGCGCATGACATGGTTGATCAAACCCGTGACCGGCTGGCGCAAAACGCAGCAGCACCGGATTGGCGGTCCTGGGCGATTACGCTGGCGGGCGATGATCGCGCGATTGGCACCATTGCCGCGCATGAAAAGCGCCAGGGCAAGGTGATTGAGATTGGCTATTCGCTTGCCCGCTCCCATTGGGGCCAAGGTATTGCGCACGAGGCGGTGAGCCTGTTGATCGATTATCTGTTCACGGTGGAGGGCCATCGCCGCATCTTTGCCGATACCGATCCCGATAATCGCGGGTCGAACGGCCTGTTGACCCGGCTGGGCTTTACGCTGGAAGGGCGGCTGCGCGGCGAATGGGAAACGCATCTGGGGGTGCGCGACAGCTTGATCTGGGGGCTGTTGGCGAGTGAGTGGCGAATGCCGGTGTAACCATCGCCTGTAACCATCGCCTGCCCCTGCCCGAATGGCGTGCATTGCATTTCGCCAAAAGGGGCCTTTTTCCATGACCAATCGTTTTCCCGTTCCCAGCATCGACAGCGCCATAGCGGCGCTGCGCTGGTCGCTCGTTTTCATCTTTTTCTTTTTCGGTACCGCTAAATTTGCGCTGTACGAAGCCGAGGGCGTTGCCCGGATCGCGAGCCAATATCCGCTGTTCTCGTGGATGTATCCGCTATGGGGGCCACGCATCGCCAGCGACGTGATTGGTACGATTGAGTTGGCGACCTGCGCCACCCTTGCAATCGGTGCGTTTTCGCCGCGAATCAGCCTGATCGGCGGGCTGATGGGCATGTGCACCTTTCTGATCACGCTCAGCTTTTCATTCGGCGTGCCGCTGTGGGAGGAAGGCTATGGCTTTCCGTTCATCGGATCATTGGCGCAATTCCTGTTCAAGGATGCCGGGCTGCTCGCCGGTTGCTATGCAATCGCCGTCGTATCAGCGCGCAAGGCCGGGCTGGCGCGCGACTGATCGCCTAGCATCTGCTCCGATCCTCCGTTCAGGCGTCGATCGCGTCCTCGTCCACCCGCGCCGCGTTTTCCTGGATAAACGCGAAGCGGTGGGCGGG
>JBBSCC010000045.1:0-17154 GCA_038250735.1 Sphingomonadales bacterium | reverse complement strand
GTCAACTGGTTGGTACGAATGCCCTGAAACGCGCCCAGATCCTTGACGCGGTCCGCCCAGGCCGGGGTTGCCACCAGCAGCGAGATCAAAAGGGTAAGGAAAAGGCGGATCATCGGGGTTCCCACTAAAACGGGCTGACGGCGGCAAAGAAGCGGCTGAACCAGCCCTGGCGACTGGCGCGAGCGACATCGCCCTTGCCGGTGTAGGCGATCTGCGCATCGGCGACGCGGGTGGAAAGGACGCGGTTATCCGCATCAACATCGGCCCAGCGCACCAGCCCCTTGATCTGGACATATTCGTCGCCGCGATTGAGCGTAACGCGCTTGCCGCCCTGCACCATCATCGTGCCGTTGGGGAAAACTTCCGACACGGTCACGCTGACTTCGCCCGACAGCGAATTGGACTGATCGGCCTGACCGGTGCCGTTAAAGCCCCGGTTGCCGGCTGCTTGCAGCGCGTTTGGCGGCACGAACGACAATGGCCCCACGGCGGGCGGGGTGATGCCCAGATCGGCCTTGCTATCAAGCTTTGAGCTTGCCGATTTGCTTGCCAGCGTCCGCTCAACCAACACGATCGTCAGCGGATCACCCACCCGGCGCGCGCGCCAGCCTTCATAGAGCGGCGCATAGCCGGTCGACACCTTGAAGATTGCGCCGTCTGCGGGCGCTGGCGGTGGGGGTGGCGGCGGCAGTGTCATGGAGAAATCGGTTTTGGGCGCTGCTTTACCAAACAGACGCGCGTCAGCAGCCGATGGCGCAAAGGCGGTAATCAGCGCCGCGCCCGCCACCAGCCCGCTGGCAAATTTTACCAGCGCGTTGTTGACGTTAAGCGCGGGATTAGATGTTCTGATTGACATATTGCAGCATTTCATTGGTGGCGGTGATCATCTTTGAATTCACTTCGTAGGCCCGTTGGGTTTCGATCATGTTAACCAGTTCTTCGACGACGTTGACGTTCGACCCCTCCAGCATCCCCTGGCGAATATTGCCGCGGCCATCCTGCCCGGCGATGCCCAGATTGGCGGCACCACTCGCAGCAGTTTCGGTCAGATAGTTGTCGCCTGCCGCCTGCAGCCCGGCGCTGTTGGGAAAGTTTGCGACCTGAATCTGGCCGATCTGGCTCGGTTCGGTCTGGCCAGCGATGGTTGCAGATACGGTGCCGTCGGTGCCAATCGTGATCGATGTCGCGCCTTCGGGCACGGTGATGCCCGGCTGGACGGTATAGCCTTCTGCGGTGACGAGCTGACCCTCTGCCGAGCGCGAGAAATTGCCTGCACGCGTATAGCCCAGCCCGCCGCCGGGCAGTGTCACCTGAAAATAGCCATCACCGTCGAGTGCCATGTCGAGCGAATTGCCGGTCGTCGCCAGCGACCCCTGCGTGTCGATACGCGCGGTGCCCTGAATGCGCACGCCGGTGCCCAGATTAAGCCCGGTGGCGTATTTGGTTTCTGACGTGCTGGGCGCACCCGGTGCCGTAACCGTTTGATAGGCAAGCGTTTCAAACGCCGCACGATCACGTTTATAGCCCGTGGTGTTCACGTTGGCGAGGTTGTTCGAGATGACCCGCATGCGCATGTCCTGGGCATCAAGCCCGGTCCGTGCGATGTGCATTGCTGCGCTGCCCATGTCCTATTCCCCTGTTAAGACGGCAGGCGCATCAGGGATGCACCGCCTTCATCGAGTTCCTTGGCCGATTTGATCAAATTGGCCTGCACTTCGTAGCTGCGCTGGTTTTCGATCATGTCGACCAGCGCTTCGGTAAGATTGACGTTTGATCCCTCAAGCGAGCCGGAGACCAGTTTGGCGGTGGGATCGCCAGGCAAGGCGCCGCCGCCGCGCACATGCAGCAGATTATCCTGCCCCTTGACCGTGTCTGATCCTTTCAGGCTCGCCAGCTTGATGGTGTCGACCACCACCGGCGGCGCGCCGCGCTCGGCGCCAAACGGCACGATGGCGACGCTGCCATCAGGGCCGATCGTCACGCTTTGCGCAGGCGGGACGGTGATCGGACCCCCCGATCCGATCACCGGGAAACCGTCACCAGTTTCCAGCACGCCTGATGCGGCAACCGAAAGGTCGCCGCGCCGGGTATAGGCTTCGCTGCCATCGGCGGCTTGCACCGCGATCCACGCATCGCCGGCCACCGCCACATCGAGCGGCTTGCCGGTAGAAAAAATTGCCCCCGGACGCCGGTCGACCTCGGTAATCTCGTCCGATGCCGGCTGGCGTGCGAGCAGGCCGGGGCCGCTGACCTTCAACTGATCGAAAATCACCCGATCGGCGCGAAAGCCGATCGTGGAGGCGTTCGCCATGTTGTTGGCGATTGCCGCCTGCGACGCCAGATGCCCCTTCAGGCCTGACGCCGCGGTATAGATCAGCTTGTCCATTCAATCGGCCCCGATTTTCGTGATTACTGGAGGTTGAAGATCGTCTGCGAGATCTGGTTGTCGGTTTCGAGCGCCTTGGCATTTGCCTGAAAATTGCGCTGCGCCGCGATCAGCGCCACCAGTTCCTCGGTCTGATCAACGTTTGACCGCTCGATCGTGCCCGACAATAGGCCGCCAAATCCGTTATTGCCGGGTTCACCCAGCAAGGGCGAACCCGACAGGCCGGTTGCTGACCAGCTGCTGCTACCCAGCTGGCGCAAGCCCGATGGGTTGGCGAAATTGGCGAGCAACACTTTGCCCAGCGTTTTGGTTTCACCGTTTGAGAAGCTGGCCCGGATCATGCCCTCATTATCGATTGTCACACCCTGCAATTGGCCAACGGCAACACCGTCCTGGCTGCTGGCTGCCAAATCAAATGGCGCGCCCAATTGCGTTGTGGCGGTGCCGAAATCGAGTGCAACCACCTGCGGGTTGGGGCTGCTGGCCGGCGTGAAGGCATCAAAAGTCGTCGCGGCCGTGGGCGAGGTGAGCGTGCCTGCGGCATCGAAAGTGAGGGTGATTGGTGCCGTACCGCCGCTGACCAGTGCCTGATCACCGACAAAGCTGAACGCAGACCAGGTGCTGGT
This sequence comes from Sphingomonadales bacterium, assembly GCA_038250735.1. Classification (GTDB taxonomy): domain Bacteria; phylum Pseudomonadota; class Alphaproteobacteria; order Sphingomonadales; family Sphingomonadaceae; genus Sphingomonas. The sequence continues at coordinate 14,142 of JBBSCC010000045.1, read as the reverse complement.
TGGCGTCGCGCCGGTTGGGACGGTTTCACGCTTGAAATAGGTGGTCAGCACCTGGGCATTGCCGACCGAGTCAAAGATCGTCGTCTGCGTCGATTCATTGTAGCTGGACGGATCGAAGCGATCAAAAGCCGTGGTCGTCGGGATCGCACCGCCGCTGGGCAGGTTGACCGACAGCGCGACATTCTGGGTGGCGACCGGCGTACCGCTGGTCGCGGGCAGGCGGACGTTAACTGCAGAGGTCAAGCCCGATGCAACCACCGCACCGCTGCCATCAACCGGATAGGCCTGTAAATGTGACCCCGACCCATCGACGACATAGCGGTCAGCATTGACCAGAAACGCGCCGTTGCGGGTGAAGTTTACAGGACCGCCGTCAAGCTGCGGCTTCACGGCAAAAAAGCCGTCGCCTGAAATTGCCAGGTCAAGCGTTCCACCGGTCTGCACCACATTGCCCTGGCTGAACTGCTGGCGGTTGGCCTTTACCACGGTGCCCGATCCGATTGCCTGGGTGGGGTTGGTGCCCACGCTGGAGGCGATCACGTCGGCGAATTCCGAACGGCTTTTCTTGAAGCCATTGGTGCTGACATTGGCGAGGTTGTGCGAAATGGTTGCGAGATCGGTTTGTGCTGCCTTCAGGCCGCTGAGCGAAGTGTAGAATGACATGGTCGTATCTCCTTGGGCGCAAAGTGCGGAAAGTTTGGATGATCAGGGGGCGGTCAGCCGATCTGGCGAACCTGGGTGGTGGGTATCTGGCCAATGCCGGTAACCGACAGGATCGGTGCGCCCGTGGCGGGGATCGATACCGAGCTGACCGGCGCCCAGACGAGCGGGGTGGTGCCGATGCCGGCACCCTTGTTGTTGGCGGTTGTGGTGATCTTGAATGGCCCCGGCCCGGCGGGTTCGCCGCTGTTGGTGGTGCCGTCCCAATCAAAGTTGACGGTGCCCTTGGCCTGTTCGCCCAGCGAGAGCGTTTTCAGGATCGCCCCGTTTGGCCCCGCAATGGAAACGCGCACGTCGCTGGCATCACCCGCCAGCTCAATCGCGCCCGTCAGCCCGCCATCGCGGCGCGGGAAAGCGATGTCGCCGGGTGCCAGCACCGTGCGACCGACATAGCTTAGCGCATCACTGGTGCTGCCCCCGGCCAATTTGTCCTGGATCGCCTTTAGCGTGGAATTGATCTCGCTAATCCCGGCAACGCTGGAAAATTGCGCGAGCTGCGTTAGCTGCTGCGTTGCATCGACGGGATCGGTGGGATCCTGGTTCTTCAGCTGCGCGGTCAGCAGTTTCAAAAAATCGTTCTGCGACAGCGTATCCGCCTGCGCTGCGGTTTTTACCTGTGTGCCCGTGGTCGGGCGGCCAATGCCCAGATTGGCGAGCGTGGAATCAAAAGAAGTTGCCATGATCAGCGTCCCAGCTTGAGGGTGTCGAGGATCAGCGACTTGGCGGTCTGCAGCACCTCAACATTGTTTTGGAAATTGCGGGCGGTCTCCATCATGTCGACCAGCTCGCGGGTTTCATCGACAGCGGCTTCAAAGACATTGCCGTCCTTGTCGGCGACCGGATTGGTCGGGTCGTACCGTTTGTTGGGCGCGTTGCCCGCCTGAACGATGCTTTCGACATTTACTGTCGCAAGGCCCGATGCCTGATCGAACTGTGTGCGAAACACCGGCTTCATTGTGCGGTACGCTGCAGCGGCAGAGCCAGAGACGACGCCGGCGTTGGCCAGGTTCGACGCGGTGGTGTTCATGCGCACCAGCTGGGCAGACATGGCCCGCCCGGCGACCTGGAAAATAGTGAGGGGTTGATCGGCCATCTTATTCGCCTCTCAGTGCACGGGTGATCTGGCCGATGCGGCCGTTTAGAAACGAGAGCGTGGTTTGATAGGCCACCGCGTTTTCAGCGAAGGCTGTCTGCTCTGTCGCGAGTTCAACGGTGTTCCCATCGAGCGATGCCTGGATGGGCACGCGAAACCGGGTTGCGCCGCTGATCGCTGTATCAACGCCGCTCCGGTCGCCGCCTGACTGGGCGAGCGCGGTCTGGAAATCGATGTCCTTGGCCTTGAAGCCAGGCGTGGAGGCGTTGGCGATGTTGGACGCAATCATCCCCATGCGCCGCGAGCGCAGTTCTAGCGCTGCTGCATGCACACCGAAAAGAAGGTCGTCTGACACGGTCATGGTCTCCGCATAAAATTCTGCGTGACCAACCAAGCAATCACCGTGCCAGTTTGCCTAACCGAACCAAAGCCGCGTCAAAGTCGGGTCGAAATTGGCGGTTTGTCGCCCATGTCTGCGATGATCGGCAAGAAATTGCCGGGTGGCGGCAATCGATCGCCATCTTGACGGCGGATATTGCCGCCTTGATGCATGGCGCTGGCCGATCGGCAAATTGGCGCGACCCTTGCTACGCGGCGCGACATGAACAGCATTGATCTTGCCCAGGCAGTTGGGCCGTATCTTGATCCGGTGGCAGCGGGCATTGTCGGCGGCGGTACGCTGGTGGCCGTGGTGCTGCGCACGGAGCTGCGCGATCTGGGCCGCGGCGTAGCGGCACTTCCGGTGCTGGCGCGGCGGCGATTTCGCGCTGACCCGCTGGTTGATCAGATTGCCGCGCTTGGCCGAATTGCGGCGCGCCACGGCGTCATGTCGCTCGATCGGTCGGTGATTGCCGATGCCGATGTATCAGCTGCGATTGCCGCGATTGTCGATGGTGCCGACCCGGACCGGGTTCAGGCTATTTTGCGCCAGGCCCGCCAGGGGAGAATTGAGCGGCACCTTGCCGCCGCAGAAGTTTGGGCGTCCGCCGCAGAAATCGCGCCCGCCATGGGGATGGTTGGCACGCTGATCGGGCTGGTGAAGATGTTTTTGTCGATGAATGATCCGTCGGCGATTGGCGGGGCGATGGCGGTGGCGCTGCTCGCCACGCTGTACGGCGCGCTGGTCGCCAGTCTGGTGGCCATGCCCGTGGCAGCCCGGCTGCGCCGGATGGCGCGCAACGAGGCGTTTGAACGGACCCGGATTGAAGCGCCGCTGATGGCGATGGCCGCGCGCGAAGCACCACGCCACCGTGATCAGCCCAGAATTGTTGATCGCAACGTCGCCGAACGGACGGCGGCATGACCGACGATTTCTTTCCCGATATCCCGCCCCCCCGGCCGGTATGGCTCGTCACGCTGGCCGATCTGGCGTTGTTGCTGGTGGGGTTTTTCGTGCTGGTGCAGGCCAACCAGACGCTGAGTAAAAAGGCGCTGGCGCAAGGGTTGCGCGACGGATTTGGCACCACGAACCGGGTTGTAGAACCAATGCCTGTCGCCGTGGCGGCAATGCGTGATTTCGCGCCCGGATCGAGCATATTGCCCGCTCCACCTGCGGCCATCATTGCCTGGGCGCGGGGTGCCACGGCTGATCCGCGCGTGCAGATAAGGATTAGCGGCGCCGTTGATGGCACGCCAGCCGATGTCGAACCCATCACCCGCAGCGCCAGTGTGCTCGCCGCTGATCGCGCGCGTGCGGTGGCGGCGGCGCTGGCAAGCGCCGGGGCCGTGCCCGCTGACCGGCTGACAATCGCCAATAATCCAACACCCGGCCACCGCACCGTTACGCTGACGCTGGGCTTTGGCGGGGAACGGCCATGATTTGCCGCCCGGCAACACCCATTTGCCGCCCCCGACAGCATTTAAGGAGACGATAATGTACCGCTTGCTCGCATGCGCATTGCTGATCGCCAGCCCGGCGACCGCTCAGACCGCGTTTCAGGACAATCAGGCCATTGATCGCGGCGTCGCTGCCTTTACCGGCAAGCCCATTGGCAGCGAAGGCGGTGCGCGCGCGCCCGTTGATGCCCGGCTGAAACTGGCGGCATGCCCGATGGTGTCGATGGCGTGGCGCGCCGACAATCACGATTCAGTAGTCGTCACCTGTACCGGGCCCGATTGGCGGGTTTACGTGCCGGTGCTGGTGTCGCCGATACCCGCCCAGGCACCCGCTGCCGCACCCGCAGCGGTTGCCGCCAAGCCGCAAATTGTGATCAAACGCGGCGATCCGGTGACGATTGAGGCAGGAACGCCCGGCTTTTCGATCAGCCGCGACGGTGTCGCGATGACCGATGCTGCCGCGGGCGGGCGGTTGCTGGTTGATGTCGACGGGCCCAAAAAGCCGGTTCAGGCGATTGCCGTGGGCGTGGGCCGCGCAACCCTGCCGGGTTATGCGCTGTAAAGGGCCCCCAACCCTATAATTTTTTCCTAAAGCTTTGCCGTCACCGGTCGTATTTCCCTTTGTAGGCACGATCACAAGGGTGGCGACATGGTAGATCCCATTGGTGCAAAACCGATAACGCAGGAGCGCTCCGTGGCGCGCCTGTCGCAAGCGGCCCCGGTCGCGCGGTCACGATCGGTTGTCGAAGACCGCAGCGATGGGATCGTCGCGGGCGGCCTGGCCAGCGTGATTGCCGATTACGCCGCCACGCCCCCGGTCGATCTGGGGCGGGTGGCCAAAATCCGCAGCGCGATTGCCAACCACAGTTACCCGATCGTCGCTGAAACAATTGCTGATCGCCTGATCGCGATCAAATTGAACTGGAAGCCGCAATGACCCCCGGAACAACGCCCGGAACAACACGGCGTGACGCTCTGGTCCGCGTGATCGATGCGCTGCATGCCGAGATTGCAGCGCTGAAAGCCAATGATGTCGCCGGGCTGGAGCGCGCCACGCGCACCAAGCTGATCGCCATCGATACGATTGCCACCACGGCAGATGGTGCGCCAACGCCGGATATCCGCGCGCTTGCCGAAGAGGCGCACCGCCTGAACGAAACCTGCCGCATCTATGTAAACCTGATGAGCGCCAATGTGCGCCGCCGGTTGCAGCAGCTGACGGGAGACGGCACCACCGGCTATCGCGGACCGGCCATGGCGGGCGGATACGCCTGAATACCGATTAACCACGATAAAACTGGCACGGACCTTGCTGTGTAGCCCCTTGCAACAGGGGGCTTACCAAGTCGATGACCGTCAATCCAATCGACAGAAACACCGGGGCGATCCAGTCAGCGATTGCGCTGGCATCTGCCAAGACCGGTGTGGATTTCAATTATCTGCTGGGCCAGGCGCAGGTTGAAAGCGGCATGCGCACCGATGCGCGCGCCAGCACATCCAGCGCGTCGGGGTTATACCAGTTCATCGAGCAGAGCTGGCTGGCCGTCGTCAAAAAACACGGCGCCGAGCACGGGCTTGGCTGGGCCGCCGAAAACATCGGGCAGGGCGCCAATGGCCGGTTGACGGTCAGCGATCCCAGCACGCGGCGCGCGATCCTGGCGTTGCGCAACGATCCCGCCACCGCATCGCTGATGGCCGCTGAACATGCCGCCGACAACAAAACCTCGATCGAAAACAGCCTGGGCCGCACCGCGACCGGCACCGATTTATACATGGCGCATTTTCTGGGGCTGGGCGGCGCACGCAATTTCCTGAAGAACATGGAAGCCAATCCCGGCAAAATCGGTGCAGCGCTGTTTCCGGCTGCGGCGCGCGCGAACCAGAACATCTTTTACGGTGCCGGGGGCCAGCCGCGTACCCTGGCCGAAATCTATGATCGCTTTTCCGCCAAGCTTGATCGCGGCGCTGCTTCCGTGGGCGCTGTCGGGCTTGCCTCGCGCAGCCTGACGCCCGCTGCTGACGGGATGGAAGTCATCCCCGGCAATGGCGAAAGCCAAAGCGGTGCCGCCCGCTGGGCCAAGGCAACGATCAACCAGCTGCAGGGCACCACAGATCGTGCTGCATCGCTGTTGCGGCCAACGCCTGATACCGCACGCCTCGCCTATCTAATGCTCGCACGGCTGGGCGGCTAACCCATGGCATCTGCACCCAATTCGGGAAGCCTGTCCGGTCGTAATATCGGCGCAATTGCGCGCGGCGGTGCTCTGCCCGTCGCGATCCTGTTGCTAGTGCTGCTAATGGTCGTGCCGATCCCGGCGGCCCTGCTCGATATCTTCTTCATCATGAACATCACGATCAGCCTTGCGGTGCTGATGGTCGCGCTGAACGCGCAAAAGCCGCTCGACTTTTCGGCCTTCCCCAGCGTGCTGCTGTTCGCCACCTTGTTTCGCCTGTCGCTCAACGTCGCCTCCACCCGCGTGGTACTGGTGCATGGACACGAAGGCGAGGCGGCTGCTGGCCATGTAATCGAGGCATTCGGCACCTTCCTGATTGGCGGCGATTATGTCGTCGGGCTGTTCGTGTTCGCGATTCTGGTGATCATCAACATGATCGTGGTCACCAAGGGCGCGGGCCGCGTGTCCGAAGTGTCGGCGCGGTTCACGTTGGATGCCCTGCCCGGCAAGCAAATGGCCATCGATGCCGATTTGAATGCCGGTTTGCTCACCCCCGAAGAAGCTAAGGCGCGCCGCATCGAAGTGGCGACTGAGGCCGATTTTTACGGATCGATGGATGGTTCGTCCAAATTCGTGAAGGGCGATGCGATTGCCGGGCTGCTAATTCTTGCCGCCAACATTATCGGCGGGCTGATCCTAGGGCCGATCAGCCACGGGATGACGATTGGCGATGCGGCGCATACCTATGTGTTGCTGGCGATTGGCGACGCGCTGGTCGCGCAAATCCCTTCGCTGATGCTCTCGATTGCAGCGGCAACGATCGTTACTCGCGTCACCTCCAGCCAGGATTTGGCGGGCCAGATCGGCAGCCAGTTCGGCTCGGCCAAAACCTGGACGCCGGTTGCCGCCATTCTGGCTTTGCTCGGTGTGTTGCCGGGGATGCCGCATTTTATCATCCTGCCTGCCGCCGCGATTGCCGGTTTTGCCGCCTGGAAACTGCGCCAGATCGCGCAGCGGCCCGTGGTGGCCGCAGAAGTTGTCGCCGAACCGGTCGATCCCTCGCGGATCAGCTGGGAAGAAGTGGCGGATTCCATCCAGATCAATCTGGATATCGGTTACGGCCTGGTGCCGCTGGTCGATGAGCGGCGGGGCAGCCCGCTGATGGGCCGGATCACTGGCGTGCGACGGCAATTGTCGAAGGAACTTGGCTTTATCGTGCCCCAGGTGCGGGTGCGCGATGATATCAATCTGTCGCCCTACACGTACCGCATTGTCGTGGGCGGCGTGGTGATTGGTGAAGATACTGTTTCGCCAGACGAGATGCTCGCGCTGGATACCGGCCAGGCGGTCGGCAATTTGCTTGGCAAGCCGGTGAAGGATCCGACCTTCGGGTTGGACGCGACCTGGATTTCAACCGGTGATGCCGATGCGGCCACCGGCGCCGGTTTCTTGGTGGTCGATCCGGGGACCGTGGTTGCCACCCATCTGAACCATCTGCTTGGCACCAACGCGGCTGAATTGCTCGGCCCTGATGAAGTGCAGAGCCTGCTCGATCAGCTGAAGGAACGCGCCGCCAATCTGGTTGCCGCGCTCAGCCCGACGCCGGTGCCGCTGACGACGCTGACGCAGGTGCTGCGCGGGCTGCTGGCCGAAGGCATTGCGCTAAAGGAATTCCGCCGGATCGCCGCCGCGATTGCGGTTGCCGCGCAGAAGACGCTGGATGCTGAGGAAATCATCGAGTTGATCCGCCCTGATCTGGGCCCGCTGATCATCCAGAAACTGTGCGGCGTGCGTGAGCCGCTGCGCGTGATGACGCTGGAGGGGCAGCTTGAAGGGTTGCTCGGCCAGGCCGCGCGCGCTGATCCGTCACGCCGCCATACGATCGAACCTGATCTGGGCCGCCGCATTGTGGAGGCGCTGCAACGCGCCGCGCAACCACTGGTCGCAGAGGCCAAACCTTTCGCTCTTGTTGTTCAACCCGCGATCCGCCTTGCGATCCGCAAACTGGTGAAGACCTGTATGCCCGACACGCCTGTGATGAGCTTCTTTGAAGTGCCCGAGGATAAATCGGTTGAAGTCGTGGCCGTTATCGGTGCGCCCGGGGCGCTGCCCGCATGAGCGCGCAGCCCAACCCCGCCAGCTTTGCCGATGCCGTTGGTGCCGCACCGCTCGTCTATGGCCGGGCCAAGCCGGATGCGACCGCGCTGGCGCGCAAGCACCTACCGCTCGTCCGCCGCGTCGCCTGGCACATCCATGGTCGCATGAGCAGCGCGGTGGAGGTGGAGGATTTGATCCAGATCGGCATGGTTGCCCTGCTGGAGGCGTCCGCGGCGTTTGAGGATCGGGGGCAGGTGACGTTTGAGCAATATTTGCTCACCCGTGTGCGCGGCGCGATGATTGATGAACTGCGCCGCCAGGCCACGCTGACGCGCGGCGCCATGCGGCGGCGGCGCGCGTACCAAGATGCGGTAACCGCGCTGACCAACGAAACCGGCAAGCGCCCTGATGAAGCGGCGGTGGCCGAACGGCTGGGGGTGACGCTGGAAAAGCTGCGGATTGAGTACGCGGCCGCCGAACCGGTGCGGTTTGAGACGATCGACGATGTCTATTCAGACGATCTGCCATGGTTTGCCAGCGATGAGCCCAATGCGTTCGATCAACTGGCCGAAGCGGGCGCGCGTGGTGCACTGGTCGCGGCCATCAGCGACCTGCCGGAGCGCGAGGCGCAGGTCATCCAGCTTTATTATGTCGAGGAATTGAACCTGGAGGAGATCGGGCTGGTGCTGGGCGTTGGCCCGGCGCGCATCTGCCAGATCAAGAAATCCGCGCATGACCGGCTGAAAAAGGCACTTGCCCGGGTGATGTGATGGCGGTGCAGGGCTGCAGAATATCCGCGCACGCTCTTCCCAAAACCCAAAATCGGGTCGCAGCGCTGGCTGAACGGCGCTAGGGTCACCGAAATTCCGATCGCCGCCGTTCCGCGCGGCGGCGGGCATGGGTGAGGGAATAGCGCTGCATGAAACCATTAAGCGGCATTCGTGTGCTTGATTTCGGGCGCTATATCGCCGGCCCTTATTGCGCGGCCCTGCTTGCCGATTACGGCGCAGATGTGATCCGCGTTGAACGCGTTGGCGGCAATGAAGACCGGTTTCCCGTGCCCGTCGCGGAGGATGGCGCGGGGGCTGGCTTTTTGCAGATGAACCGCAACAAGCGATCACTGGCGCTGTCGCTGGGCAGTGCGCAGGGGCAGGCGATCGTCAAACGGCTGGTCGCCACTGCTGACATTGTGGTCGCCAATATGCCCGCAGACGCACTCGCCAAGGCCGGGCTGGACCTGGCGTCGCTGCGCGCGATCAAGCCCGATATCATCTTGGTGACGGCGTCTGCCTTTGGTGAGGAGGGGCCGATGGCCGGGCGCGTCGGGTTCGATGCGGTGGGGCAGGCCATGTCTGGCGTGGTGCGGCTGACGGGAACGCCGGATCAGCCATACCGCGCGCAAGTGAATTACGTCGATTTCGGCACCGCGCTGCACGGGGCGTTCGGGGCAATGGTCGCGCTGCGCGAGCGGGACCGGACGGGGCAGGGCCAGCAAGTATCGGGCTCGCTGCTCGGCACGGCCACCGCGATGGCAAATGCGCTGAGCATCGATCATGCGCTGAACGGGGTGGAGCGGGTGCCGATGGGCAACCGCAGCTTTGGCTCTGGCCCCACCGATGTGTTTGCGACCAGCGACGGCTGGATCATCACTCAGGTGGTGAGCAACCCCATTTTCGCGCGCTGGGCTCACCTGATCGGTGCGCCCGAACTGATCGATGATCCGCGTTATGCCGATGATATGGCGCGCGGCGACAATGGCGTGGCGCTGAGCGCGCGCATGGCGGCTTGGTGCGCTGGTCGCACGACGGCGGATGCGATCGAAACACTGGGCGCGGCGCGGATTCCAGCCGGGCCGGTGCTCGATCCGTCACAAGTGATGGCGCATCCACAGGTGCAGGCGATGGGCTATGTCGAGCATGTCCGTTATCCGGGTACGCCTGCGCCCGCCCCTATCGTGGGTGCGCCCATCGCCTTGAGTGAGTCGCCGCGCGATCCCATGCGCCGCGCGCCCCAAGCGGGGGAGCATACAGCTGAGATTCTCGCCGAAATCGGTTTTACTGATGATGAGGTAGCGGCAATGGTGACCGCCGGCGTCATCCAGATCGCTGGTTGAGGAGCGGCTGCATGGACCCCGCCCGCATCCCCGTCATCATCGGTGTCGGCCAGGTCAATGATCGCACCGATGATCCCTTTGCCGCGATGGACCCAATTGCGCTGATGGTCGCGGCACTCCAGGCAGCAGACCGCGACGGCGGCGGCGGCTGGATGGCGGCGATAGATTCGCTCAGCATCGTCGACCAGATTTCGTTCCGCGATCTGAACCCGGTGGCGGGTGGAGTTGCCACCGGGCTGGGCATTACGCCCGCCCATCTGATTCAGACGCCCAAGCCGATGGGTGACAGCCCGGTGCGGTTGCTGAACGAAGCCGCCAACCGGATCGGCGCGGGGGAATCGTTGGTTGCCGCCGTGGTCGGCGCAGAGGCATTGCGCACCGCCGCCCGGCGCGCGGCGGCAAGCGGCGGCGATGTCGATCATAACGCGATGCGCATTCGCCACCGGGGTGCAGCGCCCCTGTATCGCCAGCTTTATGGGCTGACCGCGCCGGTGGATGTTTATCCGCTATACGAAAATGCCACCCGCAGCGCGTGGGGGCAGACGCTGGATGAAGCACAGGCGGAAAGTGGTCTGTTGTGGTCGCAGTTTTCGCAAGTCGCGGCTGACAACCCGAACGCCTGGCTGCGTAGTCCTAAAAGCGTTGAGGAGATCGTCACCCCGTCACCCGCCAATCGCCGCATCGCCTTTCCCTATCCCAAGCTGATGGTTGCCAACAGCGCGGTCAATCAGGGCGCGGGGTTTATCGTCACCAGCCTGGCCTATGCCCGCGCGCGCGGCGTGCCAGCGGACCGGATCATCTATATCGGCCACGGGGCCGCAGCGCATGAGGATGAGGATGTGCTGGCGCGCGACAGTTATTCAGCGTCGGCGGGGATGCGCGTCTCGCTCGAACAGACATTGGCCGCAAACGCGCTGCGCATTGACCAGATCGATTTGGTTGAGCTGTACTCGTGCTTCCCTTGCGTCCCCAAAATGGCGCGGCGGATTATCGGCTGGCCGGTGGACAAGCCTGCAAGCGTCGTTGGCGGGTTGACGTTCGGCGGCGGGCCGATTGGCAATTATATGAGCCATGCGGTTGCCGCGATGGTGGATCGGCTGCGCGCTGGCGACGGGCAAAACGGCCTGTTGTTCGGCAATGGCGGCTTTGCGACCTATAATCACAGCATCATCCTGTCGCGCGCGCCGATACCGGGGGTGGCTTTCCCGCATGATTTCGATTGTCAGGCGGCAGCGGATGCCCTGCGCGGGCCAGCGCCGGCGATTGATACAGATTATGCCGGGGCAGGGGTGATCGAAAGCTACACGGTGTTTTATGATCGTACCGGCACCCCCAGTGCGGGCGTTGTCGTGGCGCGCAACCCGGCGGGCAAGCGGTTTCTGGCGCGCGTCCCAACGGCGGATACGGCGGGGATCGCGATGCTGTCGGGCGGATTGGTCGATCCCATTGGCCATGCAGGTATGGGCACGCGGGCGGCGGACGGCCTGCTCGATTGGCAGTAATAGCTGTGTTCGAGCATCGGGCGGATCAGGCCGGAGATGGGGATGGCGGCGGCGTTACTGCCTGAAGGCAAGCCACGCCACCGCTGCGAGAACGGGGAGGCCCGCAAGATCGACCTGTGCGATCCTGCGCAAGGGCACCGGCGAACCGGCCTGCCAATAGAGCACGAGGAAGCTAACCATGCTAATCCCGACGACCAGCACCGCCACACGCCGCCCGTCGGGCATGAACGCCGCCCAAATGCAGGCGACTAACACAGCAAAAAACAGGCCTGCGCGGTGCTGCATCAGCAGGAACAGCGGATTATCCGGTTGAAGGCGATAAAGCGCGGTCAGCGTCTCCGGGCGGAACAGCGCGAACGCGGGTATGGCATGGATGGCGGCGAGGATGAGCCAGAGAATGGGTTGCATCATGCAACTGGTTTATCGTCTCTGCTATGGGATGCAAGCGCAAACGGGCTGCCGACTCCAGCATTGTCTTCTCGACTTGATCCGGGGCGCCGCTTCTTTTTCGGGTGCTGTTGAAGGCATGTGTAGGATGCCTAATCCTGATCTTTTCGTCCGGCGTGAATATCTTACACCAAAGGCGCGGTTTACCCCGTACCCTAACCTTCGTGACTTTCCCACGGCACCGCAGGCGGCGGTTTGGCCGAACACAAAGAAACCCCGGTGGCACGGGGCCACCGGGGTTCCCTGTCCGCACTCCTTTGGAAGCAAGGAGGGCTGGGCGGCCCCGACACCCTTGAAGGGGGGCGGTGCCGGAGCCGATTCCTTTGCTTAGCGGAGCAGCTGGAGCACGCCCTGCTGCGACTGGTTCGCCTGGCTGATCAGCGCGGTTGATGCCTGGCTGAGGATCTGTGCACGGGCCAATTCAGTCGTTTCGGTCGAGAAGTCGACGTCTTCGATGCGGCTGCGTGCATCCGTCAGATTGGCAACGCTGTTGGTCAGGTTGTTGATCACCGAGCTCAAGCGGCTTTGGCCAGCACCCAAGGTGGCGCGGACGGTGTTGGTAGCGGTCAGTGCGTCGTCGATGTCGGTCAGCGCTGTGTTCGCGCCAGCCGCTGTCGAGATGTCGGAAGCAATCGCTGCCGTCAGATCAAGACCACCAACGTCGAGCGTGACGGTGTTGCCCGAAGCCGAACCGGTCTGAATGGCAACCGTCGATGCTGCCGTGGCAAGCAGTGACACGCCATTGAAGTTGGTGTTCGCCTGAATGTCGGTCAGCTGTGCGGTCAGCTGTGTAACTTCAGCCTGCAGGTTAACGCGGTCGGTGGCGTCGGAATAGGTGCCCGATGCCGACTGAACGGCAACTTCACGCAGCCGCTGCAGAATGTTCGTCACTTCGCCCAGCGCGCCGTCAGCAGTCTGTGACAGTGCGATACCGTCATTTGCGTTGCGGATTGCCTGGTTGGTGCCGCGGATCTGCGACGTGAACGATGATGCAATGGCGAGGCCGGCGGCATCGTCCTTGGCGGAATTGATGCGCTTGCCGGTCGACAGGCGTTCAATGCTCTGGGTCAGCGCGTTGCTGGCGCGGTTGTTTGCGTTGCTGGCTTTCAGCGCGGCGACGTTAGTTCCAATAACAGTCATGGTCGTATCTCCATTTTGCCTGACGCTCCTTGTCGCCCCCCATCGGAAGAGCCGAGCCGTCAAATGGGTAAACGACCGCTGCGAACGGACATTAAGCAGAATCGCAAACCATCTTCGCAGGGCAGGCAGAAATCGCGCTGATGCCCGGTCACTGCCGGTAACTGCCGGGGCGGGATTTTGCCGGGCGGCAAGGCGATCTGCGGTTCAGCATGGTGTGGCGCGGGCCCGGCAAACCGGAAAATAATTGCCGCAGCCCGGCCATGGTTAACGGTTGATTTACCCTATTTGCCGCATGTCATCCCTACACAAAGGGAAAAACCAATGCGGTCCATCTATCCGTCTGCTGCCGTTCTTCGCCAACGCTATGCGCTGCTTTCGTCTTTGCGGGCGCAAGGGTTTGCGATTGGTTCGGTTGATGGGGGTAAGCCCCAGCCGGGCGACATGTTCCTGATCGCAGAGGGCGAAGTGCCCCAGTCCCCGGCGCGCACCGTGATTATTGGTGACGAAGGCCGCTATGTCATTCCCGGGCGGGACGGCAGCCCGGCACGGCTTGCCTATACAGGCGATGATGCCGCAATCGGCGACGGCTTTGCCCGCGCCATGCTGGCAGGCGCGGATACGCCAACTGCCGCCGATCCTGAAAGCCTGGCGCTCTATGCACTGGCCGAACGCGTTGCCGCTGCGGATATCACCGTCCTGATCAACGGCCCCACCGGCACCGGCAAGGAAGTGCTGGCCCGCGCCATTCATATGGGATCAAACCGCAAGAACGGTCCGTTCGTCGCCATCAACTGCGCGGCATTGCCTGAATCGATGCTCGAAGCATTGTTGTTCGGCCACCAAAAGGGATCATTCACCGGCGCATCGTCAGGCGGGGAGGGGTTTTTCCGTGCGGCTAATGGCGGCACGCTGCTGCTTGATGAAATTGCCGAAATGCCGCTGCAGCTGCAGGCCAAGCTGCTGCGTGCCTTGCAGGAACGTGAAGTCGTGCCGCTGGGCGCGTCAGTGCCGGAACCGATT